>JAJYHN010000101.1 GCA_021784765.1 Actinomycetes bacterium
CAACTGCTCGTCCACCTCCAACGGGATCGACCTGCTCGAGGTCGAGGCGGAGGAACAGGTCCACCCGATCCCCCAAGAACCTAAGTAAACGGTATTGGGACTAGGCGTGCTGCTCCTCGAGGTCGGTGCCACCCCCGGCGGCACCGCCGGCGGCTCCGCCGGCCGCCTCGTGGGCTTCCTCGAGGCGCTCCTCGACGCTCTTGAAGCCACCGCGCTCGACCTCCTCGTACACGAACCCGCCGCTCGGAGCGCGCCGGACGGTCAGCATCGACGAGCGCCGGACGGGGTGGACTCCGCTCTGCTTGAGCTCGCGGGCGATGAGGTAGGCGACGGCGAAGGCGAGGAGCGGGACCACGATCACGAGGGCGCGCATCACCTTGGTCGCCGCCTCGATGTTCAGGCCGAGGTAGGACGCCAGCACGTCGCTGCCCCCCGCGATCGAGAGCATCACGACGACCGCGATCGCCCCGACCCCGATGGCCGTGCGCAGCGGCACCTCGCGCGGGTACTGCAGGACGTTGTGGATCCGCTGGTCCTTGGTGAAGCGCCGCTCGATCCACGGCCAGAGGCCCATGATCGTGAAGAAGACGCCGGGCAGCAGGATGCCGGGGAAGAACGGCTCGGCGATCTCATAGCCGAAGCCGCGGAACTCCCAGGCCGGGAAGAGCCGCACCAGGCCCTCCAGCCAGCCCGCGTACCAGTCCGGCTGGGCGCCCGAGCTCGCGATGTAGCCGCTGTAGGGCCCGTACACCCACACGGGGTTGATCTGGAAGACGCCGGCGAGCAGCGCGAGCACCGCGAAGACCGCCACGAACAGGCCGGTCGCCTTGAACGCGTAGCGCGGCCAGGCGCGCTCGCCCCGGATGAGGCCGTCGTTCAGGCCCTTGCCCGGATAGTTCGAGTGCTTCTGCCGCCAGACCATCGCGAGGTGTAGGCCGAGCACGGCGGCGATGGCCCCCGGCAGGATCATGACGTGCAGCACGAACAGTCGCTCGAGCAGGTCGGGCGGGGGGTACGCGCCCCCGAACACCAGGAAGGCCAGCCAGGTCCCGACCACCGGGATCGACAGCACGATCGAGTAGATGACGCGCAGGCCGGTGCCGGAGAGCAGATCGTCCGGCAGGGAGTAGCCGAAGACGCCGATGCCGATCGTGAGGGTGAGCAGCACGACCCCGAGCACCCAGTTGAGGTCTCGCGGCTTGCGGAACGCGCCGGTGAAGAACACCCGCGCCGCGTGGAGCGCCACGGCGCCGACCATCACCAGGGCCGCCCAGTGATGGATCTGGCGGAAGAGCAGCCCGAGCTTCACCTGGAAGGAGATCCGCATCACCGACGCGAAGGCCTCGGACATCTGCTGGCCGTCGAGCGGCCGGTACGGCCCGTGGTAGACGACCGTGGTCGCCGACGGCACGTAGTAGAAGGTCAGGAACGTGCCGGTGATGACCAGGATGATGAACGAGTAGAGCGCGATCTCCCCGATCAGGAAGGACCAGTGGTCGGGAAAGACCTTGCGAAGCGTCTTGCGCGCGAAGCTCGCCGCCCCGAGCCGCTCGTCGAACCATTGGAAGAGCTTCCGGGTCACGGGCCCGACCCCCGGTTCCAGAACCCCGGCCCAGGCGTTGCGGTGAACCCGCCCTTCGCCCGCAGGTACCCCGCGTCGTCGATCTCGATCGGCAGCTGCGGAAGCGGCCGGGGCGCCGGGCCGAACACCGGCTCGGCGCCGTTCAAGACGTCGAACGCCGAGAAGTGGCACGGGCACTGCAGCTGGTAGTAGAGCTTCTCGTACAACCCGACCGGGCACCCGGCGTGGGTGCAGAGCTTCGAGTAGCAGACGACGCCGTCGGGCGCGTCCGCATCGCGGCCGTCGGGCAGGTTCAGCAGGCCCTGCGGCACCCGCAGCACGATCGCCATGGACGATTCGGACCCGACGAAGCCCTGCGGGAAGACGGTGGCGACGCTGCCGATCTCGAGATCGGAGGCCTTGAGGGGGCGGCTGAACTCATCGACCAGCAACGCGCCCCTGGACCAGTCGGTGGTGAACAGGGATCGGCCGGGGCTCGGCCCCAGCGAGCGCACGACGGGGAGCAGCACCGAGAGCCCGAGCAGGCCGGCCGCGCCGCCGAGCATCCGGGCCAGGAAGGGCCGGCGGGCGATGGCCTCCCCGCCGGGGGCGGCGGCGGCCGCGACGGCCTCGAGCTCCCGCTCGCCGGCCGGGTGGTCGCCGCGCTCCTCCGTGACGACCTCGGGCACGAACAGCTTCTTCGCCCACATGATGAGCGCCATCGCGATCCCGCCGAGCGCGAGCGCGAGCAGCACTCCCTGGACCTGCACCTGGTTGCCCAGGACGTAGGAGACGAACAGGCCGATCGCCGCCAGCATCGAGACGGCGAGCGCGAACCCGATCCAGCGGGCGGCGCGCCGCTCGACCTCGGGAGGGAGGCTCGGCTCCCCGACCGGGCCCTCCACGGACGTGGGCCCGGCCGGACCGCCGTCCCCCGAGGGACCCTCGTGCTGCTCGTCGCTCACGAACGCTCTCCGATCACGCGGGTGATGACCAGGATCGAACCGAGCCCGAGCAGCAGCGCGACGAAGCCCTCGATGACCGGGCCGCCGACGCCGAGGCTGATGCCGCCCGGGTGGTCGGGATTGCGGAGGTACTCGACGTACTTCACCAGGGAGTTCAGCTGCTGGCTCGAGACCAGTCCGGTGCCGAAGATCGGCATCGTGCCGGGGCCGATGCGAACTGCCTCGGCGACCTGCGTCGGCGTCGCCTGGTGGAGGTTCGGCGCGAGCTGCGGGCCGACCGCGCCGCCGTTCCCGGCCGCGCTGTGGCAGGGCGCGCAGTTCGAGATGAAGATCTGCTCGCCCTGCGAGAGGCTGCCGGCGGCGAGATCGACGTGGGGGATCTGCACCCCGCCCGGGGCGAGCGAGCTGAGATAGGCGGTGATCGCCTGGATCTGCGCTGGGGAGAGCAGCGGCGGGCGGCGCACGGCCTGGGCGGTCGGATCGGGCAGCGGCATCCGGCCCGTGCTCATCTGGAAGTCGTAGTAGGCGGGGCCGAGCCCGAGGATCATCGGCGCGAGGTTCGAGCCCTGCGCGTCGACGCCGTGGCACGACGAGCAGTGCGCCTCGTAGAGGGCCTGGCCCTGGCCGAGGAGGCTCGACTGGGCGAGGGCCTCGAGCACCTGCTGGCCCCCGGCCTGCGCCGGAGCTCCCGTGCCGAGCACGAACAGCACGGCCGCGGGGACCATGAACGCGCCGAAGAGCAGCAGGAACGTGCGGACCTTGCGGGCGCGCGTCATTTGATGATGAACAGCACCGTGAACAGCCCCACCCAGACCACGTCGACGAAGTGCCAGTAGTACGTGGCCGCCTCGACGGCGGCATGCCGCTCCGCAGTGTACGCGCCGGCGGCCGAGCGGCCGAGGATCACGAGCATGACCAGCAGGCCGGCGAGGACGTGCAGCCCGTGGAACCCGGTCATCGTGTAGAAGGCCGAGCCGTAGGCGTTGGTGGCGACGTGGAAGTTCGCCGTCATCCAGTCATAGCCCTGGCCCGTCAGGAACACCACCCCCATGACGAACGTGAGCACGACCCAGCGGCGAAACGCCGAGACGTCGCCGCGCTTGATCGCGCGCACCCCCATCTGCATGGTGAAGCTCGAGGCCACCAGGTCGATCGTGAAGATCAGCGGCCGCACGAACGGCAGATCGGTGCCGAGCGGTGGCCACAGGCCGTGGGCCTGGCCGCGGAGCGTGAAGTACATCCCGAACAGCGACGCGAAGAACATCAGCTCGGAGGCCAGGAAGATGATGATCCCGACGTTCAGCAGGGGAACCCGCTGCGCCGGATGGACCGTCGGGCCCATCCTTCGAGCGCTCACCGCCATGTCGTGCGATCTCCGTTCAGGCTCTGCATGTCGAGGCTTCGCGTGGTGCGTGTTCCCAGGGTGCGGGCATCGAGGCTGCCGGGCACCGTTCGGCTAGGCTAACGTCCCGACGGAGTTTCATCAAAACCGTACGATCGGATGGGTGTTGGCCTGGACTGACGGACGGCCCCGGCCCGGGAGGTGATCGTGGAGGACTTCGCGGAGCAGATGGCGGGCGCCCTCGGGGTGGCACCGCTCACGCCGGAGGAGGTCGGCGCCATCCTGCGCCTCGCGCGAGAGGTGGCGCACGGGACCGACGATCGCAAGCTCGCGCCCCTGGCGAGCTTCCTCGCCGGGGCGCACGCCGCGTCGGCGGCCGCCGGCGGCACCGCGCGCCCGGACGCCGTCCGGCGCGCGATCGAGGCGGTTCTCTTGCTGCTGCCCCCGGGCGCCGGCGAGCCCGAGGAGGGCTGAGCGCCGGATCATGGCTGGCGCGGACCTCGACCCCGCGGGTCCGGGCGGCGGGGCGGACACGCCGACGCCGTGAGGTCCTCGGGGCGGTTCAGGTTGACCGCGAACGCTCCGTCCGGATCGACCGCCGCCCACTCGTCCCGGCCGACGGTCCGGACTCGCAGCGCCGCGAGCGCCCCCCGGAGCGACCGGTCGGGCCCGGCGAGGCGGCGGCGGAGCGCCGGGGCGGCCGCGGTCGCGTAGACGGCGTGAAGCGGCTCGGGGCCCCGCCCGGTGACGGGCACGACGGCATCCTCGCCCCCCCAGCGCGCCGCCAGGAGCCGCAGCAGCGCGGGGCTCGCAAACGGCATGTCGATGGCCACGACGGCCGCCAGCGGATGCCGCGCGCGCTCGAGCCCGGCGACGATCCCCGCGAGCGGTCCCGCCGACGGGACGGAGTCGGCGACCTGGAGCAGCCCCAGCCAGCCCAGGCGCTCGCCGTCCCCCGAGGCGACGATCACCTCGTCGCAGGCCTCGGCCAGCAGCCGCGCGACGCGAGTGGCCAGGGCCAAGCCGCCGACGGCGAGCAGCGCCTTGTCGGTGCCCATCCGCGTCGAGGCGCCGCCCGCGAGCAGGATCCCGGAGAGCGCACGTTCCACTGACTCGGACTCTACGCCCCGGCCGCCTGCGCTACGCTCGGCGCGGACCGCCGTCGAACGGAACGGGGCCACATCGGGGAAGGGGAGCGAAGGCCGCGTGTCGAGGGGGTGGCGCATCGCGCGCATCGGCGGGGTCGACGTGCGGGTCGACCCGTCGTGGATCGTGATCGCGCTGCTGCTCGGCGCGCAGTTCTGGTACCTGTTCGCGGACCCGCTCCGCTACCCGGGAGTGGGAACGGCGACGAGCCTCGGGTACGCCCTCGCCGCGACGCTGCTGGCATTCGGGTCGGTGCTGCTGCACGAGCTGGCGCACGCCGCGGTCTGCCGCCTGCGCGGCATTCCGGTCGAGGGAATCACCCTCTACATGCTGGGCGGCGCGACCCACGCGCGGCTGGAGTCGCGCGGGCCGTTCGACGAGTTTCTGGCGACGGCGGCCGGGCCGGCGACCAGCATCGTCCTCGGTGGGGCCTTCCTCGCCCTGCGCGCGGCGATCGGGCCCGTCTCCATGCCGAACCCGATGCTCACGACCTTCGCGTTCCTGGGAGCCGGGAACGTCTTCCTCGGGATCTTCAACCTGCTGCCGGCCTTCCCCATGGACGGCGGGCGGATCCTTCGCTCGATCGTGTGGCGAACGACCGGCGACATCCAGCGGGCCACCTTGGCGGCCTCCACGCTCGGGCGGCTGGTCGGGTGGGCCCTCGTCGCGGCGGGGCTCGTCCTCGGCCTCGCGCGGCAGGACCTGTTCTGGCTGTGGATGGCCGTCATCGGCTACTCGGTGGCGCGGGCCGCGGGCTGGGCGGCCGTCGACGCGCGTCGCGAGCAGCGGCTCGCCGGCATCACGGCGGCGAGCGTCATGGCGCCGCCTCCCCCGGTGGTGCCGGCCGGCCTCACGGTCGGGGAGGCCGTCGCCGGATACCTGGCCGGACGCGAGGGAGAGGCGTTCCCGGTCATGCAGGGCGGTCGGGTCCTCGGGTTCGTGTCGCTCGGCACCGTCGCGGGGGTCGCCGGCGACCGGCCGGTCCCCGAGGCCATGGCCGGCCCGGAGGCGTCCGTCACCGTGGCGCCGGAGGACACCCTCGACCTCGTGGCGGAGCGCATGGCGGAGTCCGATGCCCGTCTCGCGCTCGTCGTCGACGGCGGAGCCCTGGTCGGGGTGGTCTACCCGGAGACCGTCGCGGGCGCCGCCGGCGGCGGCTGAGCCGGGCGCGGGCGCGGGTCTCACGCGCGCTCGAGCGATGCGCGCCCCGGCGCACAGAAGGGCAGGAAGTCGCACCAGCGGCAGCCCGGGTTCGGGGCCGGGTCGAACTCCTCGGCCCGGATGCCGGCGAGCGCTCTCGAGACCCGCGTCCGGACCGCCGGGAGGTCGCCGACCGGCCGTGTCGCCTCCTCGCCGCTCGCGAGGTAGAGGTACGTGAGGGTGAGGTCCTCGGCGCGCTTGCCGAACACGTCGGCGCACGCCAGCCCGTACACGTCGAGCTGCAGCCCCGCCAGGGGGTCGTCCTGCGGCGGCCGGCGTCCGGTCTTGTAGTCGACCACCTCCCACGGGCCGCCGGACGCGCCGTAGACGGCGTCGATGCGGCCACTCACGGCGAACCCCCCGATCGCGAGCAGGAACGGCCGCTCGGCGAACAGCGGCGCGACGCCGGCGAACCGGCTCGCCAGGAACGCCTGTTGCAGCCGTTCGACCTTCCCTGGCTCGCCGGTCAGCTCCTCGGCCGTGAGGTCGGGTCGCTCGTCGAGCTCGAACAGCGTCGCCTGCCCGGTCGAGCGGCGCTCGATCCACGAGTGGAGCGCCGTCCCGATGCGTGCGGCCGGGCCGGAGAACCGTGGCAGGGGGCGCACCGCCGTCCAGTAGAAGCGCCGCGGGCACCGTTCGTACTCGATGACCCCCGCGACCGAGACGGCGCGCCGCGGGGGTGGACCGGCCTGCGACCGCCGCCCCTGCTCGCCCTCGCGCTCGGCGAGCGCCGCGGCGACCTCGCGCCGGGCGGCCGCCGCAGCCGCGAGCCGCCCG
>JAJYHN010000156.1 GCA_021784765.1 Actinomycetes bacterium
ACGGGCACCGCGGTACCTCCTTCTCGGTTGCGTTCCTCCGCCCGCCTCAGCCCCTGGCCGGCCCCGTATGGGGACCCCGGCGCGGGTCTTCGGGCGTGTGTCGTCGGCCCGCGAACGCGGGACGCGGCCGCCAGTCTAGCAGGAGGAACCGCTCCCCCGGCCGGGGTGCCCGCCCGGGAGACGGCACCCCCGGGGCACCGGGATCACGCGCGGGCACGGCCGAACAGCGAGCGGCGCCCCTGGGTCCTCGACCCCCGCTGGCTGGCCGCCGCGTCCGCGGCCAGGACATCCTCGCGAACGGCCAGCCAGCGGTGCGTGAGCGCCGCCGCCGCCACCGTGTGCAACAGCGTCATGAACAGGACGTACAGCCAGACCGCGATGGAGGGGGTCGCCGGAGCGACCACGCCGAACGGCGTGAACACGATCAAGGCGATCGTCAGGCTGAGGTAGGGGAAGACCAGCAGCAGATGCCCACCGCCCGGAAGCCGCGCCGTGCGAACGGCGAGGCGAAGCGAGGCACCGAGGCCGGTGCCCTCGAGGACGGCCACCACCGGTGCGTAGATCAGGTAGTAGGCGACCGCGACGATCACCACGACCCCGATCAGGCCGAAGTTCAGCACGAGCATCGTCACCACGACGGAGCCGACCTCGAGACCGGCCACGACCGGCAGGCGCGGGAGCCCCGTTCGGACCACCCGCCCGGCCGCCGAGGCCCGCCGGTCGCCGCGGAGCCAGGAGGCGGCGAGCCCGAACAGCATGACGGCGAGGGCCGCACGGACGGCGAACAGCGCGACCGCCAGCCCGAGTGCCGTCCCACCCCCGAGCAGCCGTGCCGCCGACGCGACGAACGCGCCGTCGAAGATCGAGTGGATCGGGGCGAGCGAGACCAGCTGGGCCATGACCCGGGGCGAGACCGGGGCGAGGCTGCTCGTCGAGGAGTCGATCAGCCACACCGCGAGGACCCCGACGAAGGCGGTGGCGAGGAGGGCCGGCGAGCTCCCCACGGCCTGCAGGCCCCGCAGCGCCGAGATGGCGACGGAGGGGCCCGGCGCGGGCGGGCGCGGGGGAGCGGCCTGCGCTGGCCGCCGTCCGCCGGGGGCAGAGGCCGCTCCCGCTCCCCTCGGGGCCGGCCGCGCGGACCCCTTCTCTGGCCGCCGCGGGGGCGGACGTCGACGTTCGCTCATCGGCGCCTCCTCGGCCGACGGCGCGTCGCTCCCCCAGTCGCTCCCCCACGGGGCGAGCCGGGATCACTCGTCCGGGAGGCGGACGCCGAGCCGCCCACGCCCGGGGTCGCCGGGTCGGGCTCGGGAGGGGCCTCGGGGGACGGGTCCGG
The DNA here is from genome assembly GCA_021784765.1 of Actinomycetes bacterium. Lineage (GTDB taxonomy): Bacteria > Actinomycetota > UBA4738 > UBA4738 > UBA4738 > JAJYHN01. The sequence goes on from JAJYHN010000156.1 coordinate 1,334, forward strand.
CGGCGCATCGGCCCCGCGCGAGACGTCGAGGTCGACCGGAGCCGGGCGGAGGGCGAAGCGGAAGATCCCCAGGATCGCGGCGCCGAGCAGCACGGCCGCCCCGAGGAAGTTCGCCAGCCCGAGCGGCAGGTGCAAGACGGTGGGGGACGGTACCGAGACGAGCCTCCCGCTCGGATCGTGGGCGAGCGCGACGACCCCACCCGACCCCTGCAGCGGGGCCAGGAGCAGGGAGCCTGCAGGCGTGAGCGGGCCGACGGCGCCACCCACGTAGCGGCCCCGCCACACGAGGTCGCCGCTCGCCGCGTCGATCGCGACGATCGTGCCGCCCGTCAGCCCGAGGTAGACGGTGCCGGCCGCCACCACTGGCGCTCCGCGGCCGGTGAGCTCCTCGAACTGATAGTTCCACCGGCGGGCCCCGGAGTCGGCACGGAGCGCGTAGAGGCCTCCCGAGACATCGGCCGCGAAGAGCGTCCCGCCCGAGATCGCCGGGGTGGCGAGCGGGTCGAAGCTGTCCCGGACCACCGTCTGCCAGCGGACCCTGCCGGTGGCAGCGTCGAAGGCCCGAAGATCGCCGTCGCCGAGACCCGCGAAGGCCGACGCGCCGTCGACGCTCACCGCCGAGGCACCGAAAGATGGCGCCGGAGGGGAGAAGCGCCACAGGGTGCGCCCGGTCGCCGCGTCGAGGGCCACGAGCGTCGCCTTGGACGTGGAGGCGTCTGCGGACACGACGAACACCCGCCCGTTCGCCACCGCCGGGGCGGCATCGACTGGATAGGGGGTCTCTGACCTCCACTCGAGCTTCCCGCTCGCGACGCCGACGGCATACACGTAGTGGTCCTCGCAACCGACGAAGGCCGTCCCCCCGACGATCGCCGGGGCGCCGCGGGCCGGTCGCGGCAGCGGGAGCCGCCAGAGGACCCGTCCGCTGTCGAGCGCGATCCCCAGCACGCCGTTGCCGGACGACCCCTGCCCCTGGGGGGCGACGACCACCCCGTGACCGCCAGGGCCCGCGGCCGGATCCAGCGCCGGCGGATCGGGGGGACCCGAAGCTCTGGGCGTCCTCCAAAGGACCCGTCCCGTGCTGGCGTCGAACGCCACCACCGAGGATCGTCCATCGGCGACCGCGACGCCTCCGGCGACCACGATCGCCGACACGGGCCCGGAACCGGCAGGGTTTGCACGCCAGGCGACCCTGAGTGGCGGCGCCGGGGCCGCCCCCGCGGGCGCTGCGCCCTGATGGGTGGGGCCGCCCTGAAGGGAGGTCCAGTCAGGGCCCGTGGACGCGGCGGCCTGCCCACCTCCCGCCACGGTCGCCCAGACGAGCGCCGCACTGGCCAGCGCATACCATCCGAGCCGACCCAGGGCCCCCCGCGAGCGCTCGCGAGGGGCGCCCTCGAAGCGCTCTGTGGCCTGGCCGCTCACAGCGGGCCATTGTAGGGGTGCGCCGCACCTGCCCACCCGGCCCGCCGGCCCACTGCCCTCGCGGCCCCGTCGACCCCGTCGGCTCGCTGCCACGAGCACCGACAACCAGGTCGTCACGCGCCGCGCTGGCGCGGGCAACGACCGACGTCAGGGATCGAGCGGGGCGAGGTGCACGATGCCGACCACGTCGGCTGGGTCAAGCAGCAACAGCGGATCCAGGTACTCGTCGCCGATTCGGGCCCCGAAGTGGAGGTTGGGCACGCCGAGCTCGGGATGTCCCTGTCCGGTGCTCGCGATCACCTCCCCCCGTCGGACCGATTCGCCCCGGTGGACACCCACCAACGAGAGCCACGAGTAGGTCGTGCGCACGCCGTCCGCGTGGTCGATCGAGACGAAGAGCGCGCCACCCACCGGGCCGGCGAAGGCCACCACCCCGTCGGCGGCCGCCCGCACCTCGGTGCCCTGGGGCGCGGCGATGTCGATCCCCCGATGCCCCGGGCCGTATGGATCTGCCGGCGCCTCGAAGCCGCGGACGACCGGGCCCCGCACCGGCCACGCGTAGGTCCCGGCGTCGGGAACGGCTCCCTCCGCGGCTCTCGCGCCGGCCGTCGCGTCCATGACGAGGGAGCGCGTCACGGCGGCCCCCGGCACCGATGGCGGGACGGCCCACGACCGCGCCTGCGCCCCGGCCCCGGCCACGGCCGTCGCAAGGGCGAACGCACCGACCACGATCCGCAACGTGAAGAGCGTCACACCGACTCCCTGGATCCCTCCGTTCGACCCCAGGCTAGGGCGGCGGGCGGGGCGGCGCGATGACGAAGATCACCTGCCGGCGAGATTCCTCCGCCGCCCGGGCACGAGCACGTGCGGCCCGGGGGATGTGCCCCCGTGGCGGGGCGACGGCCGATCAGTCCTCGTCGGTGTCGACGAGCTTCGTGCGGAGCAGTCCGACGGCCTTGGTGTGGATCTGGCAGACGCGTGACTCGGTCACGCCGAGGACCTCGCCGATCTCCGAGAGCGTGAGCCCCTCGAAGTAGTAGAGGGTCACGACGACCTTCTCGCGATCCGAGAGCCCGTTGATGGCGGCCGAGAGCATCGCGCGCATCTCGCTTCCCTCGAGGCCGGCCATCAGGTTGCCGGCCGCTGCGTCGGACAGAGTGTCGACCAGCGACAGGCGCTCGCCCCGGTCCGCACCGACCGCGACGGGCTCGTCGAGGGCGAGCAGCGAGACGGAGGAGATCTGGGTCACGATATCGTGCAGCTCCCGGACGCTGACCCCGAGGTGCTCGGCGATCTCGGCGTCGGTCGGCGCCCGTTTCAGGCGGGCCTCGACCTCCGCGTACGCCTTCTCGAACTCGCGATGCTTGAAGCGCACCGACCGAGGCACCCAGTCGAGGGCGCGCAGCTCGTCGATGATCGCGCCGCGGATCCGCGGGATCGCGTAGGTCTCGAACTTGATGTGGCGCTGCATGTCGAACTTCTCGAGCGCATCGATGAGCCCGAACACGCCGTAGGAGACCAGGTCGGCCTGCTCGACGCTGGCGGGGAGGCCGGTTGCCACCCTGCTGGCGACGTACTTGACGAGCGGCGAGTAGTGGAGGATCAGGCGATCGCGGTCGCGCGGGTCGCCGGCGGCCTTGAACCGCTCCCAGAGCCCCGCAAGATCGCCGCCGCCATCCCGCACGGCGCCACGCTCGCCGGCGCGGCCGCCAGCCTGGTCCGGCACCGGATCCCGGGCGGTGGTCGTCTTCGATCTGCGGGTCGTCATCGGCCTCTCAGGCACGTGGGTGGCTCCGACGGTAGACGTCGAACAGGCGGCCCTGCGACACGTGGGTGTAGCGCTGCGTCGTCGAGAGGTTCGCATGCCCAAGCAGTTCCTGCACGGCGCGGATCTCGGCCCCCCCCTCGAGGAGGTGGGTCGCGAACGAATGCCGCAGGGTGTGGGGCGTCACCCGCCGGCCGGCAAGGTCGGCTGGAAGGCGCCGCTGGAGGACGGCGCGGACGTCACGCGACGTCATCCGCCGACGGCGGAGGTTGAAGAACAGCGCGGCTCGCTCCGGCGCCGCCCGCTCCACCGTTCCGATCCCTGCGGGTGCCATCGGGAGACGTCCGCGACCGAGGTACTCGCGCACTGCCGCGCCGGCGTACTCGCCAACCGGCACGACCCGCTCCTTGCCGCCCTTGCCCTGCACCCGAACCCGACCCCCCCTCAGGTCGACGTCGCCGACGTCCAGCGCCGAGAGCTCGGCCACCCTGAGTCCGGAGCCGTACAGGAGCTCGAGGATCGCCCGGTCGCGCAGGTCGACCGGATCGTCGCCGGCCGGCCGCTCGGCGAGCGTCGCCGCCTCGCGCTGGGTGAGGACCGACGGCAGCCTGGACGCGGGTGCCGGCGCCGCGAGCATCGCCGCCGGGTTCGCCGGGATCCGCCCGGCCCTGAACGCCCACGCGTAGAAGATCCGCACGGCGGCCGCCTTCCTCGCGATCGTCGCGCGGGCGTACCCGCGGGTGGCGAGGTGGGCGAGCCACCGGCGCAGCAGCGGGTAGCTGGCGTCCGTCAGCCGCAGCCCGCCGCGGTGGAGGAAGGTCCGGAGCCCCTCGACGTCCTGCCGGTACGCACGGACCGTGTGCTCGGAGAGGCCGCGACCGAGCGAGAGGTGGTCGAGGAACGCGTTGACCATCTCGTCGTCCGGCATGCGGATCTCGCTCGCAGGAACCGTCGTGCGCCTCCCCGGGACCGCACCGCGCCGTCCAACCCGACGACGCCACCCCGACTTGTAGCACAACAGTCCGTCCGGTCAACTCGATTCCCGCCGTTCGGCGGCCGAGACCCGTCAGCCGGATGCGGGAGGGGTGGTCGCGGCGCGGCGCTCGTACCGTCCACCGACCCGCCGGACGAGCCCCAGGAGCTCGAGGCGGACGAGCGCCGCAACGGCCTCGCCCATCGACAGTCGGGCCGCCCTGGCGATCGCCTCGGCGGGGAGCGGCGCGACGATCGCCCGCCAGGTCGCGAGGTCCGGGGACGCCAGCTGACGCTCGAGGGCCCGGATCGGGCCGCCCCCCGGCGGCCCACCGTCCCACCCGCCGCCCGCCTCGGATCCCCGCGCAAGCCCAAGGTCCCCGAGCAGGTCCTCGGGGCCGCGGATCAGGCCGGCGCCGTCCCGGAGCAGGGCGAGCGGCGCCTGTGCGAGCTCGCTCGTGACCGGACCCGGCACCGCGAAGACCTCCCGCCCGAGCTGGAGGGCGTAGTCGGCCGTGATCACCGACCCGCTCCCCGCGGCGCCCTCCACCACGACCACGCCGCGCGAGAGCGCGGCGACGATCCTGTTGCGCGCGGGGAACCGGAACGGCTCTGGGGGGATTCCCGGCGGGTACTCACTGACCAGCGTGCCACGCTGGGCGACCTCCTCGAGCAGCGACCTGTTCGACCTCGGGTAGGCCACATCGATCCCGGAGCCCAGCACGGCGATCGTGGGGCCACCGGCTTCCAGCGCGCCCCGGTGCGCCGCGGCATCGATCCCCCGAGCCCCCCCGCTGACGGTCGCCGCGCCTGCCCCGGCGAGCGCGGCGGCGAGCGCGGCGGCGACCTCGCGGCCGGTCGGAGAGCAGCTCCGCGCGCCGACGATCGCGACCGCCGCTTGGATGCGGCCGAGCCCCTGGCCCCGCAGCAAGAGGCCCGCCGGAGGATCGTGCAGGTCGAGCAGGGCCGTCGGGTACTCGGGGTCGCCGACCGCCACCAGCCGCGCGCCAAGGGCGGCCACCTGCTCCGCGACTCCCACGGGATCCGCCCGGGCCGCACGCGCCCGATCGGCCGGGCTCCCGAGCCGGCCCGCACGCACGGCATCGAGGCAGGCATCCGCCGAAGGGGAGACCGCGCTCTCCGCGAGCAGCCGCCGGGGAGTCACCGACGCGAGCCCGAGCAGCACGAGCAGCGCATGCCGGTCCGCTGCCGAGGCGACGAATCCGTCCGGCCACGTGTCCGGCGTCCGCCGCCCTGCCGCACCGGGCGGCGCGTCTCCGAGATCCCGCGGCCGGCGAAGCATCGCCGGCCGCTCACCCCGATCCTTCACCCCGAGCCACTCCCCTCGGTC
>JAJYHN010000140.1 GCA_021784765.1 Actinomycetes bacterium
GCGGACAAGGGCTACGACCCGGCGTTCGGCGCCCGGCCGCTGCGGCGGCTGATCCAGCGCGAGGTGCAGGACGCCCTCGCCATGAAGCTCCTCGCCGGAGAGCTGCACGACGGCGATGCGGTCGCGGTCGACCGCGCTGGCGAGGGGCTGGAGCTGCGCCGCGCCGAGCTCCCGGCCGCGTAGCCGGGGCCGGGGGACGGCGCGGCGCGACCCCGCGGGCGGCCGGCGCCGGCGCGGATTGCGGATTGGGGTAGGCTCGAATGGCCCTTTCGCCTTCGAGGAGGACGACATGCTCGAGCGGTTCACCTGGTTCCGGCAGTCCGCGTACCGGTGGGATGGCGACGGGATCACCGTCTACATCGACCCGTGGGAGGCGGAGGGGCCGCCGGCCGACGTCATCTTCCTCACGCACGCCCACTTCGACCACTACCAGCCCGACGAGATCGCGCGCCTGCGGAAGGACGGCACCAGGATCGTCGCCCCGGCCGACATCGCCGCCGAGCTCGCCGGCGACGTGACGGCCGTGGCTCCCGGGGACGCGCTGGAGGTGTCGGGCATCCGGGTGCAGGTGGTGCCGGCGTACAACGTCGCCGAGGAGCGCCTCGAGATGCACCCGAAGGCGAACAACTGGGTCGGCTACGTCCTCGAGCTCTCCGGCGGCACCTACTACCACGCCGGCGACACCGACCGGCTGCCGGAGCTCGAATCCCTGCGGACCGACGTCGCGTTCGTCCCGATCGGGGGCACCTACACGATGGACGTGTCCGAGGCCGCCGGCCTGGTGAGGTCCATGGCGCCCGGCCTCGCGGTGCCGATGCACTACGGGTTCGTGGTCGGCGAGCCCTCCGACGGCGAGCGCTTCCGGGCCGAGTCCGCCCCGGTCGCCGTGGAGCTGCTGACGCCCGTCCGCCCGTTCGAGCGCTGAGGGGGAGGGACATGAGCGAGGACGTGTTCGGCGCGCGCGCCGAGCTGCGAACGGATCAGGGTGCGGTCGGCTACCTCTCGCTCGCCCGGGTGGCCGAGCGGGCGGACGCGGATCCGACCCGGCTCCCGCACACCGTGAAGATCCTGGAGGAGAACCTCCTTCGCCGCGCCGGGACGAGGGACGTCGCCGAGGGCGACGTGCTCGCGCTCGCGCGGTGGGCCGAGTCGCCCGGGGCCGCCCCCGAGGCCGTGGCCGGCGCCAGGGTCGCGTTCATGCCGGCGCGGGTCCTCATGCAGGACTTCACCGGCGTCCCGGCCGTGGTCGACCTCGCGTCGATCCGGGGCGCCGCGCAGCGCCTCGGCGGCGACCCGGCGGCCGTGAACCCGCACGTCCCGGTCGATCTGGTGGTCGACCACTCCGTGCAGGTCGACCTGTTCGGCTCGCGGGACGCGTACGCCGCGAACATCGAGTGGGAGTACCGGCGCAACGCCGAGCGCTACGCGCTGCTCCGCTGGGCACAGCAGGCGTTCGACGGGTTCCGCGTCGTGCCGCCGGGCGCCGGGATCTGCCACCAGGTGAACCTCGAGCACCTCGCGCGGGTCGTGCACGTGAAGGACGGGGTGGCCTTCCCCGACACCCTGGTCGGCACCGACTCGCACACCACCATGGTGAACGGGGTCTCGGTGCTCGGCTGGGGCGTCGGCGGCATCGAGGCCGAGGCCGCGATGCTCGGTCAGCCCATGTTCCTGCCGCGGCCGTTCGTCGTCGGGGTCCGCACGGTCGGGGCGCTGCCGCCGGGGACGACCGCGACCGACCTCGTGCTGACCCTGACGGAGCTGCTCCGCGCCCACGGCGTCGTCGGCACGTTCGTCGAGTTCTTCGGGGCCGGCCTCTCGTCCCTGCGCGTCGAGGACCGGGCGACGCTCTCGAACATGTGCCCCGAGTACGGGGCGACCGCCGCCTACTTCCCGGTGGACGCGGAGACCCTCCGCTACCTCCGGGCGACCGACCGCGAGGACGCCGTCGACCTCGTCGAGCGCTACGCGAGGGCGCAGGGGCTGTTCCGCACCGACGCCGACCCCGAGCCGGCCTTCAGCGAGGTGCTCGACCTCGACCTCTCGAGCGTCGAGCCGAGCCTCGCTGGGCCCCGCCGGCCACAGGACCGCGTGCCGCTGCCGAGGGTGTGGGGCTCGTTCGTCGATGCGTACCGCGACCGCCTCGGCGACGCGCCGGTCGGGCCGGGCGAGGAGGTCGGCGACGGCTCGGTCGTGATCGCCGCGATCACATCGTGCACGAACACCTCGAACCCGTCGGTGATGGTCGCCGCCGGGCTGCTCGCCAGGAAGGCGGTGGAGGCCGGGCTCGAGACCAAGCCCTGGGTGAAGACCAGCCTCGCCCCGGGGTCGCGGGTCGTGACCGACTACCTCGACCGCGCGGGGCTCACCGCGTACCTCGACAAGCTTCGGTTCAACCTCGTCGGGTACGGCTGCACGACCTGCATCGGGAACTCCGGCCCGCTGCCCGAGGACGTCGCGGCGAAGGTGCAGGAGCGCGACCTCGCCGTCGTGGCCGTCCTGTCCGGCAACCGGAACTTCGAGGGCCGGATCCACCCGCTCGTGCGGGCGAGCTACCTGGCCTCCCCGCCGCTGGTCGTCGCCTACGCGCTCGCTGGGCGGATCGACCTCGACCTCACGACCGAGCCGCTCGGGACCACCCCGGAGGGCACGCCCGTGTACCTCCGCGACGTCTGGCCCTCGCCGGTCGAGGTGGCCGACGCCGTGGCCTCCGCGATCGACCGCGACCAGTTCGCTCGGGAGTACGGCCGGATCTTCGAGGGCGACGAGCGCTGGCGCGCGATGGCGGCGCCGACCGGCGCGATGTTCGCGTGGGACCCGGACTCCACCTACGTCCGTGAGGCGCCGTTCTTCGGTGGGGTCGGGCGCGAGGTCGTTCCCCCGGGCGACGTCGTCGACGGCCGCGTGCTGGTGATGGTCGGGGACTCGGTGACGACCGACCACATCTCGCCGGCCGGGTCGATCAAGGCCGACGCGCCGGCCGGCCGGTACCTGCAGGAGCACGGCGTCGTGCCGCGAGACTTCAACAGCTACGGGTCTCGCCGTGGGAACCACGAGGTGATGATGCGCGGGACCTTCGCGAACATCCGGCTCCGGAACCTGCTGGCGCCGGGGACCGAGGGCTCGTGGACGACCCACCTGCCCTCCGGCGAGGTGACGTCGATCTTCGACGCGGCCGAGCGCTACCGCGCCGAGGGCGTGCCGCTCGTCGTCCTGGCCGGCAGGGAGTACGGGTCGGGGAGCTCGCGCGACTGGGCCGCGAAGGGGCCGGCGCTGCTCGGCGTCCGGGTCGTGATCGCCGAGAGCTTCGAGCGCATCCACCGCAGCAACCTGGTCGGGATGGGCATCCTTCCGCTGCAGTTCGCGGCGGGGGAGACGGCGGCCTCCCTCGGCCTCACCGGCCGCGAGGCGCTCACCGTCCGCGGCCTCGCCGGGATCGCCCCGCGCTCGGAGGTCACGGTGGAGGTCCGCCGCGAGGACGGCTCCACCTTCGAGTTCGCGGCGCTCGCGCGCATCGACGAGCCGGCCGAGACCGACTACTTCCGCCACGGCGGGATCCTGCAGATGGTGTTGCGCGAGATGACCGGCTGAGCGGAGGGCCGCCCCCAGTAGAATCCGAGGAGTGCCGGCCACCATCCTGCTCGGGGCGCAGTGGGGCGACGAGGGCAAGGGCAAGGCAACCGACCTGCTCTCGTCCGCCTCGGACATCGTCGTGCGCTGCCAGGGGGGGAACAACGCCGGCCACACGATCCTCGCCGGCGACCGGCTGCTGAAGCTGCGGCTGGTGCCCTCCGGGATCCTGTATCCGCACGTCACGCCGGTGATCGGCGACGGGGTCGTGATCGACCCGGCGGTGCTGCTGGAGGAGATGGACGCGCTCGCGGCGGCCGGCCTCGAGGTCGGGCGGGTGCTGGTCTCGGGCAACGCGCACCTGATCATGCCCTACCACCTCGAGCTCGACCGGGTGACCGAGCGCTACCTCGGCAAGGCGAGCCTCGGCACGACCAAGCGCGGCATCGGCCCCGCCTACGCGGACAAGGCTGCCCGCATCGGCCTGCGCGTGCAGGACCTGACCGACCCGAAGATCTTCCGCCAGAAGCTCGACGTGGCCCTGAAGGAGAAGAACCTCGTCCTCTCCAAGGTCTACAACCGGCTGCCGCAGGACTCCGACGAGATCGCCGCCGACTACCTCGCGATGGGCGAGCGCCTGGCGCCGCACATCGCCGACACCTCGGCGCGGCTCCACGCGGCACTGCGCGCCGGCCGTCGCGTGCTGCTGGAGGGCGCCCAGGGCACCCTCCTCGACCTCGACCACGGGACCTACCCGTTCGTCACCTCGTCCTCGACGGTGGCCGGCGGTCTGCTGGCCGGAGCCGGCCTCGGCCCGATGGCCGTCGACCGCGTGATCGGGGTGTCGAAGGCCTACGTCACGCGGGTCGGCTCGGGGCCGTTCCCGACCGAGGACGACGGGGAAGCCGGCCGGCACATGAGCGAGACCGGCCACGAGTTCGGCACGGTGACCGGGCGGGCCCGGCGCTGCGGGTGGTTCGACGCCGTGCTGCTCCGGTACGCGGTCCGGCTCTCCTCGATCACCGAGCTGTTCCTCACGAAGCTCGACGTGCTCTCCGGGCTCGAGCGGCTGCGGATCTGCGCCGCCTACCGGCACGCGGACGAGGTCCTGCACGAGTTCCCGGCCCACCAGTCGGTGGTCCACAAGGTCGCGCCGGTCTACGAGGAGCACGAGGGCTGGGGCGAGGACCTCTCCGCGGCGCGCCGCTTCGAGGACCTGCCGGCGGCGGCCCGCGCCTACGTGGCGCGGATCGCCGAGCTGTCCGGCGCCCCGGTCCGCTGGCTGTCGGTCGGCCCCGACCGCGACCAGACGATGGAGGTGCCGGGGCCGTGAGGGTCCTGGTGGTGGGCGGCGGCGGACGCGAGCACGCCCTTGCCTGGAGCCTCGCGCACAGCGCGGCGGTCGACCGCATCTTCGCGGCCCCGGGGAACGCCGGGACGGCCGAGATCGCGACGCCGGTGCCCCTGAAGGCGGGCGACATCCCGGGCATCGCGGAGTTCGCCGAGCGCGAGTCGATCGACCTCGTCGTGGTGGGTCCCGAGGTGCCGCTCGTGGCGGGCATCGCCGATGAGCTGGAGTCGCGCGGCGTCCCGGTATTCGGCCCGAGCCGCCAGGCCGCCCGCATCGAGGGCTCGAAGGCGTGGGCGCGGCGGCTCTGCCGCGACCATGGCATCCCCGGTCCGGCGGCCGGGGAGTTCACCGCGGTCGCGCCGGCGCTGGAGCACCTGGAGGGAATGCGCCCCCCCTACGTCGTGAAGGCCGACGGCCTGGCGGCCGGCAAGGGCGTCGTGATCGCCGAGACGCGCGACGAGGCCGAGCGCGCCGTCCGGGACTGCCTGGAGCGGCGCATCTTCGGCGACTCGGGCGCGACCGTCGTGCTGGAGGAGTTCCTGGGGGGCGCCGAGGTGTCGGCCTTCGGGCTCACCGACGGCCGCACGGTGCTGCCGCTCTCCCTCGCGCAGGACTTCAAGCGGCTCGGCGACGGCGACCGGGGGCCGAACACCGGCGGCATGGGCGCGTTCAGCCCGCTGCCGTTCGTCGACGAGGCGACCGAGCGGGCCGTGACCGGGATCCTCGAGTCGGCCGTCGGCGCCATGGCCGAGGAGGGCGTGCACTACCGCGGGCTCCTGTACGCCGGCCTGATGCTGACCGAGGAGGGGCCGAAGGTGCTGGAGTTCAACTGCCGCTTCGGCGACCCCGAGACGCAGGTCGTGCTGCCGCGCCTGGAGTCGAACCTCGGCGAGGTCCTGCTGGCGTGCGTGGAGGGGAACCTCGCGAGCTACCGGCTCTCGTGGACGCCCCGCGCCTGCGTCGGGGTCGTGCTGGCCTCCGGCGGCTACCCGGGTGCCTACGCGCAGGGCAAGCCGATCGAGGGCCTCGCCGAGTCGGCATCGGTGCCGGGCGTGCATGTGTTCCACTCGGGCTCGGCGCGGCGGGACGGTAGAGTGGTGACGGCCGGGGGGCGGGTGTTGACGGTCTCGGCGCTGGGGGACGACCTCCGGGCGGCCCGGCGGGCCGCGTACGAGTCGGTGTCCCGGATCCGGTTCGAGGGGATGACGTTTCGGCGGGACGTGGCGGCGCGCGCCGCGGGGGAGGCGTGATGAGCGATCGCGGGCTGGAGCACCGTGCCGCCCCCGCCGGGGAGGGGGCGCTGGTCGGGATCCTCTGCGGGGCGGCCGCCGACCTCCCGGTCATGCAGCAGGCCGGCGCCATCCTCGAGCGGTTCCGGATCCCGTTCGAGCTTCGCGTCATGTCGCCGCACCGCAACCCCGACCTGGTCGACGAGTACGCGCGCACGGCCGAGGAGCGCGGCGTCGTCGCGGTGATCTGCGGCTCCGGGATGGCCGCCCACCTCGCCGGCGCGGTCGCCGCGCGCACGGCGCTGCCCGTGATCGGCGTGCCGCTGTCCTCCAAGCAGATGGATGGCCTGGACGCCCTGCTCTCGACGGTCCAGATGCCGCGGGGAGTGCCGGTTGCGACCGTCGCCGTCGACGGGGCGACGAACGCGGCGATCCTCGCCGCGCAGATCGTGGCTGTCCGCGATCCCGAGGTGCGGACGCGCCTGCACGAGTTCAAGGATTCGCTGGACGAGGGGTTGCGGCTCTGATTCCCCGCTACACGCTTCCCGAGATGGCCTCGGTCTGGTCCGAGGAGGCGAAGCTCGCGCGGTGGCTCGAGATCGAGGTCCTGGCCGTCGAGGGCTGGGCCGCGGTCGGCCGGATCCCGCGGGCCGACG
>JAJYHN010000004.1 GCA_021784765.1 Actinomycetes bacterium
CTCGTGCGGGCCGATCGCTCGGTGCGCGAGTGGGAGGGAGAGCGCGAGGTGCGGGCCCGCGAGCGGCTCTCCGGGGTTGCGCGCGAGGCTGCCATGCAGTCCCACCGGGCGTTCCTCCCCGAGCTGTGGCTCGGGCGGACCGCGGTCGACGCCTGCCGGGCCGACGGCGGATCGGCGGTCGTCGTGCTGGACGGCTCAGCGTCCGAGGGGCTGCTGGCCGTCCTGGCCGGGCGCACGGCATCCACGGCGCCGGCTGCGGGGGGCGTCCGCCTCATCGTCGGCCCGGAGGGCGGCCTGACGGACGCGGAGCTGCGCGAGGCCAGGTCGGGGGGCGCCCGCCTCGCGTCACTCGGCCCGACGGTCCTTCGCGCCGAGACCGCCGCCGTGGCGGGGGCCGCCGTGGCGCTCGCCGCCGTCGGACGCCTCTCCTGACCGCCCCGGCGACCGCGCCGCGCCCGCCCGCCCGAGCCCCGAGCCCGCCGGGCGCCCTGATAGGCTGCAACCGTGACAGAGGGGCTCTCCGGCTGCGTCTTCTGCAGGATCGTCGCGGGCGAGGCGCCGGCGGAGATCGTCCACGAGACCGACCGCATCATCGCCTTCCGCGACCGCAACCCGCGTGCGCCCGTCCACGTCCTGGTCGCGCCGAAGGACCACGTCGACTCCGCGGCCGAGATCGGTCCGGAGCACGGGGACATGCTGGCGGAGCTCTTCGTCGTCGCGGCCCACGTCGCCCGGGCCGAGCGCGTCGCCGAGAGCGGCTGGCGCATGGTCACCAACACCGGGCCCGGCGCGGGCCAGAGCGTGTTCCACCTGCACTTCCACCTGATGGGCGGCCGGTCCATGGGCTGGCCCCCCGGATAGGGGCGCGCTAGAATCGATGCGTACCGGGGTCGCACCGCGCGGCCCCGTCTCGACAGGAACAGGGGTTTGACCGAAGCCACGAACGAAGCCGCGACCGCAGCCAAGGCCGCGACCCAGGTGAAGGTCCTCGTCCCCGGCAACCAGCCGATGGTTGCCCTCCTCGGTCAGCGAGACGAATTCCTGCGGCTCGTCGAGGACGCCTTCGAGACGCGTGTCCTCGTCCGCGGCAACGAGATCACGATCACCGGCGAGGAGCGCGAGACGGGGCGCGTCGCGCTGCTGTTCGAGGAGCTGCTCGCGATCCTCGGCCAGGGGCGGACGCTCAGTGGCGACGCGGTCTCGAAGACCATCGACATGGTGAAGGAGGAGGCCGGGCGACCCTCCGAGGTGTTCGGCGACGTCGTGCTGACCACCCGCGGGCGGACGCTCGCCCCGAAGACGTTTGGCCAGAAGCGGTTCGTCGACGCCATCCGGCGCTCGACGGTGACGGTCGCGATCGGCCCGGCCGGCACCGGAAAGACCTATCTCGCGGTGGCGACGGCCGTGCGGGCACTGCAGGAGCGGCAGGTCAGCCGGATCATCCTGACCCGGCCGGCGGTCGAGGCGGGCGAGCGGCTGGGCTTCCTGCCCGGCACGCTCTACGAGAAGATCGACCCGTACCTGAAGCCCCTGTACGACGCGCTGTTCGACATGATGGACGCCGAGGCGTTCCACCGCCTGATGGATCGGGGGACGATCGAGGTCGCGCCGCTCGCCTACATGCGGGGCCGCACGCTGAACGACTCGTTCATCATCCTCGACGAGGCCCAGAACACGACGCCCGAGCAGATGAAGATGTTCCTCACGCGCCTCGGCTTCGGCTCCAAGGTCGTGGTCAACGGCGACGTGACGCAGATCGACCTGCCGAGTGGCCAGCGATCCGGCCTCGCGGTGATCGAGGAGGTCCTGTCGGGGATCGACGGGATCGAATTCGTCCACCTCGGGGCCCGGGACGTCGTCCGCCACCGGATCGTGCAGGACATCGTCGAGGCCTACCGCGCCTACGCGGAGCGGCGCCCGGCGCCGCTCGCGGGGGCCGGAGACGGCGCGGACGCCCGGTGAGCCAGGGGCCTCGATGAACGACGCGACCATCCCGAAACCCCCGGCCGCCGACGGCGGCCCCCGGGTGCTCGTCTCCGACCGGCAGGCGTCGGGGCCCGGTACCGGACGCGCGGACGCGCTGGCGTCCCTGGCGTCGCTGGCCGCACGGGTGCTCGCGACCGAGGGCGCCGGCCAGGTCGAGCTGTCGCTGTCGTTCGTCGACCCCTCCGAGATCGAGGACCTGCACGTCCGCTACATGGACGAGCCGGGCCCGACGGACGTGCTGTCGTTCCCCATGGACGAGGACGACGGGGGCGCCGGCGCGCAGGCGCTCGGGGGGGCGCCGCGGCTGATCGGCGACGTGATCGTGTGCCCGGCCGTGGCGGCGGCGAACAACCCCTCCGACCCCGAGGGCGAGCTCCGGCTGCTGGTCGTCCACGGCGTGCTGCACCTGCTCGGCTACGACCACGAGGACGAGGCCGAGCGGGCGGCGATGTGGGCGAAGCAGGAGGCCTACGCGGGGGTGCGCGTACCGTGACACCGATCGACTGGTGGGAGATCTCGGCGATCCTCGTGCTGGTCGTCGTGGCCGGGCTGCTCTCGGCCTGCGAGGTCTCGATCACCCGGACGAACCGGGTGCGGGCCTACCGCCTGCGAGAGGAGCACCGCCGCGGCGCGCGGGCCCTCGCGCGCATCGTCGACGCGCCGGCGCCGTTCCTGAACGTGGTCCTGCTGCTGACGCTGCTCGTCCAGCTGGGCGGCACGACGCTCGCGACGGCCGTGGCCGTCCGGCACTTCCACGGCGCCGGCGAGGTCATCTCGACCGTGGTGATGACGATCATCCTGTTCGTCTTCGCCGAGGTCACGCCGAAGACGTTCGCCGTGCAGCACACCGACCGGGTGGCGCTTCGCCTTGCGCCGGCGATCGTCGCCGTCACCCGGGCCGTCGGGCCGGCGGCCTCGGTCCTGATCAAGATC
The DNA here is from genome assembly GCA_021784765.1 of Actinomycetes bacterium. GTDB lineage: Bacteria > Actinomycetota > UBA4738 > UBA4738 > UBA4738 > JAJYHN01. The sequence continues at coordinate 2,920 of JAJYHN010000004.1, forward strand.
GCGAACGTCGTGATGCCCGGCCGGGGGCTGCCGGAGGGGCCGTTCGTGACCGAGGAGGAGATCCGGGCGATGGCCGACGTCGGCGCCGTCGAGGAGTCGATCGAGGAAGAGGAGAAGGACCTCATCCACTCGATCTTCGAGTTCGGCGACACGCTGGTGCGCGAGGTGATGGTGCCACGGCCCGACATGGTCGCGTCCCCTGTCGACGCGAGCCTCCGAGACGTGCTCGACCTGATCCTGCAGCGCGGGTTCTCCCGCATTCCCGTCTACCGCGGCACCGTCGACGAGATCGTCGGGGTGGCCTACGCGAAGGACCTGCTGCGCCACCTCTACGCCGGCAAGGAGAACGTCGCGCTGGACCGGATCGTCCGCCAGCCCCACTTCGTGCCGGAGACCAAGAAGGTGGCGGACCTGCTGAAGGAGATGCAGCAGCGGCGCGTCCACATCGCGATCGTGCTGGACGAGTACGGGTCGGTGGCCGGGCTGGTGACGATCGAGGACCTGCTCGAGGAGATCGTCGGCGAGATCGCCGACGAGTACGACCGCGAGGAGCCCCAGATCCGGCCGGCCGGCGACGGGCGGTTCCGCGTGAACGGCCGCTGCTCGATCGACGACCTGAACGAGGTGCTCGACGCCGACCTTCCCCACGAGGAGTGGGACACGGTCGCCGGCCTCATCTACAGCCTGCTCGGCCACGTGCCGACGGCCGGCGAGCACGTGCACTTCGACGGCTTCGAGTTCACGGTCGAGGCGGTTCAGGGGCGGAGGATCGCCCATGTGCTGATCGAGCGCGGGCCGGACGAGGGCGAGCCGACAGCCGGCCAGGACGCGGGGGCGGCGGAGCGGAGGGCCGAGTGAGCGGACCGACCGAGCGGGAGGCGGCCGCGGGGCCGGTCGACGACGCGGCGCTGGAGGCGCTGGTCGCGGAGGCGTGGGCCGCGAGCGCCCGTGCCTACGCGCCCTACAGCGGCTTCGCGGTCGGGGCCGCCGTCGCGACCGACGCCGGCGTGTTCGGTGGCGCGAACGTCGAGAACGCGTCCTACCCGGTCGGGCTCTGCGCCGAGCGCGCCGCGATGGCGGCGGCGGCGACGGCCGGCGCGCGGCGGCTGCGCGCCGTGGCGGTGGCGACCCCGACGCGCGAGCTCACCCCGCCGTGCGGGATGTGCCGGCAGTTCCTGTGGGAGTTCGCGGTGGGGGCCGACCCGGTGGTCGTCCTGGTCGGCGAGGGCGGCGCGCGGCGGTCCTGGCACCTGTCGGAGCTCCTGCCCGAGGCGTTCGGCCCGTCGAGCCTCGGGCGCTGAGGCCGGGCCGGAGGGGACGGGATCGCGCGCATGGGCTTCCGCTCGGGCTTCGTCGCCGTCGTCGGGCGGCCGAACGTCGGCAAGTCGAGCCTGGTGAACGCCCTGGTGGGCCAGAAGGTCACGATCGTGTCGGACAAGCCGCAGACGACGCGGTTCGCGATCCGCGGGGTCCTCACGACCGACCGCCTGCAGGTCGTGTTCACCGACACCCCCGGCTACCACAGGCCCCGGACCGCGCTCGGCACCCGGCTGAACCGGCGCGTGGACGACAGCATGGAGGGGGTCGACGTGGTCCTGCTGGTGGTCGACGCGGCGGCCGGGGTCGGGAGCGGCGACGCGTTCGTGGCGGCCAGGGAGGTGGCGCCGTTTCGGGGTCCGAAGCTCTGCGCGGTGAACAAGACCGACCGGCTGCGGGGGGCGGCCGTGCTGCCGCAGCTCGCGGCCGCCGCCGGGCTCGCGGCCTTCGACCACGTGCTGCCGGTCTCGGCCCGGACCGGGTCGGGTCTGCCCGAGCTGCACGCGGTGCTCGAGGGGGTTCTGCCGGAGGGCCCGGCCCTGTACGCGGCCGGGACGGCCACCGACCAGCCGCTGGAGCTCCGGATCGGCGAGCTCGTGCGCGAGCAGGCGCTCGCGCGCACTCGCGAGGAGGTGCCCCATTCGATCGCGGTGCAGGTCGAAGAGGTCGCGCGCGACGACGAGCGGGGGCTCACCACGATCCGGGCGACGGTCCTGGTCGAGCGCGAGTCGCAGAAGGGCATCGTGATCGGCCGCGGCGGCGCGATGCTGAAGGAGATCGGCTCGCACGCCCGCGCGGAGCTCGAGGCGCTGCTTCACACCCACGTCTTCCTGGAGCTTCGCGTGAAGGTGCTGCGCGAGTGGCAGCGCGATCCGACGGCGCTGGATCGCCTGGGGCTGTAGCGGTGGGCGGGGCGGGCGGCGCCGGGCCGCGGGTCCGGTGCCGTGTGGAGATTTGCTGCACGGCCGGGACCCTTCCCGGGTGGACGCCCGCGGCGGGGTAGCATCCTTTCTGGCATGCCGGTCTACAAGGAGCAGGGCATCGTCCTGCGCGCCGTCAAGCTGGGAGAGGCCGACAAGATCGTCACGATCCTCACCCAGGGGTCCGGCAAGGTGCGCGCGGTGGCGAAGGGGATCCGTCGAACCCGGAGCCGGTTCGGCGCGCGCCTCGAGCCCTTCACGCACGTCTCGCTGCTGCTCTACCGCGGCAGGAGCCTCGATACCGTGACGCAGGCCGAGATCGTCTCTCCGTTCACGACCGTCCGCGCCGACCTCGGGCTCATCGCCGCGGGCGAGACGATGGTCGAGGCGGCCGACAAGGTGGCCGAGGAGCACGAGCGCAACGTCCAGCTGTTCCTGCTGCTGCTCGGCGGGCTCCGCTCGCTGGAGGCGCGCCCAGCCGACCCGGCCGCCGTCGCCGAGTGCTACCTCGCGAAGCTCCTCTCGCTCTCGGGCTTCCACCCGAGCCTCGGCGCCTGCGCCGTCTGCGGCGCGGCCGGCCCGCACGCGTCCTTCTCCGCGGGGCAGGGCGGCTCGGTCTGCGACGCCTGTCGCGGGCCCGAGGCCGGCCGCGTCGCCCCCGAGGCGGTCGCGTGGCTCGGCGGCCTCGCCCGCGCGCGCCTCGCCGAGGCCGGCGCGATGACCCCCCCGTTCCCGGTTCGCCGGGAGGCCCGCGCGATGCTCTACGGCTTCGTCGAGTACCACCTCGAGCGACGGATGCGGAGCTTCGCGCTGCTCGCGCGCCAACCCGAGTCGGCGCCCCGACCCCAGCCGGCGGCCGCGCTGTGAGCTACCTCGCCGACCTCGACCTCTCCCGGGTGCCCTCGCACGTCGCGATCGTCATGGATGGCAACGGCCGGTGGGCCACGCAGCGGGGCCTGCCGCGGACCGAGGGGCACGCGGCCGGCGAGGAGGCCCTGTTCGACACCGTCGACGGCGCCCTGGAGGCCGGGGTGAAGTGGCTGACGGTGTTCGCGTTCTCGACCGAGAACTGGCAGCGGCCGGCCGCCGAGGTCAGCTTCCTCATGCGGTTCAACCGCGGGCTGCTCCGCCGTCACCGTCAGGAGCTGCACGAGAAGGGCACGCGCGTGCGGATCGCCGGGCGCCGCGACTGGCGGGTTCCCGGCCTGGTGCTGCGCGACATGGACGAGACCGTCGAGATGACCAAGCACAACACGCGGATGACGCTCACGATCGCGTTCAACTACGGCGGCCGCGTCGAGATCGCCGACGCCGTGAAGCGCATCCTCGAGGACCACGACGCGGGGCGCCTGAAGGGCGAGCGCATCACGCCGGAGTCGATCTCCTCCCGCCTGTACTTCCCCGACATGCCCGACCCGGACCTGCTGATCCGCACGGGCGGCGAGATGCGGATCTCGAACTTCCTGCTGTGGCAGGCCGCCTACGCGGAGCTGTGGTTCACGCCGGTCTACTGGCCGGACTTCAACCGTGAGCACCTGTTCGAGGCGATCCGCGACTACCAGAAGCGCGATCGCCGGTTCGGCCGCATCGAGGACCGGTAGCGCGAGGGGCCGGGCGCCGAGATCCGGCGGCCCG
>JAJYHN010000151.1 GCA_021784765.1 Actinomycetes bacterium
CACTGCGTCCGGGACACGTGGGGGGCGGCGCTGCACCCGGGGCTCCGGGTGCCCTCCGGCGCGTTGAGCGTGCACAAGGGCGTTGGCGGAGAGGACGGGTACTCTGCGTTCAGCGTGCGCGATCCGGCGAGCGGTGAGCGCTCGGGGACCGGGCTCGAACAGGATCTCCGTGACCGAGGCGTCGAGCGCGTGGTCGTTGTCGGCCTCGCGACCGACTATTGCGTCCGGGAGACGGTCCTGGATGCGCTTCGCGCCGGCTTCGCGACGGTGGTGGTGGTGGAGGGCGTCCGCGCGGTCGACGTGCGGCCGGGCGACGGGGAGCGCGCGCTGGAGGATCTGCGGGCCGCGGGCGCCGTGCTGGAGCCGGCGTCCTGACGGTGTCCCGACGGCGGTCGGCACCGGGTGGGGCCGGCCGCCGGGTGGCGGCTCGGTCCCGCCCGACGAGCGAGACGGAGGAGCGCGTGAGGGAGCGTGTGCGGTTCTACCTCGACCCGACCTGTCCCTGGGCCTGGCAGACGGCGAAGTGGATGTGGCAGGTGCGCGAGGTTCGAGGGGTCGAGGTCGAATGGCGCCTGTTCAGCCTGTACCTGCGAAACGAGTCGCCCGACGACCCGCTGACCGACCCCGCTGCGGCGAGGAGCATCGCCGCGCTCCGCACGCTGGCGCTCGCGGGGCGTGAGCTCGGCAACGACGCCGTCGGCAAGCTCTACGCGGCGCTCGGAGACCGGATCCACGAACGCAAGGAGAGGCTCTCGCCGGAGCTCGTGGGCGCGGCCCTCGCCGACGCCGGGCTCGACGGCGGACTGCTCGACCGCGCGCTCGCCGACGACACCACGGCCGCCGAGGTCCGGGCCCAGCATGCCGAGGGCGCCACTTCGGTCGAGGCCTTCGGCGTGCCGACGATCGTCCTTCAGTCCGGCCGCGGGATGTTCGGCCCGGTGGTCGCCGTCGCCCCGGCCGGGGAGGAGGCCGGCGAGCTCTGGGACCACGTCCGCTGGATGATCGACCGCGACGGGTTCTTCGAGCTGAAGCGCGAGCGCGACCGCCGGCCCGGCGAGCCGGCCCCGGCCGGCCGCTGACCGCGCGGGGCCCGGCGGCGGGCGCCCACTACCACCCGCGAGAGAGCCAGGTCCCGATGTGTGGCCGCTCGCGGCCGAACGTCGTGTCGAGGCCGTGGCCCGGAGAGATCGCGACGTCGTCGTCCATCCGGGCGAAGAGTGTGCCGAGGCTCGCCATGATCCGCACGAACCGGGCCGCGTCGCCGTCGGTGTTGCCGGGCCCGCCGGGGAAGAGAGTGTCGCCGGAGAACAGCCGCCGGCCGGCCAGGAAGCACGTGCTGCCCGGGGTGTGCCCGGGCGTGTGGATCGCCTCGACCTCGTGGCCGCCCACGGAGAGCCGCTGCCCATCCTCGAGCGGCTCGGCGGGCACCGGCACCGGGTCGGCCGGGTGCGCGTGGACGGGGACGCCGAGCGCCTCGACCAGCGCCGGCAGCGCCTGCACGTGGTCGGGGTGATTGTGGGTCTCCACGATGCCGACGACCCGCAGCCCCCGCACCAGGTCGAGGATCCGCTCGGGCTCGTCGGCGCCATCGATGATCAGCGCCTCGCCGCCAGCCGCCAGCACGTAGACGTTGTTGCTCCACGGCCCGACCGCGAGCTTGGTGACGGCGAACGGGCCATCCGGCGGGTAGGCGTGCGGCGCCCCGCCGACCTCGACGTGGCCGAACTCCGCCGTCGCCGGCGGCCGTGGCGGCTCGGAACCGTGCCGGCCGCTCACCATCCCCCTCCGGCGACCCTCCCTGCACGGGGAGCGAGGTAGGTGGCGAGGCCCTCGGCGAGCGGGGTCAGCCGCAGGCCCGGGAACGCCGCGAGCAGCGCCCGCGTGTCGGCGACGGCCGGGTTCAGCATGAAGTCCACGGCCCCGGGCGAGAGCGGCGGCCACGGCAGGACCTGGAGGAAGAGGCCGGCGAGCTTCGGCATCCAAGCCGGGAAGTGCACGAGCGGCCGCCGCCGCCCCATGGCCGCCAGCATCGTTCGCAGGATGTCGTCCATCGTGAGGACCTCGGGGCCGCCGATCTCGAAGATCCCCGAGGGGGCTCCCGGCCGCGCGGCCCGGACGAGGACGCCGGCCACGTCCTCGACGAACACCGGCGAGAGCGGCTGCCGCCCGTCGCCGATCACCGGAACGAACGGCAGCGCGCGGGCGAGGGCCACGAACCGGTTCAGCGCGACGTCCTCGGGCCCATAGACCCACGAGGGCCGGAGGATCGCGTGGTCGATCCCGGTCGCCTCGATCGCGCGCTCGCCGTGCCACTTCGCCCGGAACCATGGCTCGGGGGCGTCGGGGGCGACGTTCACGCCGGAGGCGTAGACATAGCGGGCGACCCCCGCGGCCGCCGCGGCGCGGGCCAGGCGCTCGGTGCCGCGGTGGTCGAACTCCTCGAAGGTGAACCCGCGCGAGGGCCTCTCGACGGGAAACGTCGGGAACGTCAGCGACTGGACCACGATCTCGGCGCCCTCGACGGCGGGGGGCAGCGAGGCCGCATCGGTGACGTCACCCGGCACGACCCGGGCCCCCACGCGCTCGATCGCGGCCCGCGACCGTTCGGGGTGGGCCGTCATGACGGCCACGTCCTCGCCGGCTGCGACCAGCCGGCGGACGACCGCCCTCCCGATGAACCCGCTTCCCCCGGCGACGAGGATCATGCGCCCCTCCTCGACCGCAGGGACCCGGCGGCCGCCCGCTCATGGTCCACCATCGGCGGCGGGCCGTCGAGTCCGCCCGCGTGGCCGTGTCGAGGACCGGGCGGGTCGGTCCCGGAACGTATGCTTCGGCCGTGACCTGCCAGACGTGCGGAGCCGAGATCCCCGAGGGCGCTCACTTCTGCCCGGGCTGCGGGACCCCGGTGGGGTCGGAGCTCGCGACCGAGGAGCGCAAGGTCGTGACGGTCCTGTTCGCCGACCTGGTCGACTCGACGGGAATGGCGCAGCGCCTCGATCCCGAGCGCGCGCGCGAGGTCCTCGGCGCCTTCTTCGACGCCTCCGCGGCCGAGCTGACGGCCATGCGGGGCCAGCCGGAGAAGTACATCGGCGACGCCGTCATGGCGGTGTTCGGGCTGCCGACCGTGCGTGAGGACGACGCCCTGCGGGCCGTGCGGGCCGGCCTCGCGATCCGCGACCGCACCCGCCGGCTCGGCCGGGAGCTCCGGCTGCCGTTCCCGCTGGAGGTCCGGGTGGGGATCGAGTCCGGCGACGTGGCGACCGGGGTCGGGCCGGTCGAGCAGCTGCTGGTGACGGGGCCCGTGGTGAACGCCGCCGCGCGGCTGCAGGCGGCGGCGGAGCCGGGCGAGGTGCTGCTGGGCGAGACGGCGCACGCGCTCACGAACCGGTCGCTCACGGTCGGGCCTCCCCGTGCGGTGGAGGCCCGCGGCTTCGGGGGGACGCTCGCCGCCTACCCGGTCGAGCGCCTCACCGTCCGGTCGACGCGGCGAACGATCCCGCTCGTCGGCCGCACCGCCGAGCTCGCGCTGCTGCGGGACTCGCTGGCGCGGGTCGCGGTGAGCGGGCGCCCGCATCTGTTCACCGTCCTCGGCGAGCCGGGGATGGGGAAGTCACGGCTCGCGGACGAGTTCGCCGCGGTGGCCGTGGGCGAGCCCGCCGTCCTGTCGGCGAGGGTGCAGCCGTTCGGGGGCCGGGGGACGTTCGCGCCGGTGGCCGACATGCTCCGCGCCCTGGCCGGCATCGACGAGGACGATCCTCCCGAGCAGGTGCGAACCCTGCTTGCCGAGATCGTGGCCGGCTGCTGCCATCCGTCGGAGACCGACCGGGTGGTGGCCCGCCTGGCGCTCGCGCTCGGGTTCGGCGAGGAAGGGCGCGACGAGTCCTCGTTCGTGCAGGAGGCGCAGAGCGGGTTCCTCTCGCTCGTCGACGGCCTCTCGGCGCTGCGCCCGGTCGTGCTGGTCCTGGACGATCTGCACCTCGCCGCGCAGCCGATGCTCGACCTGGCCGAGCGCCTTGCCGGCCGGGCCCGCGGCCGGGTCCTGGTGGTCGCCGCCGCCCGCCCCGAGCTGCGCGCCCTGCGTCCGGCCTGGGGGGCCTCGGCGGTGAACCACACGACGATCCGCTTGGAGCCGCTCGGGCTCGCCGACGCCGTGGCGCTGGTCCGCGAGGCCGGCGGCGAGGCGGTCGACGAGCGGACGGCGCTCCGCGTCGCCGAGCGGGCCGGCGGCAACCCCTTCTTCATCGTCGAGACGACCGGGATGCTGGCACGCCGTCGCGGTCCGTGGCTCGGTCGCGAGGCCGGGGTGCCGGCCCAGCGCGCCGCGCCGCTGCCGCCGACCGTCCAGCAGGTGCTGGCGGCCCGCCTCGACCACCTGTCCCCAAAGCTCCGGGGCCTGGTGCGGCGCGCCTCCGTCTTCCTCTACTCGTTCGACCTCGCCGAGCTCGCCCTGGTGACCGAGCCGGACCAGGGCGGCCTCGCGGCGCTGGAGGACGAGGAGATCCTGGTCTCCGAGCGCCGCCCTCACCCGCGATGGTGGTTCTCGAACGAGGCGCTTCGCGACGTCGCCTACGCCGGGCTGCCGAAGCGCGAGCGGCGGCGGCTGCACGCGCAGGTGGCCGACGGGCTCATCGCGGGCGGGGACCTCGACTCGGCGGCAGAGCACCTCGAGCACGCGGCGCTCGCATCGATCGATCTCGACCCCGCCGACCGCACGCTGCCCGACCGGGCGGTCGGCGCGCTGCAGCAGGCCGGGGACCGCGCGCTGCGACGCATGGAGATCCGGGTGGCCGCCGACTACTTCGAGCGGGCCCTGGCGATGGCCGGCGCGCGCGAGCGCTGGGGCGCGCGCGAGGCGCGCATCCTGGCCGGCCTGGGCGAGGCCCGCTACTGGCGCTCGGACTACACGGCCGCAGAGGAGGCGCTGGCCCGGGCGGAGGAGCTCGGGACCTCGGTCGGGGACCCCTGGACGCTGGCGAACGCGCTGCGATTCCGCGGGGACATCGAGCTGAACGTGGGCGGCGACATCGCGGCGGCGCAGGCGCTCCTCGATCGTTCGCTGGCGGCGGCCGAGGAGCTCGGGGACCCGCGCGTCATCGCGCGAACGCTGCTGTTCGCCGGGTGGATCCCCTGGGAGCGGGAGGATCTCGCGAGCGCGGAGGCGACGTGGCGCCGGGCGCTCGAGCTGGCCGACGCCAACAACGACCGCTGGGCGCAGGCGCGGGCGCTGACGGCGCTCTCGACCGTGCGCTGGGACCTCGGCGAGCACGACGAGGGCCGCCGCCTGATCGAGCAGGCCCTGAGGGTCGCCACCGACCTCGGCGACCAGTTCAGCGTGGCGGCGGCCACCGTGCAGCTCGCCCGGATGCACCGGGACGGCGGCGACCTGGACGAGGCCATCGCGCAGCTCGACCGCGCCGCCGGGATCTTCGACGATCTCGGCGCGCGCTGGGAGCTCGCGGACGCGCTCGGCGAGCGCGGCGACGTCGAGCGCCGGCGCGGCCGCCTGGACGAGGCCGAGGCCGACCTGCAGGCGTCGTTGCGGATCTCGGAGGAGCTCGGCGAGCGCCAGCTCGCCGGCTGGACCTGGCGCCAGCTGGCGAAGGTGGCCGAGCGCCGTGGGAACGCGGCCGAGGCGCGAGAGCGGATGCGCCGCGCCGACGAGGAGGACCTGCGTCGCCCGCAGTAGCTCGGCGCCTGTAGGCTTGGGGGCCGTGAACGACCGGTTCCTTCGCGCCTGCCGGCGCGAGCCCGTCGATCGGACCCCCGTCTGGCTCATGCGCCAGGCCGGTCGCTACCTGCCCGAGTATCGCGCCGCCCGCGAGGGGCGCGACATCCTGCAGATGTGCCGCACCCCGGACCTCGCCGTCGAGGTGACCCTCCAGCCCGTGCGGCGCATGCCGCTGGACGCGGCGATCCTGTTCTCGGACATCATGGTCCCGATCGCCGAGATGGGCCCGTCGGTTCGGATCGAGCCCGGCGCCGGCCCGGTGGTCGCCGACCCGATCCGCTCGGAGGCGGACCTCGCGCGCCTGCGGCCGCTCGAGCCGGAGGCCGACGTCCCCTACGTGCTGGAGGCGGTGCGGTTGCTGCGCGCCGAGCTCGACGTCCCGCTGATCGGGTTCGCCGGCGCTCCGTTCACCCTGGCGAGCTACCTGGTCGAGGGCGGCCCATCGCGAACCCACGAGCGGACGAAGGCCCTGATGCACGGCGGGCCCTCGCTGTGGGAGGCGCTGATGCGACGGCTGGCCGAGAGCGTGCTCGCCTACCTGCGCGCGCAGGTCGGGGCGGGCGCGCAGGCGGTGCAGGTGTTCGACAGCTGGGCCGGGGCGCTCGATCCCGAGGACTACCGGAGGTTCGTCGCGCCGTGGACGGCCGAGATCCTCGGCGGCCTCGCGGACCTCGGGGTCCCCCGCGTCCACTTCGGCGTGGGGACGGGGGAGCTGCTCGACCAGATGGCAGCGGTCGGCGCCGACGTGGTCGGCGTCGACTGGCGCACCCCCCTCGACGTCGCCTGGGGGCGGATCGGCGACGACCACGCGATCCAGGGGAACCTCGACCCCGCGCTGCTGCTCGCCCCATGGGAGGCGGTGGAGCGCAAGGCGCTCGGCGTCCTGCGCCGCGCCGGGGGACGGCCGGGCCACGTGTTCAACCTCGGCCACGGGGTCCTGCCGGGCACCCCGCCCGACATCGTGGCCCGCCTCGTCGACCTCGTGCACGAGGCGGGAGCGAGGGCGGGGACCGCGGAGAC
>JAJYHN010000103.1 GCA_021784765.1 Actinomycetes bacterium
TCGCGATCGCCGAGCAGCTCGAGGCGGCGCAGGAAGACCTCGTTGCCGGTGAACTGCGACTGGTGGCGCATCGCGGCTCGGAGCTGCAGGGTCCGGTCCACCGGGACCACGAGGTCGACCTCGTGCGCGCGGCGGCCGTCGAACGCCGCCGCGAACTTCGCGTTCAGGGCGTCGGCGACGGCGAGCGGCAGGCACCAGGCAAGCACCGGCACGCCGAGGTCTCCGGCGACCGAGACGGCGGCCCAGGTCGCGCGGCGGTGGTCCGGATGGCCGGTGACGCCCGTGTCGTCGAAGACGACGACCAGGTCGGCGCGCCGGTCGGCCAGCGGCTCCCGGACGGCCGCGAGCAGGTCGTCGTCGGGGGTCTCGGCGAGCCCGCCGTCGGGGAAGGCGTGGATCGCCGGGCGGTCGATCCCGAGCACGCGGGCCGCCGCCCGCAGCTCGCTCGTCCGGACTGCCCCGAGGTCGCCGGCCCGGCCCCCGCCCCCGAGCGTGGACGCCTCGCCGTGGGTCAGGCACACGAGCGAGAGGGTCGCGCCGGCGGCTGCGAACGCCGACAGGACGGCGCCGAGCGCGAAGGTCTCGTCGTCGGGGTGCGCGCACACGGCGGCGACCCGCTCGGCCCTCGGAAGCGTGCCCCCGGTGGCCATCGCGGACCTCCCGGCGCCTCCGCCCGTCAGGCGACCGCGTCGAGGCCGCCGGCGAACGCCTCGGCGACCCGGTCGATCTCGTCCTCGGTGATCACGAACGGCGGCGAGAACTGCAGCGCGGCGCCACGGAGCCCGCGGGTGATCACGCCCCGGTCGCGGACCGCGCGGACCAGGCGGGGGAGCAGGCCGGGGTCGGCGGTCCGTGCCTCCTCGGTCACCTCGACGGCCGCGATCAGGCCGACACCGGTCCGGACCTCGGCCACCAGCGGGTGGTCGGCGAGCCCCTTCAGCGCCCGGTCGACGCCCGGCTCCAGGTCGCGGACGCGGTCGACGAGGCCCTCCCGCTCGATGACGTCGAGGTTCGCGAGCCCCACCGCGCAGGCCGTCGGATGTCCCGAGTACGTGTAGCCGTGGCGGAACACGTGGGCCGTGCCGGGCGTCCAGAAGGGCTCGGCGACGCGGGGCCCGGCGATCACCGCGCCGAGCGGCGCGTAGCCGGACGTGAGGCCCTTCGCGACCGTCATCATGTCGGGCTCGATGCCCAGTCGTTCGCTCCCGAACCAGGCGCCCAGCCGGCCGAAGCCGGACACGACCTCGTCGGCCACGAACAGCACGTCGCGCTCGCGGCAGACGCGCTGCGCCGCCTCGAGGTAGCCCTCCGGCGGGAAGTAGACGCCGCCCGCCCCGACGACCGGCTCGCAGAAGAACGCCGCGACCCGCTCGGCCCCGGCGCGGTCGATGGTCTCGGCCAGCGCCGCGGGGTCGTCCCAGGCGACGTGCTCGACGAGCGAGACCAGGGGCTCGAACGGCGCGACGTTGGCGGGGATCCCGCCGAGCGAGGTCCCGTAGGCGTTCATCCCGTGGTAGGCGTGCGTGCGGGCGATCGCGATCCGCTTCTCCGGCCGTCCGACGGCGGCCCAGTAGGCGCGTGCGAGCTTCCCGGCCGTGTCGATCGCGTCCGAGCCGCCGCCCGAGGTGAAGAACACCTTCGCGCCGGGCATCGGCGCGAGCGCGGCGACCCGCTCGGCCAGGGCCTCGGCGGGCGGATTCGTGTAGTACTCGAAGGTCTGGAAGGCGGCCAGCTCGCGCATCTGCCGCGCGGCCGCGTCGGCGATCTCCTCGCGGCCGTGGCCGATGTTCGCGTACCAGAGGCTCGCGATCGCGTCCAGGTACGGGCGCCCCTCGGCGTCCTCGACGGTCGCGCCCCGGCCTCGCACGATCGGCAGGGCCCTGCCGGCCAGGTCTCCCATGTTCGCGAACGGGTTCCACATCGACGCGCGCTGGTCCATCGGCCGCTTCCTCTCTCTCCCGCACGTGCAGCCGCCCACCCCGTGGACGAACCCCCACGCTACCGCAGCGGCGCGGCGCCGGGCGCGGGCCGTCCCGGCCAACGTCGCCGCTACGTGTCGTGCGCGGCGGCGCCGGGGAACGCCCGCTCGCCGGCCTCGATGGGCACCTCGAGCCAGTTGTCGACCGGCGGCAGCGGGCAGCGCCAGCCGTCGTTGTAGGCGCAGTAGGGGTTGTACGCGTAGTTGAAGTCGACGAGCACCCAGCCGTCCTCGGGCGCGGGGACCTCGAGGTAGCGGCCGGCCGCGTAGGACCGGGCGCCCGAGGTGGCGTCGCGGAACGGCAGGAACAGGTCCTCGCTCGCCGGCGAGGCGTACAGCATCACGTGGGCCGCGCGGCCTCCGACCGAGAACCGCAGCACCCCGGCCGGGACGTAGGGCTCCGGCTCGCCGGTCGTCGTCGCGAGGTCGATCGGGTCGGTCGAGCCCGGGGGCTCGAGCCGCCCCTCGATCACCAGCTCGGGGTTCGGTGGGAAGTAGGCGAGCCCGGCGAAGGCGGCCCGCTGGGCGCGGGTCAGGGGCGAGCGCGGGTCGCGACGGAAGAAGTCGTCCTTCTCGCGGCGGAACTCGAGCACGGCGCGCCCGCCGTCGGCGCCTTCCGCGTCGTGGTGGTGGGGCCGATGCCTGTGCTCGTCCATGGTCCCGCTCCCGGGCCCTGCTCGCGTCCCGCTCCCGCGAACCGCTCGCGGACCGCCTGCAGGGAGGAACGCCGCCCGGCGAGCCCGTATGCCGGGGCGATCGAGCTCGACATGTTCGCTCGCAGGCTTCACGCGAGCGACCGTGATGCCGATGCAGACGCCAGGGTCATCGACGCGGAAGGGAATCGTGCATGCCGGGGACGTCCCGGGGACTCGACGGGGATCGCCGCCTGGCCGCCGTGCGGGCGGTGGGCCGGGCGCTGTCCGAGGCCGCCGGGCTGGACGAGGGGACGAGCGAGGCGCTCGGACTTGCGGCCGGCGGCCTCGGCTGGAGGCGGGCGGCCGTGTGGCTTCGCGACGAGGTCGCGGTGGGCTCGCTCCGCCTGGCCGCAGCATGGCCGGAGCCGTCGAACGGGCAGGTCGCCGGGCCGCGCGCGCGCCGGGCCGCCGCCACGGGGGCCGCGTCGTGGTCGCGACCGGAAGCGCGGGACGCGGCCGCGGCCGGTGCCGGCGTGGCCGTCGAGGCGAGCATCCCGATCGCCGCCGGCGAGGAGGTCCTCGGGGTGCTCGACGTCGAAGGGGCTGGCGACGGGCCGGCCGGGGGCGACGCCGAGGCGCTGGTGGCCGTCGCCGCGCAGCTCGCGCTGTTCGTGAAGGAGCGGCGGGCGGCCGACGGCCTGCACGAGGTCGCCCTCCGCTACCGCACGCTGGTGGAGCAGATCCCGGCCATCACCTACAGCGACGTGGTCGATGAGGCCATGACGACCACCTACATCAGCCCGCAGGTGCAGACGCTCCTCGGCGTCGCCCCGCAGGAGTGGATCGACGACCCCGACCTCTGGCGCCGGCTGCTGCATCCCGACGATCGGGATCGGGCGATCGAGGAGTACCTCCTCGGCCGCGACCGCGGCGAGCCCTTCGTGTACGAGTACCGGATGGTCGCCCGGGACGGCCGCGTCGTGTGGTTCCGCGACGACGCCGTCGTCCTGCCGGGCGCGGACGGTCGGCCCGCGTCGGTCCACGGCGTGATGCTGGACATCACCGAGCGCAGGCGCGCGGAGGAGGAGGTCGCGTTCCTCGCCTACCATGACCCGCTGACCGGGCTGCCGAACCGCGCGATGTTCGAGGAGCTGCTCGGGTTGGCGCTTGCCCGGGCGCGCCGGAACGACCTGGCCGTGGCGGTCCTGTTCCTCGACCTCGACGACTTCAAGCTGGTGAACGACGGCCTGGGTCACGCCGCCGGCGACGAGTTGCTGCGCCAGGTGGCGGTCCGCCTGGGGGGCGCGACGCGCGCGACCGACGTCGTCGCCCGGCAGGGGGGTGACGAGTTCCTGCTCCTGCTGGCCGACCTCGACCGCGGGCCGGCTGCCGCGGCGGTGCCCTTCCGGCCGGACGAGGGAACGCCGTGCGAGGTCGAGATGGCCGAGTCGGTGGCGAGGCGCGTGCTCGAGGCGCTGCGAGCTCCCTTCACCGTGGGCGGTCGCGAGGTCTTCGCGTCGGCCTCAGTGGGGGTGAGCCTCTTCCCTCTCGACGCCCGCGACGGCGACACCCTGATGAAGAACGCCGACGTGGCCATGTACCGGAGCAAGAACGCCGGGCCCGGGGGATTCGCGATGTTCGCCGACCACCGATCCGACGCCGGCGGCCAGCTCTCGCTCGCCACCCGGCTGCGCCGGGCGGTGCAGCAACAGCACTGGGAGCTCCACTACCAGCCGATCGTCGACCTGCGCTCGCGGGATCTCGTCGGGGTGGAGGCGCTGCTTCGCTGGCACGATCCGAGCGGTGGGCTGATCGCCCCCGGGGAGTTCATCCCGCTTGCCGAGGAGATGGGCCTGATCGAGGCCATCGGGGACTGGGTGCTGGAGGAGCTCTGCCGGCAGGCGGAGGAGTGGCGTGCCGGGGGCATGGACGGCTCCGTCGGCTCCGTCGGGTTCAACCTCTCGCCGCGGCAGCTCTGGCAGCCGGATCTCGCCCAGAAGATCGCGCTGCGGCTACGCTCGGCCGATCTCGAGCCCGGGCGGGTCGTCGTCGAGGTGACGGAGTCGACGGCCATGACCGATCCCGACCGGACCCAGCGCATCCTGCGTGACCTCTCGGCCCGCGGGCTGCGCATCGCGATCGACGACTTCGGCACCGGGTACTCGTCGCTCGCGCGGCTGAAGCACATGCCGGTCGACATGCTGAAGATCGACCGCTCGTTCGTCCGTGACGTCGCCGACGGGCGCGACGCGGGGGCGATGGTGGACGCCATGATCCAGCTCGCGCTCCGACTCGAGATGACGCCGGTGGCGGAGGGTGTCGAGACCGAGGCACAGTGGCGGTTCCTGGTCGAACACGGCTGCCCGCTCGGACAGGGTTACCTCTTCGCCCGGCCGATGCACGGGGCGGAGGTCCCGGCGTGGCGGGCCTCAACCCAACCGGGCGGAGGCCCGAAACCCTAAGAGGATGTCGAGGCGCGCCGGGGCTCCGGCGGCGTCGGTCGGTGCACGGTGGAGAGGGCACGAGGGATGGCCGAGGACAACGACTTCCCCGATGCGAGGCGCGACGTCCTCGATGCGGTGCGCCGCGCGCTGGCCGCCGCCCCCGATCTCGCCGCGGCCGCACCGGGAGTGCTCGAGCGGCTCTGCGAGGGACTCGGGTGGGACCTCGGCGTGCTCTCGGTCCTCGAGCCCGACGGCGGGTCGATGCGCCGGGTCGCCACCTGGCGGCGCGGGGGGGTGCCGGCGCTGGACGAGGCTCGGCAGCTCTCCGGGGCCGCCGGCGCCGCCGCCGCGGGGCTCTCGGGCTCCGTCGCCGTGCCGATCGGGCGCGACGGGCGGGTCCTCGGGCTGGTCGAGCTGTACGCGCGCGAATATCGTCGGCCCGACGACGAGCTGACCCGGACGCTGGACGCCGTCTGCGACGAGATCGCGACGTTCCTGGGTCGCGAGGACGCGGTGCCAGCGGCGCCGAACGCCCTCGCTCCGCCCCTCGCTCCGGGGGCAGCGGAGGCTGCGGGGGGCCACTACCGCGCGGTGGTCGAACGGATCCCAGCCGTGACCTACGTCGGCGACCTTGGGGACGGCCTGGCCATGCGGTTCGTCAGCCCACAGATCTCGACGCTGCTCGGGTTCTCGGCCGGCGAGTGGACCCGGGATCCGGGTGCCAGGCTCCGCGCGATCCACGAGGCGGATCGTTCGAGGGTCGTGGAGGCCGTGCGGTCCGCGCGCGAGCGGGGACGTCCGTACTCCCTCCAGTACCGAGTCGTGATCCCCGACGGCCGGACGGTGTGGGTGCGCGACAGCGCCACCGTCCTGCGTGACGAGGCCGGCCGCCCGGGTGCCGCCTACGGGTTCCTCGTCGAGGTGGCCTCGGAGTGGGAGGCGGAGGACCGGGTGGCCTTCGGGCGGCTGCACGACGAGCTGACCGGCCTGCCGAACCTCACCCTGTTCGAGGAGGTGCTGGAGCAGGTCCTCGCGCGTGCCCACCGCCACCACGTCGCGGTGGCCGTGCTGGCGGTGGACCTCGACGACTTCGAGCCGCTGAACGAGACCGTCGGGCGGGAGGCCGGGAACCAGTTGCTGCGGCAGGCGGCCGCCCGGCTCCGGGACGCCGCCGGCGAGGCGGAGCTCGTGGCGCGGCGCGGCGGCGACGACTTCCTGCTGCTGCTGGCCGGCCGGGAGCAGACCGGCGCGGCCGGGGCCCGCGAGAGCGCGTCGGAGGCACTGCTGGCGGCAGAGGTCGAGGCGAGCCGCATCCACGAGGCGTTCCAGGCACCCTTCACGCTGGCCGGCAGCGAGTTCTACGTCACCGTGAGCATCGGGATCAGCGTGTTTCCCGTCGACGCGACCGATGTCGCCTCGATGGTCCGCCACGCCGAGGGGGCCAGGGATCGGAGCCGGAAGTCGGGGCCCGGCGGGTTCGTCCTGTACTCGAGCGAGGCGGCCGACCCGGTGCGCGGCCTGTCGTTCACGACGCGCCTGCGCAATGCCGTGGAGCGGCGGCAGTGGGTCCTGCACTACCACCCG
>JAJYHN010000181.1 GCA_021784765.1 Actinomycetes bacterium
CGCCACCGCGGCGCCCGCCACCGCGGCGCGGCTCACGCTGCCTCCCCGGGCACCGTCCGCTCGGCCGCTCGCAGGCGCGCGCTTCGCGCGCGCGGGTTCCGTTCGAGCTCCGCCGGACCCGGCCGCGCCGGCCGCTTCGTCAGCACGGCGAGCGACGGTTCGTCCCGCAGGAACCGCTTGACGGCGCGGTCCTCCAGAGAGTGGTAGGCGATCACCACGAGGCGCCCGCCGGGCCCGAGGAGGCTCGCCGCCTGAGGAAGGGAGGCGGCGAGCTCCGCGAGCTCTCCGTTCACCTCGATCCGGATCGCCTGGAACGTGCGGCGGGCGGGGTGGGGTCCGCCGGGGCGCCGCCCGACGGCGGCGGCGACCACGCCGGCCAGCTCGTCGGTGGTCTCGATGGGACGGCGGGCGCGGGCGCGGACGATCGCGCGGGCGATGCGCCGGGCCTGCCGCTCCTCGCCGTACTCGAAGATGATCCTCGCGAGCTCGTGCTCCGGGTAGCGGTTGACGACCTCGGCCGCCGTCGGCCCCTCCTCGCGCGGCCCCATGCGCATGTCGAGCGGGCCCGGCGCGCGATAGCCGAACCCGCGCTCCGGCCGGTCGAGCTGCATCGACGACACGCCGAGGTCGAAGAGCACGCCCCCGACCGCGGCGAGCCCGAGGCGCCGCGCCTCCTCGCCGATCCTCGAGAAGCGGGCGAGCACGGGGCGGAAGCGGGCTCCGAACCGACCCAGCCGCTCCGAGGCCTCGGCCA
This sequence comes from Actinomycetes bacterium, assembly GCA_021784765.1. GTDB lineage: Bacteria > Actinomycetota > UBA4738 > UBA4738 > UBA4738 > JAJYHN01. The sequence continues at coordinate 755 of JAJYHN010000181.1, forward strand.
GGGCCTCGGGGTCGCGATCGAGCCCGACGACCGAGGCCACGCCGTCCTCGAGCAGCGCCTCCGCGTGCCCGCCCTCCCCGACCGTCGCGTCGACGACGAGCCCGCCGCCCGCGAGCAGCTCGACGACCTCCGTCGCCATGACCGGGACGTGGGGCCTATCCAAAGATCCGGACCGCCAGCAATGCCAACCCGACGTAGCCGACCACGGTCGCGGCCGCCAGTCCGATCAGCCCCAGGCTCTGCCCGAACTCGCCCAACAACGACGCTCGCTTCATCCTTCCTCCCCCACGCGCTCCACGCGCCACGGCGGCCCTCACCCCTGTGGGCTGAGCGTCCCGCCCATGTACGCGTCGGCGTACGTCTGCTCGAAGCGCTCCCACGCGGCACTGGCCCAGATCTCCAGCCGGTCGGAGACGCCGATCACGACCGCCTCGCGCTCCAGGGCGACCGCGCCGCGCAGCTTCTGCGGGATCGTGATCCGCCCCTGCCCGTCGAGGTCGACCTGCTCGGCGTTCGCGAAGAACATCCGCGCGTACGCGCGCGCCCCCTGCCCGTCCAGCGGCCGCGATCGCACCTCCTCCCTGCGGCGCCGCCATTCGTCCGCCGGGAACGCGAAGAGGCACCCGTCCTGGCCGAGCGTCAGCACCATGCCCTCGGCGAACGCCTCCCGGAATCGCGCAGGGAGCGCGATCCGGCCCTTGGCGTCGAGTTGGTACCGGTGTTGGCCGAGCAGCTCAGCCACGAACGTGCCCCTTCTCCTCCACTAAGTTCCACTGTTATGCCACTCACGTTCCACTTCGTCAAGCTGAATCGGCTCCGGACCTCCACTTCTTGAACGAAATGGCACGGCGGCGCCGGCAGAGGGCGGCTGGAGGAGGTGCGTCAGGAGAGGAGCGAGGACCGGCGGGGCCGGGCGGGCCAGAGGTGCGCGGGGGCTCGCAGGCCCCGATCGGGGGACCCTAGAGGTACGGCTCCCAGGCCGCGTCGATCGGCCCGAGCGTCAGGCGGAACACGTCCCTCGGCGCGAACGGCTGGCGCCGGAGCGTGAGGCCGGACTCATCGGGGAGCCGGTTCTCCTTCTCCTGGTTGCAGCGCCGGCAGGCGGCCACCACGTTCTCCCACGTGTGCGGGCCGCCGCGGGAACGGGGCAGCACGTGATCGACGTTCTCCGCCGGCGCCCCGCAGTACTGGCAGACCCACTCGTCGCGCGCGAACACGGCCCGCCGTGTCAGCGCGGCGTGCGCGCGGTGGGGGACGTGGACGAAGCGGCGCAGACGGACGACGGCGGGGGCCGGGAGCGCGAGGCGCTCGCTGCGGAACACGACGCCGTCCGACTCGAGGACGATCGCCTTCTCCTTCAGGACCAGGACCACGGCCCGCCGGATGGGCACGACCGCGAGGGGCTGGTGCGTGGAGTTGAGCACGAGCGCTCTGGCCAATGGCCTCACCTGGCCGGAGTATACGCAGCGCCGTGTCGAAGGCGGATCGTCACGTTTCGGTCAGACGACTTGACGACGAGGGCTTACACGCGTGTAATTTGTTCGGGGACGACGGCGGCGGGGGCGCCCGCCCGCGACGAAGGGACGCCCGAGCCGGACGCGCGCTGCGCGGGCCGGCCAACGACATATAGGGGCCGCGCGGGGCGTCGTTGAAACCGAGGGGAGGCACTCCCCCGCCGTCTCCCCCATCGTCCCGCCCGCCGGCTCCTCGCGACCGCCATCTCTCACCAGTGGTCCCGAGCAGGTTCGGTACTATTCTCCTCGGGCCTACTCGCGGGGGGCGGCGTGGCACAGCGCAGGGATGCATCGGACTGGGAGCGGTTCGCCGCCTCGTTCACCGCGATCGCCGACAACGTCGAGCGAGTCATCCAGGGGAAGGATCGCGAGGTGCGGCTCGCCCTCGTGTGCCTGGTCGCCGAGGGGCATCTGCTCATCGAGGACGTCCCGGGCGTCGGCAAGACCATGCTCGCGAAGTCCGTCGCGCGCTCGGTCGACTGCTCGTTCCGCCGCATCCAGTTCACCCCGGACCTGCTGCCGACCGACGTCACCGGCGTGAACGTGTTCAACCAGGAACGTGGAGACTTCGAGTTCAAGCCGGGCGCGATCTTCGCCAACATCGTGCTCGGCGACGAGATCAACCGGGCGAGCCCCAAGACGCAGTCGGCGCTGCTCGAGTGCATGGAGGAACGCCAGGTCACCGTCGACACCGTCACCTACCACCTCGGCTCGCCGTTCATGGTGCTCGCGACCCAGAACCCGATCGAGCACGAGGGCACCTATCCGCTGCCGGAGGCGCAGCTCGACCGGTTCATGATGCGGCTGTCGATCGGCTACCCCTCGCCGGAGTCGGAGTCCGCGATCCTCGCGACGCACGGGGTGACCTCGACCCTCGACCAGATCCAGCCGGTGACCGACGCGCCGGGGGTCACGGCCCTGATCTCCCAGGCACGGGAGGTCCACGTGGCCGACGCGCTCCAGCGCTACATCGTGGACCTCGCCGAGGCCACGCGGGGCCATCCGGAGATCTACCTGGGGGCGAGCCCGCGCGCGTCGATCTCGCTGCTGCGATCCTCCCGCGCCCTGGCCGCGTCGGAGGGACGAGACTACGTCGTCCCCGACGACGTGAAGGCGCTCGCGCTGCCGGTGCTCGCCCACCGCCTGATCATCTCCGCCGACGCGGCGATGAACGGGCGGACGACCGAGGCCGTTCTGGCCGAGCTCCTGCAGCGGGTCCCGGTCCCCGTCCGCGGGAAGACCTGAGATGCTCACCCGGAGAGGGTGGGCGGCGGTCGCGGCGGCGGCCTCCACGTGGGTCGTGGCCCGCCTGATCGGCTCCCCCGACCTGCACATGATGGCCGTCGGGATCCTGGTGCTTCCCCTGCTGGCGCTCGCCTTCGTCCGGCTGTCCCGCCCGCGCCTCGAGGTCCGCCGGCACCTCTCGACCAATCGCGCGTCGCTCGGCTCGCGCGTCACGGTCTCGGTCGTCGTCGCGAACCACGGCCGTGCGACCACCTCGTTCCTGCTCCTCGAGGACGCCGTCCCATCCGCGCTCGGCCGACCTGCCCGCCAGGTCGTGGCCGGCATCCCGCCGCGCCTCGAGCAGACGGTCTCCTACGCGCTGGTGTGCCGGCAGCGCGGCCGCTACCGGATCGGGCCGCTGACGCTCTACCTGACAGACCCCTTCGGGCTCGCGCGCGCGCGGTTCGACGCCAGCGGCACGACGGACCTCGTGGTGTTCCCCGAGGTCGAGGAGCTGAGCGCCGGCGGCCTCGTCGCCCAGGGCGCCGGAGCCGGGGAGGCGGCCGTGCGGCACCTGTACCGTTCGGCGGCGGACTTCTACACGATGCGCGAGTACGTGACTGGCGACGACCTGCGCCGGATCCACTGGCCGAGCGTGGCCCGCACCGGCACGCTGATGATCCGCCAGGACGAATCCACCCGGCGGTCCTCGGCCATCCTCTACCTCGACACGCGGAAGGTTGCGCTCGGCGGGCACGGCTCCCCGGGCTTCGAGCGGGGCGTCTCGGTCGCCGCGACGCTCGGCCGCGCGCTGTCGCGGGCCGGTTTCATGCTGCACCTCGCGACGGTCGACTCCGGCGCGACTCCGATGAACGAGGAGACGATGCTCGAGACCCTGGCCGGGGCGACGCCGTCCGCCACCAGATCGCTCGCGGCCTCGCTCGGCCGGCTCCGGGCGACGGCGCCGAGCGACACCACGGTCGCGTTGGTGACGGGCCCGCCGTTGCCCGGCGAGGTCGCGCTCATCGCCCGTGCCGGCAGCGCGCTCGGACGCCGGATCGCGGTGTTCGTGTACCCGGCCCCGCTCTCGTCCCTACCGGCAGACGCCGCAGCCGAGTTCGAGCGGCGCGCCTCCTCGGCCCGGGTCTCGCTGCAGCGGGCCGGATGGGACGTCTACGTCGTCAACCCCGACGGGAGGCTCGCCAGCGTATGGCGACGACAGCGGCACACGAAGGTCCCGCAAGCCGTCCCCTCTTCCTGACCGCGCTCACCGTTCAGGCGGTCATGGCCGCGGCGGCCTTCGGTCGCGTGTACCAGGGCCAGGTCGACGTGCGCCTCGCCGCGGTCGCGGGGGCCTCGGTGCTGCTGGCCGGCGCGCTCGAACGGCGGCACGTCCTGCTCGCGGCGGCGGCGAGCGCGGCGGCGCTGGCCTTTGTGGTCGGGCGCATGGTGCTCCCCGACACGACCGCGTACTGGCTCCCGACGCTCTCGACCGCTCGGGCGGGGGTGCATGCGTTCGCGGTCGTGGGGCAGGCCGCGGCGCTCCAGGTCGCGCCCGCGCCGCCGATCGCGCCGCTCCTCCTGGCGGGCCTCGTCGCGGTGTGGACGGCCGGGTTCGCCTCCCACGCCCTCGCGGTCCGCGCCCGGAGCCCGTTCCTCGCGCTCGCGCCCTCGGCGGCGCTGATGGCGTTCGCCGGGATGGTCATGCACGACGGATCGCGCCCGGGCTACGTCGTCCCCTTCCTCGCGGCGGGCATGGTGACGGTGTTCGCCGACGGGCTGCGTCGCGTCGGCTCGTGGGGACCGCTGACCGTCTGGCACGGCCGCCGCTCCCACGGGCTCGTCTCGGGCACCCCCTCGCGCAGCGCGGGACGGGTGGCAGCCGCCGGGCTCGTGATCGCGGCGTTCTTCCCGTGGATCCTCCCGGGGTTCCACTCGGGGCCGCTGCTCGACGTGCGCGGCGGCAAGGTCATCCCGGTCTCGATCGACCCCATCGTCGACATCCGCCCCCGTCTGCTGCAGAACCCGTCCGTCCAGCTGTTCACGGTCCGCGCGTCCTCGCCCGACTACTGGCGCTTCCTCGCGCTCGACGTCTTCGACGGGAACCTCTGGAAGCCGCTCGACCCCCAGAACGCCCAGGGCGAGCAGGTCGTCCGCGGCGACGTCCCCGTCTACCCCTACCGGTGCACGCACGGGCAGACCACGTGCGCGAAGGTGATCACCGTCCGCGCCACGTTCCGGTTCGACCGCTTCTCGCAGCCGTGGCTCCCGGCGCCCGCCGTGCCGACGTCGATCTCGCTGCGCGGGACCCAGCTCCGCTACGGCCCGGTGAACGGCTCGATCGTCCTCCCCGACGGAACCTTCCCCGGGTTGCGGTACACGGTGACGTCGGTGGAGGTCAAGCCGACGCCGGCACAGCTCAACTCGTTCAGGACCCTCACGCAGCCTGGCATCACGCCCTTCTACACGGAGCTGCCGCCGATCCCCCGCCAGATCCTCCAGACGGCGCGAGCCTGGACCGCCGGCGCCACGACGCCCTACGAGCAGATCCTCGACATCGAACGACGGTTCCGGACGTCGTTCGCCTACTCCCTGCGCGTGCCGGCCGGCCACGGGGACAACGCCATGCTGCGCTTCCTGAGCGTCCGGCGCGGCTACTGCGAGCAGTTCGCCGGCACCATGGCCGTGATGCTGCGGGCGCTCGGGATCCCGGCGCGGGTCGCGGTCGGCTTCACGCAGGGGGCCTACGACCCGACCTCCGGCCTCTACCGCGTGCGTTCCTCCGACGCGCACTCGTGGGTGGAGGTGCTGTTCCCGCAGTACGGCTGGCTGCCCTTCGAGCCGACGCCCGGCAGCTACAACCCCGTCGGCGAGGCCTTCGATGGCACGGCGCCGACCTCCACCCCGGGGTGCAAGAACGTCGGGCCGCACGGGACGTGCCGCGACCAGACCCCGGGCCGGACTCCCTCCACCCCGCCCTCGCCTGGCGGCATCGGGGCGCGCAAGGGCTACCTGGCGAAGCTCCAGGCGCTGGAGCACCTGGTCGCCGGCGGCCACGGCGCCCCGCGGGCCAC
>JAJYHN010000034.1 GCA_021784765.1 Actinomycetes bacterium
GTCGTGGACGCCGTGGCCGCCGCCCGCGGCGCGTACCACGCGCTCACCCGTCCCTCCCCGCACACGCCCGACGAGCTCGCCGAGGCGCGCGCCGAGATCGCCGCCGTGCGGGAGGTGCTGGAGACCGTGCGCGCCAGAAACACATAGGCGACGTCGGCTTCCTCCCGTCCACCGAGGGGTCCAGTTCCGTGGACGTCGGTACGCGCCGGTCTCCCGTCCGCAGCCGTCGCGCTCGTCGTCCACCGTCGGGCCCGCAGAACCTGATCCGACCGCCGCCGCAGGACTGCCGCGCCAAGACGCCCGCTGCAGCGTCATGGTCACCGTGCTGTCCCGGATGCCTCGGGGGAGGTGAACGAGACGCTGACCACGCCCGCCACCACGAACACGCTGCCGATGCCGCAGGGATCCTCGTCAGCGCCCGGGGAAGCTGCCTGCGGGCCCGAGCCACTCAGCGTGACGGTCGACCCGGTGCTGGCGATCACGCGGTAGTCGGGAGCGTTCAGCTGGACTTGCTGGCCTGCCGGGGTGTCGATAGCGTAGGCGTGGTAGCCGGCGGGCCACACGAGCGCGACGCGGCTGGAGGACGCCCCCGAGGAAGTGATCCAGAGGCAGGCCCGCTCGCCCCGCACCTCGCCGCCGAGCGTGCCCCTCAGGGAGATCCGTCCCCCGGACGAGCTCCCGGTCGGTGCCGTGCTCAACCGCAGCTCGCCGGGATTGAGCGAGGCCGACGCCGAGCCGGCAGGCGTGGCTGACGTTCGCGCCAGGGGCATCTGCGCGAGCGGGAGGAACCCTCGCCCCGTGACCACGTAGCCCACGAGCGTGCGGAGATCGGGGGCGTAGACGGGGACGTCCGGGGGCCCACCGACGTAGCCGTTGGTGGGGCCGCTGCCCAGCACGAGGGCCTTTGGCGCGTACCCGGCAATCCCGCCGTCCGGGGCCGTGACCGCCAGGAAGTCGGGGGCGGCCGCGATGTCGAGCGCGGTGCCCGGGCTCACCGCCGGCGTGCCCTTGGTCGGGTCGGACGGCACCGCTCCAGATCGAAAGGCCGAGAGCTGCAGCTGGCCGATGCGCAGGGTCGCCACGATCCCGTCAGTGGACCGGCTGCTGCGGAGCACGACCGGACCGTCGAAGCTCGAGCCCAGGGGCCGCGCGAAGAACGGACCCTCGAAGTACAGCCAGCCGGTCCCGTCGGGCCGACCCTCCGAGGCCACGATCTCGCTCACCCACCAGCTGTGGGCATCGGCCTCGACGTAGGCGACCAGCGTCATCGGGGCGTCGTGTTCGATCCAGTGGATCTCGAACGCGCCGAAATCCCGGAACACGGCCCCGGCGTCCCCGGACAACACGCCGGTCGAGGTGGCCGCGCCGGGCGAGGAGGCCGGCACGCCGGGCACCGTGACGCCGACCGAGGTCCTGGTCGGTGATGCGCCCACGAACGTCTCGTTCCCGACGGTCAGGGCGAAGTCGGCCGCGCGGAAGGTGCCGAACGGAGAGGAGACGACCATCGAGCCGCCGCCCCCAGGCACGGCGCTCGGCAGCGTGGTGCGGATCAGCAGGGCGGCCGCGACGAGCATGGCGGCCGCCGCGGCAGCCGTGAGGAGCTGGGCAATCCCGGCCAGGGCGGGGAGGCGATGCCGCGTTCGTGGCGCAGGGACCTCGCGCGGGATCGCCGCCGCCCGGAGCGCGAGCGATGCCGGCACGGCATCGGACACCGGCTTTCGCAGCATCGCGCGCAGGGCGGCCTCGAAGGCCTCGTCGCTCATGGTCGCACCTCGATCGCGCGCTCCTCCGCCTCGTACGCGGCCCGCAAGGCGCGGAGGGCATGGTGGAGGCGGGATTTCACCGTGCCGCGTGGGATGCCCATCCGCTCCGCGATCTCCTCGGTCGACAGGTCGAGGTAGTAGCGGAGGGCGACGACGATGCGCTGCTCGACAGTGAGCCGAGCGAAGGCCTCGTCGAGCGCGTCGCGCTCCCCCAGCCGGACGGACGGGTCAATGGAGGCGCTGGGGTCGCGCCAGCGGACGGCGGGCGGGCGCCGGGCGCGGAGCCGATCCCGGCACACGTTCACGAGGATCCGCCCGAACCAGGCGCCGGCCCGTTCCCCGTCGCGCAGCGCGTCCCAGCGTTGCCAGGCCCGCACGAGGGCTTCCTGGGTCGCGTCCTCCGCCTCGGCGGAATCCCGCAAGAGCGCCGTCGCCGTCCGGTAGGCGGACGCGAGCTCGCGCGAAACCAGTCGCCCGAACGCCTCCTCTCGCTCGAGGCTTCGGTTCAGACCCTCCGCCGCCATCTCCGCCATGCGGACCTCGTGTCGCCCCGGGACGCTCGTCCTACCGACGAGACCCCGACCCGTTCGGTTCAATCTCTCCCCGCGCCGCCTTCGCGTCGGGCCGGGACTCGGTCAGCGCCTGCGCCGGCCCCCATGTTGCTCGCCGCGTCCGGACGGCGTGCCGACACGAACCGTTGTTCTTGCCCCTCGGCCGCGGAAAGCCGACGCGCCGAAGAGCGAGGCCCGCAGGAGCGGCACTTCCAGCCGCTCGCTCATGCCGAGGGATCAGTCACCCGGCCCATGAAGAGCACCGCGCCGGTCGCCAGGTCCCGGACGAAGAACAGGAAGGGGCGGTCGAGCCGCAGCGTGATCTCGCGCGCCGCGCCCGGCCCGCCGCCGGTGCCTCCGATCACGGCCGTGGCCGCGGCGGCTTCCGTCCCCTGCTCGTCGACGTCGATGTTCGCCTGGTGCACGACCTGCGAGACGAACAGGCGGTCGGCCTCGCCCTGCGGCACGTGGATGCCACTGAAGTCGGCCCCCGCCGCATCGAAGGCGAGGGGCATGCCGAGGGCCTGCAGCGGGGCCTTCAGGTCGGCGCGCGTCTCGATCGAGAAGCGCGGCAGGGACAGTCGCAGCGCGTACGGGTAGCAGCGCGGGGCGTCCTCCGGGGCCCACGGGCACTGCATGAAGGTGTCGAAGCTCGCCCGCTGCGCCTCGAGCGCGGTCGTGATGCGCTCGAGCTGCGCCGCGGTCAGGTGCCGCTCGAAGCTCGCCAGGTCCTGCGGCAGGACGAGCGTCATCGCGAGGGGTGCGTCGTCGAACCCCGGACCGCCGCGGTAGCGCAGCTCGACCGCCTGCCAGCCCGTGCCCGATGCATACGGGATGGGTCGCATGCCACCGCCCTCTCCGCCCATCGTGTGCATCGTGGGCACCTGGACCGTCGAGCCGTCGAGCCGGGTGAACGACGCCGGTGCCGTCAGCGTCTCGATGAAGGGCGCCTCCCAGCCCGCCTTCAGGTACATCGCGTTGACGAGCACGAGCCGGGTGAGCGCGGTGATGTCGGCGGGCGACAGGAGTTGCGGGATCCGACCGGCCGTCTGCTCCTTCACCCAGGCGTTGATCGCCTCGCGCGCCGCGCCGGGATCGGCGGCGAAGTCGGCCAGCCGGAGACCGGCCCCGAGGGCCGCCTTGATCGCGTCGAGGTAGGGCTGCTCGATCGTCCAGCCCGCCTGGCCGTACGCGGCGTTCGCGATGCGCAGGGCGAGGGCGTGCTCGCCGGTCTCGTCGGTCCAGGCGGCGTCACGCGAGACGAGCGCCTGCTCGAGGGCGTTCAGCCCCGGGCCGAAGGCGCTCCACCCGCTCGCCTGCAGGACGGAGGCGATCTGCGCGGCGGTGGCGCCCTTCGCTCCCGGCAGGGCCATGCCGAGCGCGAGGGCGATGCTGGTCGGCGAGATGACGGCGTTCTTCGCGGCGAGCCCGACATCCGGGTCGGCCAGCAGGCGCCGGTAGAGGGCGAGCCCGAAGGCGTCGACGGCCGAGGCGGCGGTCGTGGCCAGCGCCGGATCGGCAGGCGCCCGTGCGACCGTGGAGATCGCGATCCCGCTGCCCGTCTCGCCCGTGTTCGGCCCGGCGCTCGGCGCGAGGCTGGCGACCGGCGTCATGCCCGGCGTTATGGCAGGAGTCGGAGCCAGCGATGGCGTGCTGGACGTGGCCTCCGGTAGTGTCATCGGCGTCGAGCCGCCCGGTGTGGCGCCCAGGCTCGGCGACGCAGCCGTGCCGCCGCATCCGGCGAGAATGGTCATCGTGAGCAACGCGACCACCCAAGTTCGGGCTCCGGCCCGGTCCGGGCGCTTCGGCCCTCTCCTCATGTCAGCCTCCCCTCTCATCGCCGCAGCCACTGCGCTTGGATCTCCAAACCTGAGCCGCGGTACGAGCGATCGCGCCGTCGACACGCAGGCGCCACGCGCCGTCCTTCCCTCCCCCTCGCGCTCTCATCGCACCAGCCAGACCCGCCAGCCGCTCCCGTCGAGGAGCGGCGCGACGATGAGCTGCTCGAACGTCGAGGCGCCGTCCGACGCGCGCCGGTGGTCGATCCCGGCCACGAACGCCTCGCGGACGTCGGCCGTCGCGCGAACGTCGTCGGCGAGCGGGGCGAACACGGCCTTGAGGTCGCCCGTGCCCTGGGCGACGTTCTCGACCAGCCAGGTGGAGCCCGCGCCCGAGGCGAGCCGCGCGGCCAGCGCGCTCCAGGCGCTCGCGCCGCCGAGCGAGCGCTGCGAGAAGGCCGAGAGGAGCGCCCAGCTCGCGGCCGGGTCATGGTCGGTGTAGACGGCGCGCTCGAAGCGTTGCGCGACCTGCAGGGCCAGCGCCTGCGCCTGCGCGTCGGTGGGCCCGGGCACGTGCACCCGCCAGTAGGCGATGACCTGGCCGTCGGCGAAGCTGAGCTCGGCACGCACGACCCAGTCGCCCCACGGGATCGGTGCCAGCCGGATGCGATCCTGCCGGGCGAAGGAAGGATCGAGCGTCGGGTTTGACTGCGCGGCCAGCGTGCCCAGGGCGTCGTAGAGGATCGGCCCACCGGACGAGGGGATCGCGGCGTACCCGACCGACCACGCGAGCGCGCACGCGTCACGGGCGATGCGAACCTCCGGCGCGGCCGAGGCGTCGACCGTCAGCGCGGGACTCGGGAGCGGCTCACTCCCGACGTCGACCGGGGTCGCACGCCACGTGCTCGCGCCGACCACCCCGGCCTGCATGACTGATCCCACGGCGAGCGAGACGCCGGGCGGCGAGACCGGGTCGGGGGCGCAGGCCACGGCAGGTGGTCCGGCCGGGACGGGAGCGGGGGCCGGTGGCAGGCCCACGCGGACGCGGAAGTAGGCGGTCTCGTCGGCGGTCGAGCCGTCGGTCGTCTGCGCCGAGACGTCGGCCCGCACCACCCAGTCGCCCGCGGGCAGCGCGGCGAGCAGCAGGTCTGCCGCGGGCTCGGAGGTGCTTCCGAGATCATGCGGCTGATCGGGCGGCGCGTTGACCGGCGAGAACGCGGCGGCCGTGACGGTGGCACCCCGGATGCACCAGGGCGTGGCCCCGTCGGCCGGCTCGATGCGCAGCGTGAGCGGGGCCGGCGTCGCAAGGTCGAGCGGATCGCTCGAGGGCTGGCGCCAGGCCCGCCCTCTCTGCATGCGCGAGCCGAGCGTCCAGGCATCGAGGACCCCGCTCGACTGGCTCGACCCCGACGAGAGGACGACGGTGAACCCGGCCTCGACGGACGCGGGATCGAGCGGCCGACAGCCGGCGAGGGGCGCGGGCGCGCCGAGGACCGGGGGCAGCGCGGTCTCCGGGAGCGTCGCGACCGGGATGGCACGCACCTCGGCGCTGGGGCCCGACTGCTGGGGCTGGTAGGCGATGAGCCCGCTCGGAGTCACCGAGCCGTCGTCGGCGGGGCCGAAGACGGTCGAGCCACCGATCGACGAGACCCACGCGAGCGGCCGGCCCGACGCGAGGACGAGCGCCGCGCCGTTGGGCGGCTGGCGGGCGACGGTGCCGTCGGGGGTCGCAGCCAGGAGCCGTCCGGGTGCCGGCGTGGTCTGCCACGTCGCGAGCATGCCGGCACGGGCCACGAGGAGCTCCGTGCCGGAGATCCAGCCGAGCGCCTGCACGTCGGTGGGGAGCTGCTCGATTCGTCGATCGTCCGGCGGACCCTCGGTGCCCACCGGGACCGGCAGCAGGACCGGGCCACCCGCGGTCGTGTCGGTCGGGATGCGCTCGCCGACGAGCCACGTGCCGTCGGGGCTCCAGCGCAGGCCGAGCCGGGCGTCGAGCGTCACCCCCGGGAACGACACGATCGTCCGCAGCCAGTCGTCGTACACCATGACCATCGCCGGCACCGAGCTGCCCGTGGCGGCCAGCACGATGCCGCCGGTCCGGGCGTTGACCGAGATGCTGGCCGGCGGAAGCCAGGCCGCCAGGCGTGAGCCGTCGGGCGACCACGACACGGGCGAGCCGTTCGCCGGCCCGCGGAGCCCGCCGTCGGCGGACCAGACGCTGAACGTGGGCATCGGTCCGTCGGGGGACCAGGGCGCCGGCGCAACGACCAACCACTTCGCGAGGGCCACGGTGCCGTGTCCGCTGCCGAGCATCGAGGTGGACCACGTACCGTCGATCGTCGCGACGGCAGGCGCCGCGACGCCCGAGGGCATAGACAGGCCGGGCGGTGTCGCGCCGCCGCCGCGGCCGCCTGCACCCACCGAGTCGACGTGCACGACCGTG
>JAJYHN010000189.1 GCA_021784765.1 Actinomycetes bacterium
CCAGCGACCCCCCCGGAGCGAGACGAGGAAGCGCAAGCACTCCAAGCATCGGCCGCGGCAGAAGGCCGCCCGCGAGGTTGGCGCGATCGTGTCGCTCCGAACTCCGCCGGCCTCGTAGTCGCGGCGCCGATGCACGCGTGTGCCGGGCCTGATGGCGGACTACGTGGGCAGCGGTTCGTAGTGCTAGCCTAGGCGTCCAATAGGCAGGGGGGACGTCGGTGGCCGGCACACAGTCGGGAGAACCGCTGCTGAAGGCGGCCGATGCGGCGCATGCGCTCGGCATCAGCCTCGACACGCTGCGGCGCTGGGATCGAGAGGGACGGATCAGGGTCGTCCGCGACCCGGGGAACCGCCGGCTCGTGCCCCGGGGGGAGGTCGAGCGCCTGTCCGGGCGCGTGTCCAGAGTGCTCGCCGGCGGGCGGCTGTCCGCGAGGAACCGCCTCCCGGGCATCGTTCGCCACGTCGAGCAGGATGGCGTGATGGCCCTCGTGGAGATCGAGGCCGGGCCGTTCCGCCTCGCCGCGGCCATCACGCGCGATGCCGTGGAGGAGCTGGCCCTCGCTCCCGGCGTCCCGGTCGTCGCCACGGTCAAGGCCACCTCGGTGATGGTGAGCAGGGAGGACGGGTTCGGGCAATGAGAATGCTCTCACGTGCGGCAGGGCTCACGCGACTGACCGGTCTGGCCGCCTGTGCATCGCTGCTCCTCGCCGCCTGCTCGGCCGGCTCGGCGGGCGGCAGGCGTGCGGTCGACGTTCTGTACGCCGGCTCGCTCGTGAACCTGATGGAGCACGCCGCGGGACCGGCCTTCGACCGCGCCACCGGCTACCGTTTCGAGGGGTTCGCCGGAGGGTCGGTGGAGCTCGCGAACGAGATCAAGGCGCGCCAGCAGCGGGCCGACGTGTTCGTGAGCGCGGCTCCCGCCGTCAACGGGACCCTGATGGGGAGCGCGAACGGGGGCTGGGTCGGCTGGTACGCGGCGTTCGCGAGCGCGCCGCTCGTCATCGGCTACAACCCGAGCAGCCGGTTCGCCGCGGCGTTGCGGACCCGGCCCTGGTACCAGGTCATGACCGAGCCCGGATTCCGCCTGGGCCGGACCGACCCCAAGCTCGACCCCAAGGGGCTGCTCACGGTGCAGCTCGTCGAGCGGGCGGCCGCCTACTACCGGCGCCCGGCGCTCGTCCGCGAGATCATCGGCTCCCCGGAGAACCCCGCACAGGTCTTCCCGGAGCAGGATCTGCTCGGCAGGCTCGAGTCGGGGCAGCTCGATGCCGCCTTCTTCTATTCCATCGAGGCCGTGGAGGGGCACGTCCCCTTCATCGCGCTCCCCGCCCCCCTGCGGCTGTCGGCCACCTACACCGTGACCCTCGTGCGCGGGGGGGCCGATCCCGCGGGGGCGGCGGCGTTCGTCCGCTACCTGCTCGGACCGGACGGCAGCGCGCTGATGCGGCGAGAGGGCCTCGACCCGATTCCGGTCACGGTGTCCGGGGATCGGTCGGCGGTGCCGGCGAGCCTGCGCTCGCTGCTCGGGTAGCGGTCGAACGTGCGACGCGCATCGAGGAGCCCGCTGCCGTGGCTCGCCGGGCTCCTGGCCCTCTATCTGCTGTGGCCGGTGGCGGCGATCGCGGGGCACCTCGACGCGCAGAGCTTGCGTGGCCTCCGGGCCGGGCCGGTGCTCTCCGCCCTGGGGGTCTCCGCCGCGGCGGCGACCGTGTCGGCAGGCCTGATCGCGCTCGCGGGGATCCCGCTCGGCTACGTGCTCGCGCACACGAGGAGCCGATGGATGCGCCTCGTCGGCGTCCTCGTGCAGCTTCCCATCGCCCTCCCACCGCTCGTGAGCGGCATCCTGCTCCTGTTCGTCGTCGGGCCGTACACGTTCCTCGGGCGGCTCACCGGCGGAACGCTCACCGACAGCTTCTGGGGGATCGTGCTCGCCCAGACCTTCGTCGCCTCGCCGTTCCTCGTCGTGGCCGCCCGGTCGTCGTTCGCCGCCCTGGATCCGTCGCTGGAGGGCGTGGCGGCGACCCTCGGCCATCGCACCCTGTCGCGCTTCGTCCGGGTGAGCCTGCCGCTCGCGTGGGCCGGCATCCGGGCGGGGCTCCTGCTCGCGTGGCTCCGGGCCTTCGGCGAGTTCGGCGCCACGGTCATCGTCGCCTACCATCCCTACTCGCTGCCGGTGTTCACCTACGTGCAGTTCGGGAGCGCCGGCCTCGCGGCGACCCTCCCGGCCGTGCTGTGGTCCCTGGCCGCCGCGTTCGGCCTTCTGCTGCTGGGCTCGTGGCGGACGGGCCACGTGCGGCTCGCGGGGCACCGGGCACGGCCGCTGCCGGCCGCGACCCCCCCCGGACGCCTCGGCGCGTCCGAGCGGCTCGCGATCGACGTGCGGCGGCGGCTCGGCGACTTCACGCTCGCCGTGTCGCACCGGGCGGCCTCGCCGCACGTCGTGGTCCTCGGCCCGTCGGGGGCGGGGAAGTCGCTGACGCTCCGCGCGGTCGCGGGGCTCGACCGGCCGGGCGAGGGCACGGTGCGCGTCGGCGACCGGCGGCTGGACGGCCTCCCTCCCGAGATGCGACCGATCGGGTACATGCCGCAGGAGTTCGGGCTGTTCCCCCACCTCACGGTCTGGGAGCACCTGCGGTTCCCGGTCGGCGCGGATGCGGGCCGGGCGCGGTTCTGGCTGGCGAGGCTCGGGCTCGACGGGCTGGAGGGGCGCCACCCGGGCGAGCTCTCGGGGGGGCAGCGCCAGCGCGTGGCCCTCGCGCGGGCCCTCTGCCGGGACCCGAGCCTGCTGGTGCTGGACGAGCCCTTCTCGAGCCTCGACGCGCCGGTCAAGGCGAAGCTCCGGCGAGAGCTTCGAACCCTGCAGCGCGAGACCGGCGTCAGCACGCTCGTCGTCACCCACGACCCCGAGGAGGCGGCCCTGCTCGGCGAGGAGCTCCTGATCCTGCACGGCGGACGGGTGCTGCAGGCCGGGGCCACCCGCGACGTGTTCGCGCGCCCCGCCTCGCCGCTCGTGGCGGAGATCCTCGGCTTCGCGAACGTTCGGACGGGCAGGCTCGCGGCGCCGGGGCGGATCGAGGCCGACGGGATCGTGGTCGAGGCAGCGGGGACGGCCCTCCGACCCGGGGGAACGGTGGCCTGGCAGGTGGCGCCCGACCAGATCGCGCTCGACGAGCAGGGCCCGCTGGTCGCCACGGTCCTGGACGTGGTGCATCTCGGCGCGGAGCGGGAGATCCTCCTCGGCTTCGGCAGCGGCCTCCGCCTCACGGCTCGTGACGCGGACGGCAGCGGCCTCACGCCGGGCGCGACCTGCCGGGTGAGGATCCCGGCGACGGCCGTCCGCGTCTGGGACAGCGATGGCGCGCGGGAGGCGGAACGCCTCGCCGCCGGCTCACGTCCGGCCTGAGGTCTCCCCGGCGAGCCCGCGGGCGAGCATCCGACGCCCGACGACGATCCCGGCGGCCGCGACCACGGCCGCCACGGCCATCCCCGCCCAGGCTGCCGCGAACGACGCGCGGTCGGCCGTGAGGCCGAAGGCGAGGGGTCCGAGCACCCCGCCGACGTACACCCCCGTCTGGGTGATGCCGGTTGCCCGCGCCGGCGCGCCGGGGTGGTTGCGCACGACCGCGAACGTGAACAGGCCATTCCACCCCCATCCGGCCCCGTAGGCGATGACCGCGGCGGGGATCAGGAGCCACACGGTGCCGCTGGCGAGGAACGCGTAGCCGAGCGAGCCCACCGCCAGCATGCCGGCGACCACCTCGAAGTGCCGCGTTCGCACTCGATCGCCCACCGCCCCGGCGGCCAGCCTGACCGCGAGCCCGACGGCTCCTCCGAGGGCCGCGAGGAGCCCGGCCTCCCCCTTGGCGACGGCGACGTGAACCGCGGAGGCCCGCAGCACGTGGACCGTGGAGGCGACGAGAAAGGCGCCGAGCGCGTTGGCGGCCCCCGTCCCGAGGGCCACGGCGGTCCCGAGCACCAGCAGCGGGGCGTAGCGGATCGGGTCGCGGGCCGCCGGGCGGGGCTCGACGATCCCGCGGACGGAGGGCTCGGCGGCGGGGACGCGCGCGGCGACGCCGATCGCGAGCGCGGCGCCCCCGACGAACGCCCACCGCCATCCCACCGTCAGCCCCACCAGCGGCACCGACAGTCCACCGAGCAGCGTGGAGAGCGGGATCGCGGCCTGCTTGATCCCGAACGCCAGCCCCTGGCGGGCGGCCGGGACGCGCTCGGCGAGGAACTGGTTGATCGGAGGCTGGGAGACGCCGTTCGCGATCCCCGCGACGCCCATGATCGCGACGAGCTCGCCCCAACTGTGCGCGGCCGCCGCCACGCCGGCCATGGCCCCGCCCGCGAGGAGGGCCGAGGCGCGCATGAGCCGTGTCGGTCCGAGCCGCTCCGACAGATGCCCGGCCGCCGCCGAGCAGAGCGCCCCCGCCGCGAAGAACGCGGCGACCGCGATGCCGAGGGAGGCCGTCCCGAAGTGGAGGTCGTGCTCCATCTGGACCGCGAGGGCGCCGGACATGAACACGGGCAGCACCCCGACGGTGAGGACGGCGATGGCGTGGAACGTCGGCCCGAGACCCCCGAGGGGCTCGCCCCGCCGTCCCTGGGCGGCGGACGACATCATGGCTCACACGATACGGCGCCACGCGGGGCCGACGGGCGCCGCACGAGCGGCGAGCGCGCGATCAGTCCCGCCGCAGCAGCTCGCCGAGCGCGCGGAACGCCTTGCCGCGGTGGCTCACCCGGTCCTTCTCCTCGGGCGTGAGCTCGGCCATCGTTCTGCCACCGAAGCCACCCTCGCGGGGAACCACGACCGGGTCGTAGCCGAACCCACCGCTCCCCCGCCGCTCGAGCACGAGCGTGCCCTCACACGTCCCCTCGGCCGAGATGCCCCGCCCGTCGGGGAACCCACAGGCCGCGACGCACCGGTAGCGGGCCGTCCGGGCCTCGGGCGGCACCTCCCGCACCCGCTCGATCAGCAGGGCCAGGTTGTCGGCATCGCTCGCCCCCTCGCCGGCGAATCGCGCCGACCGGTGCCCCGGGCCGCCCTCCAGCGCGTCGACCTCGATGCCGGAGTCATCGGCGATCGCCGGGAGCCCCGTGGCGGCCGCGACGGCGCGGGCCTTCGCCAGCGCGTTCTCCAGGTAGGTGTCGGCGGTCTCCTCGACGTCCGGCCACACGGCCGCGTGCCCGGGCCGGTCGTGCTCGACGTCCTCGGCCGTCACCCAGCCGACCGGCCAGTCGGCGCAGATCCGCACGATCTCGCGGATCTTGCCGGGATTCTTCGTCGCGATCGCGATCCGCGCGGGGAAGGGGCTCACGCGCGGCACCTCACCCGAGGCCGAGCCCGAGGCCGAGCCCGAGGCCGGCGCCGGCGAGCGTCGATCGCTGGAACTCGGTCAGCCGGGCGATGCCTCCGGCGCACAGGTCGACCAGCGCGTTCAGCCGCTCCCGCGAGAACGGGGTGCCCTCCGCCGTGCCCTGCACCTCGACCAGCCCTCCCGACCCCGTCATCACGACGTTGAAGTCGACCTCGGCGTTCGCGTCCTCCTCGTAGCAGAGGTCCAGGAGCATCCGCTCGCCGACGATGCCGGCGCTGACGGCCGCGACGGTGTCGACGAGCACGTCGCCCTCCAGCACACCGTCGGCGGCGAGCCTGCCCACCGCCTGCGCCAGCGCCAGGTACCCGGCCGTGATCGAGGCGGTTCGGGTGCCGCCGTCGGCCTGCAGGACGTCGCAGTCGATCACGATCGTGCACTCGCCGAGGCGCTCGAGCGCGGTCACCCCGCGCAGCGAGCGGCCGACCAGCCGCTGGATCTCCTGCGTGCGGCCGGAGGGACGGCCGGCCTTCACCTCGCGCGGCGTCCGCACCGAGGTCGCGCGCGGCAGCATCGCGTACTCGGCCGTGACCCAGCCGGTGCCGGTTCCCTGCAGCCAGCGTGGCGGCCTCGACTCGTAGGACGCCGCCACCAGCACGCGCGTCTTGCCCATCTCGAGCAGCGCCGATCCCTCGGCCCACTCGAGGTATCCGAGCTCGACCTTCATCGGGCGGAGCTCGTCGGCCGCGCGGCCGTCCGGCCGCGCGGCGCCCTCCCCCTCGTTCACAGGCTCACCACCATCCCCTCCTCGGCCAGCTCGACCGGCCCGTCGAACGCGGCCGCCGCAGCGGCCGCGGTCCGCTCCCGGTCTCGCTCGGGCCAGATGTGCGTCAGGACCAGCCTCCCCGTCCCGGCCGCGGCGGCGTGCTCCCCAGCCTCCCGACCGAGCAGGTGGAACGGCTGCGCGAGCTCCTCCCGATCGCCCCAGGTCGCCTCGCAGAGCAGCGCATCGGCACCCCCGGC
>JAJYHN010000019.1 GCA_021784765.1 Actinomycetes bacterium
CGTTCGAGCTGATGCGCGAGCGCGACATCCGCAGGCTCCCGGTGGTGGAGGACGGGGCGCTCCTCGGGATCGTGACCGAGCGCGACCTGATGGGCTGGGTCGACCGGGTGGCGCACGCTCCGGGCCCGTCGGACTGACCGGACGCTCCCGACGGGACGCCCCGGCCGGCCGCCGTTTCGCCGTTTCGCCGGCGCAGACCCCTACCATGGCCCCGTGACCCCGAGCCCTCCCTTCGCCGGTCGCGCGGCCCGGCGGCGTTCCACGCGGCGTCGCAGCCTCCTGCTGGCCGGCGGACTCGTCGCCGCGGCCCTCGTCGCCGTCGGCGCCCTGACGGGGCTGCGCGGGGCCGGCGGCCGGACCAGTGGCGCGTCGCCGGCCGCGGCGGGTTCCCCGTCGGGGCGGCCACCGGCCTCCCCGACCGCCTCGCCGAGCCCCTCCCCCCCGCCGTACGTTCCGCCGCGGATCGCCCCGGTGATCCGCCCGGCGCTCGCCGGCGAGGGCGTCTGGCACCGGGCCGTCCGATGGGTTCCCGGCGGCTCGCCGATGCGGCTCGCGTGGTACCGGCCCGATCCGGCCGACCCGGCCGCCCTCGCCTACGTCGCGTGGATCGACACGACCCGCACCCACCTCGCGCTGTACCCGGGATGGAACAACCCCGCCCCCGGGATCCCGGGGCCGCGAACCGAGGAGGTCCCGATGCGGGCCCGTCCGCGCCTGCTCGCGACCTTCAACAGCGGGTTCTACCTGCAGGGGCCGCCGGGGTTCGAGCCCGGGCTCACGATCCCCGGGGGATTCGCCGTCAACGGCGTCACCTACACGCCCTTCGTCAAGGGGCTCGCGACCGTCGTCGCCTACACCGACGGGCGGGTGAACGTCATCGCCTGGTGGGGCGGGCGCACGCCCGGCAAGGACGTCGTGATGGCTCGCCAGAACTTCCCGCTGATCGTACGGAACGGGCGGCCGACCCCCGCGCTCAGCGTGTCGGAGGCCTGGGGCTCGACGCTCGCCGGCGCGCCGGCCGTCTGGCGCACGGCCCTCGGGGTCGACGCGCACGGCGACCTCGTCTACGTCGCGGCCTCGCAGCAGACGGCGCCGAGCCTCGCGCAGATCATGATCCACATCGGCGCCGTCCGCGCGATGCAGCTCGACATCAACACGATCTGGCCGATCTTCGTGGTGTTCAAGCGCCCCGGCGCCGGCGTCCCCTCGATGTTCGTGCCGAACCCGAGCCAGATCCCGACGCGCTTCCTCAATCCGAGCCAGAAGGACTTCTTCGCCGTGTACCTGGCCCGGACGACGACCTACCGCAAGGAGCCGTTCTAGACCGTTCTAGACCGGGCTCGGCTCGGGCTCGGGCTGGGGAGCGGGGATCCCGGTCCGCCGCATTGGGCCCCATTCCCCGCGGCGCCGGCGGACCTGGAAGGTGGCCGCGAACCGCTCGAGGGCAAGGATCTGCCGGTAGCCGAGGGACTCCAGGACGGCGGCCAGCAGGAGCAGCCCGCGGTCGCGGACCCGCGGGTAGCGCGCGAGCAGCATCGTCTCGACGCCGACCGCAACCTGCGAGAGCAGCATGCCGAACAGCACGGCGAGCCCGACGAACATGAGCGCGAACGGGACGTTCACGAAGTCGAACGCGAGGCCGAGGACGAGCACGACGTAGCCGACGACCTCCACGACGGGGGCCAGGGCCTCGAACACCAGGAAATAGGGCATGGCCAGCATGCCGAGCCGGCCGTAGCGCGGGTTCCAGATCATGTCGCGATGGCGCCAGAGCGTCTCCCACAGCCCCCGATGCCAGCGGTTCCTCTGGCGCCGCAACTGGCGCATCGTCGAGGGAACCTCGGTCCAGCAGATCGGGTCGGGAGTGAACAGGATCCGGTAGGGGACGCCCATCTCCCGGTAGTGCCGGTGCAGGCGCACGACCAGCTCCATGTCCTCGCACACGGTCCCTGTCCAGAAGCCGCCGACCTCGACCACCGGGTCCCGGCGGAAGAGCCCGAACGCACCGGAGATGATCAGCAGCGCCCCGAAGCGGCTCCAGCCGGAGCGCCCGGTGAAGAAGGCTCGACCGTACTCCAGCACCTGGAACCGCTCGACCCATCGCCGGGGGACGCGCAGCGCCGAGACCCGGCCATCGACGAACTCGGCGCCGTTCAGCGGGCGGATCGTGCCGCCGATCGCGACCACGGCCTCGTCCTCCAGGAACCGCCGGGAGGCGCGGAGGATCGCCTCGGCGTCCAGCACCGAGTCGGCGTCGAGCGCCGCGATCAGCGGGTACCGGGCCAGGTTGACCGCCGCGTTCAGGGCGTCGGCCTTGCCGCCGTTCTCCTTCTCCAACACCACGAGATTCGGGTGGCGAAGCGACCGGAACGTGCGCAGCACCGGACGGGTGGCGATCGCCCGCCGGTACAGACGGGGCTCCTCGACCAGCGCGAACGCGTCGATCAGCCGCTGGAGGGTCGCGTCGGTCGGCCCGTCGCATGCCACGATCACCTCGAACTCGGGGTAGTGCAGCGACAGCATGGAGTGGACGCTCGCCACGATCGTGCGCTCCTCGTTGTGGGCCGGGACCAGGATCGAGACCGGCATCTCGAGGTCGCGCTCGAGCATGTCCTTCAGGGCGAGCTCGGACTGCTGCCGGGCCTCGGTCACGACCGAGCGCAGACCGAGGTAGCCGAAGAGCGTGTAGAGCACGTTCAGCACGGCGAAGTAGCCGAGGACGGCGAGCTCGGCCGCCACCACGAGGGGATGCCAGACAGTCACGCCACGCCCTCCTCCGGGCCGCCGGCCGCGCCCGTGGACGCCGCCGCATCGCGCAGCACCTGCGCCGCCATGTCGCGCGCGAACCGGTCCGGATGGCGCGCCGCGGCCTGCCGCAGCGTCAGCGCCCCGGGCTCCCCCAGACGGTGCAGGGACTCGGCCGAGGCGCGCCGGACCCACCAGGACGGGTCGCCGAGCCCGTTCCACAGGGCCGGGAGGGCGGTGCGCCGCGGGAGCAGCCCGGCTGCCCGGGTCGCCTGCACCCGGACGAACTCGATGTCGTCGTGCAGGGAACGGACCACCGACTCGCCCGCGTCCCCCGGAAGGGTCCCGATCCGGCCCATCGCTCGCAGGGCCGAGGCCCGGACCTCCGGGTCGGGATGGGCGGCGACCCCGGCCGGCACCTCGGAGAGGTCGACCAGGCCCAGCCGGCCGATCGCGTCGACGCCGGCGCGCAGCAGCGGCACGGGCAGCTCGGGGATGGCGAGGGGCCGCTCGAGCACCGGCGGCGCCGCCTTGTCGAGCAGCAGGAGCATCTCTCCGGCGGCCCCTGCCGGCAGGCCGCTCCGCGCGAGGGTCCCGGCGAACGCCGCGGCTCCCGACTCCCGCTCGGGGCCCGCGGGAAACTCGGCGAGGGTCCTCGCGGCCGCGCGGCTCGCCATCAGCCGCTCGACCTCCGAGGGGGCGGTGCGGACGTGGTCGAGCAGGGGGTTGAACGCCGAGGGGAAGCGCGCCCAGCCGAGGCCGTCGAGCGCCTCGAGGCGGCGGACCCGCCCCCTCGAACGGAGGCTCGCCAGCAGGTCGTCGCCGACGCCGGCCCGCTCGAGCAGGCCGGCGAACGCTCGCCCGTCCTCGCCACCCAGCAGCTCCCGCATCTCCAGGCCCGCCCGCAGGCCGGGACGCGGGAGGGGCATCGGGGGGAGCGGCCCGGTCCGGTAGAGCGCCCGGACCCACACCTCGGTCCACGCCTCGAGCTGCGAGGCCTGGTGGCGCTCCCGCGAGCGCGTCAGTCCGTGGTAGACGAGGACGTACAGGGTGAGGGCGAGGACCGCGAGCCCCGTGAGACCCACGGCGCCGATCAACGCCTCGCCGAGCACGGCGCCCGGGGCCCTGCCGAGCAGCCCCATCGAGAAGAGGACGGTCAGCACCCCGAGGGTCACGACCTCGACGGTGAAGACGGTCAGGACGAGGAGGCCGTAGGCAGCGTCGCCGTATCGTCGCCACATGGCTCCGGGACCTCGCGGGTGAGCCGTTCGATCTCGCCGACGAGCGACTCCAGCAGGAAGGGCTTCCCCACGTATGCCGTCGCCCCGGCGTCCAGCGCCCGGTCGGCGATCTCCTCCTGATGGTGGCCGGAGAGCACGATGACGGGGACCTCGCGGCCGGGGCCGGCACGCAGCCGCCGAAGGATGTCGAGACCGCTGCCGCCCGGAAGGAAGACGTCGAGGATCAGCAGGTCGTAGGCGCACCGCAGGGCCGCGCGGAGTCCCGCGGGGTAGTCGCGCGCGGTCTCGACCCCGTGTCCGTGGAACCCGAGCGAGAGCTCGAGGAACCTGCAGAGCATCGGGTCGTCGTCGACGACCAGGACGCGGCTCACGTCGACCACCGGCAGCGGAGCTGCGGCGTGCTTCGGCCGCCCGACTCGGGACGAGCGCTGTTCACATCCACGTATATCGGCAGCCATCGACCGGCCTGAATGCGGGCACGGCAGGGCGTGAGGCGGCACAATAGCTCGACCGCCCGACGCGACACGAGGCAGAAGGAGGAGCCACGGCCCGCTCGACCGCCCGATCCGCCACCTCGCCGATCCGTCCGGCCTCGGTCCGCCCCCGGCGATGGCGGCGCCGCCTGGCCTGGACCGCGGCCGTCCTCGTCCTGCTCACGGCCGTCTTCTACCTGGGCGGCGGCTGGTACTTCTCCGGGCGTCTCTACGCGCTGGGCCTGTCGGCGGCCGCGAAGCGGGCCGACCGGCCGACCTACGACGTCCGCGTCCGGGCGATCGCCGCCGGGTCGCTCACGATGGCCCTGCCCGGCGAGCCCGACGAGACCGTCCCCGGCACCTGGGGCGTCCAGTGGCCCGGGGGCGACGGCGAGGTCGGGCGCATCCTCGGCCGCGCGCCGGGGACGGTGACCCGCACCTTCCACCTGTTCGACGGGATCCTCCCGGCGCCGGGACGGCTGATCGCGATGAACGACTCCGTCTTCCCCCGCAACCCCCTGGTCGGGCTCGGCCTCTCCTACCGCACGGTCGACTACCGCGGGCCGCTCGGGAGCTACCCGGCCTGGCTCGTTCCCGGCCGGCGCGACGTGTGGGCCATCACCGTCCACGGCAACGACCTGTCGCGCCTGGACTGCATGAAGGTCGTGCCGGCGCTGCACAGCGCCGGCCTCCCGGTGATGATGATCACCTACCGCAACGACCCCGGGGCGCCTCCCGCGCCGAACGGGCTCATGGAGTACGGGCTGACCGAATGGCAGGACCTGCAGGCGGCGGTCCGCTACGCCCTGGCGCACGGGGCCCACCGGGTCGTGCTCGTCGGCTACAGCATGGGCGGGGGGATCGTTGCGAGCTTCCTCGAGCGGTCCCCGCTGGCGCGGGACGTCGCCGGCGCGATCCTCGATGCCCCGATGCTCGACTTCTCGCGCACGGTCGACCTCGGCGCGTCCGAGCAGCGCCTGCCGCTCGTCGGCCTGCCGCTCCCCCAGTCGCTGACCGACGTCGCGAAGTGGATGGCGACCCTGCGCTACGGGGTCGACTGGGGCGGCATGGACTACCTGGCCGGCGTGGCCCGGCTGCGCACCCTCGGCACGCCGATCCTGCTGTTCCAGGGCCTGAAGGACGGGACCGTCCCCCCGCAGACCAGCGCCGCGCTCGCTCGGGCGCTGCCGCGCCAGGTCACCTACCTGACGTTCGCCGGCGCCGACCACCTGCAGGAGTGGAACCTGGACCCGGCGCGCTACGACGCCGCCGTCGCCGCGTTCCTCGCACGGACCGTCGGCTGACCACTGTCCGGCCCGCGGCCCACTGGCCCCGCAGGGCCCCGCAGGGCCCCGCAGGGTCCCGGTACAATCCGCAGATGAAGGCGACGATCGACACCGCGCGGGTCGAGGCGCAGAACCGCGTCCTGCGCCGCGTCATCGAGGCGATGGCCTCGAGCCTCGACCTCGACGCCGTGCTGCGGGCCACGATCGACCTCGTCACCGAGGCGACGAACGGCGACGCCTGCTTTCTGCACCTGTTCGACCGCGAGCGCGAGCGGCTGGTCCTGCGCGCGGCCTCGGAGGGGTTCCGCGGCGCCGTCGGCAACGTCGTGCTGGACGTCGGCGAGGGGGTGACCGGCTGGGTCGCGGAGCACCGCGAGATGGTCGTGATCCCAGAGGACAAGTGGGCCGACCCGCGCTACAAGTACATCCCCGAGCTGCGCGGCGAGCTGTACACCTCGATGCTGTCGGTGCCGGTCGTCTCGCGGTCGGGAGACCTCGTCGGGGTG
>JAJYHN010000142.1 GCA_021784765.1 Actinomycetes bacterium
CGTCCTGGTGAACCGGACCGTCGACCGGGGCGGCGTGTCGGCGGTCATCCCCGACGACCAGGCCGGCATGACCCTGGCGGTCGAGCACCTGGCCGACCTGGGACACCGCAGGATCGCGCACGCCGGCGGACCGTCGAACACCTCGACGGGGGCGCGGCGCGCCGCCGGCTTTGCGGCGGCGATGAGCCTGCTCGGCCTTCCGTCCGGATCGGTCGCGCGGGCGGCGGGGTTCAGCGAGGCCGCGGGCCGGGAGGCAGGACGGGCGCTGCTCGCCCGCCGCCCGCTGCCGACCGCGGTCGTCGCCGGCAACGACCTCATCGCGCTCGGCGTCATCGAGGCGATCGAGGAGCGCGGGCTCCGGTGCCCCGAGGACGTCTCGGTGATCGGCTTCAACGACATGCCCTTCGTGGATCGATTCCGGCCCCCACTGACAACGGTCCGCATCCCCGAGTACGAGATCGGCCTGCGGGCCGCGCAGCTGCTCCACTCGAGGATCGACGGTCCCGGGCGCAAGCCGGAGACCATCCTCATCGGTCCCGAGCTGGTGGTGCGGGGCTCGACGGCCCCGGCCTGACCCGCGACGCGCCGCCGGACCCCGCCTCGCCCCGGTTGACATTCCGCGCCCGTCCCCCTACGATCCGGCGCTGCAAAGGTTTGCATGGACGGCGCGGGGGGACGGGATGGCCAAGCTCGGGTTCGTCGGCCTCGGCGTCATGGGGGGGCGCATCACCAAGCGGCTCCTGGACGCCGGGCACGAGGTGACGGGGACCAACCGCACGCGCTCGAAGGCGGAGTGGCTCGTCGACGCCGGGCTGGAGTGGGCCGACACGCCGCGGGAGGTCGCCGAGCGGTCCGACGTGGTCTTCAGCATGGTGACCGACACGGCCGCGCAGCGCGCGATCACCGGCGGGCCGGACGGGATCCTCGCGGGGCTCGGGCCCGGCAAGGTCTACGCGGACATGAGCTCGATCAGCCCGGCGGCGAGCCGCGAGCTTGCGGCGCAGGTCGAGGCGCTCGGAGCGCGGATGCTCGACGTGCCGGTCTCGGGCAGCGTGACGACGCTCGAGGCGGGACGGCTCTCGGTGATGGTCGGTGGGGACGAGGAGACGTTCCGGCGGGTCGAGCCCATCCTTCGGGACGTCGGCGCCACCGTGACCCGGGTCGGCGGGAACGGCCAGGCGCTCACGATGAAGATCGCCTCCAACCTGAGCCTCGCCGTGCAGATGCTCGCGTTCAGCGAGGGGGTCCTCCTGGCGGAGAAGAGCGGCGTTCCCCGGGAGGTGGCCGTCGACGTCCTGCTGAAGAGCGTCATCGCCTCGCCGATGCTCGCCTACCGCGGGCCGTTCGTCCTGGAGCAGCCCGACGAGGCGTGGTTCGACGTGAACATGATGCAGAAGGACATGCTCCTCGCGCTGGAGTCGGGGAGGCAGCTGAACGTCCCCATGCCGACCACGGCGACCGCCAACGAGATGCTCACGGCGGCGCGCGGCATGGGGTTCGAGAAGGAGGACTTCGCGGTGCTGTTCCGCGTGCTGGCCAGGATGTCGGGGATCGGTGACTGATGCCCGGGAAGAGGTGGTCGCAGATGGGATCGAGACGTGTGGCACGCATGATGGGCCTGCTTGCAGCCGTGGGGCTGCTGGCCGCGGCCTGCAGCAACGCGAGCGGGGGGAACAGCTCCTCGACGTCGGGGTCGAGCTCCTCGTCCAAGCAGCCGATCGTGATCGGCGCCTCGCTGTCCTTGTCGGGTGACTTCTCCGCGGACGGCCAGGCCTTCCAGCGCGGGTACCAGCTGTGGGCCGACTACGTGAACAGCCATGGTGGCCTGCTCGGCCGCCCGGTGAAGCTGGACATCGTCTCGGACGCGAGCAGCCCGACGCAGGTCGTCACCAACTACCAGCAGCTGATCACGGTCGACCACGTGAACCTGCTGTTCGGGCCGTTCTCGACCCTGCTGACCGTGCCCTCGGCCAAGGTGGCCGCCCGGTACGGGTACGCCATGGTCGAGGGGGCCGGAGGCGCGCCGGCGGTCTTCCAGCTGAAGCTGCCGAACGTGTTCGACGTCAGCCTGCCGGTGGCGGACGACCTGGTCCCGTTCGCGCAGTGGATCGCCTCGCTGCCCGCGAGCCAGCGCCCGAAGACCGCCGCGTACCCGACCAGCAACGATCCGTTCACCGAGCCGCAGCTGCCGGTGGCGGAGAAGATCCTGCAGGCGGCCGGCGTGAGGACCGTGTACTTCAAGGTGTTCCCGGCGGAGGTCACCGACTACACCCCGATCGCCGACCAGGTCGCGAGCAGCGGCGCCCAGATCGTGCTGCTCGGCTCGGTCGACGTGCCGACGGTGTCGGCCTTCATCCAGGCGTTCGCGCAGCAGCACTACAACCCGAAGGCCTTCATCGCCACGGCCGGCCCCGACCAGGGGGCGTCGTTCGTGAAGGCGGTCGGCGCCTCGAACACCGAGGGCGTCATGGTGCCGAACGGATGGTTCCCCGGCTACCCGAACGCGCAGAGCCAGGCGATGGTCCAGGCCTACATCCAGAAGTGGGGCGGGACCCCGTCGGACGTCAACGCGGACGTGGCCGAGGGGTACTCGGTCGGGCAGGTGCTCGCCCAGGCGGTCGAGGCGACTCACAGCCTCGACCAGAGCAAGATCATCGCCTACCTGCACAGCGGGGTCGTGCTGCAGAGCGTGCAGGGGGCGGTCCAGTTCGACTCGCTGGGCGAGAACGGGAAGGCCGCGGCCTTCGCGTTCCAGTGGCAGCACGGCAACCTGGTCCAGGTGCTTCCGGTCGGGGCCCCAGGGTCCAAGGCCGCCGAGTACCCCAAGCCGGCCTGGGGAGGCTGAGGTCCGACGGTGTTCCCGGAGGGGGCGGCGTCCGCGTCGCCCCCTCCGGCTGGACCCCACCCGATCCCGCCGCCCGGCGGTGAGGGGCGGCGGGGGATGGGGGCGGACGTGGGAGCGGGTCCCTCGGGAGGGCGGTAGGTGGCGAGCTCGATCTTGAAGGCCGTGATCGACGGGGTCCTGACCGGCGGCGTCTACGCGCTGATGGCGGCGGGCTTGACGCTGATCTTCGGCGTCATGGACATCATCAACATCGCGCAGGGCGTGCTCGTCGTGCTCGCCGCGTACCTCAGCTACGTGCTGTCGACCCAGCTCGGGATCGACCTCTTCGTCGGCCTGCTGATCACCGTCCCGACGCTGTTCGTCGTCGGGGTCGTGGTCGAGTGGGCCTTCATTCGTCGCCTCGCCGGACGTGAGCGCACCGCCATGTCCATCCTGGTCACCTACGCGGTCGCGATCATCATCGAGGGCCTGCTCATCCGGCAGTTCAGCACCGACTACGTGCAGCTGAACGCCTGGTACGTGGACCGGTCATTCCGCCTGCTCGGCCTGTACCTGCCCTACATCTACGTGTTCGGCTTCGCGCTTGCCGCCGCGCTGCTCGCAGCCCTGTACATGGTGCTGTACCGGACCCGGTTCGGCCGCAGCGTGCGCGCGGCGATGCAGGATCGGTCGGCGGCGCGCCTCGTCGGCGTGAACGTCGAGCGCGTGGCCACCCTCACCTTCGGCCTGGGGGTCGCCGTCACCGCCGCGGGCGGCATGGTGTTCGGCGCGACCAACGCCTTCAACCCGAACAGTGGCTACGACCTGATCTCACGGCTCCTGACCATCGTGATCCTGGGCGGGATGGGGAGCATCGGCGGCGCGCTGGGGGCGGCCGTGTTCATGCTGACGCTCGAGGACGTCGTGTCGGTCGTCTGGTCTCCGACCTGGTCGACGCTCGTGTTCTTCGCCGCGCTGGTGATCGTGCTGTCGGTGAAGCCGACCGGGCTGTTCGGGCGAGCGGCGGCGAGGGCCCAGTGAGCGAGCGGGTCGTGGCCGCGGCGGAGGAGGGACAGGTGGTCGAGCTCCGGAGGTCGGGACGGCGCCCGCGCGCCGTCGCGAACGGCGTCCGTGCCGCCGCCATCCTGGTGGCGCTCGTCGTCCTCGCGGTCTTCCCGCTGGTGTTCAGCAACCCCGCGGTGACGACCATCGCGTTCTTCACGCTCGTGTTCATGACCTCGACCACGGCGTGGAATGGGTTCGCCGGCTACTCGGGCTACATCCCGCTCGGGCACGCGGTCTTCTTCGGCACCGGCGCGTACACGCTCGCGATCGTGGCCCAGGACCTGCACATGCCGGGGGGCTACGGGGTCTTCTGGCTGGTCCCGCTGGCGGGGGCCGCCGCGCTCGTCGTCGCGATCCCGTTCGGGCTGATCGCGCTCCGCACGCGCCGCCACACGTTCGTGGTCATCACGATCGCGATCTTCTTCATCTTTCAGCTGCTCTCGTTCAACCTCGGCATCACGCAGGGGTCCTCCGGGATCCAGACGCCGACGCCGCCCTGGTTCGGCGGGGCGTTCAACATTCCCTTCTACTACGTCGGGGCCGTGATCCTCGTGCTCTCCATCGCGGTGTCGTGGTTCATCCGCAGGTCGCGCTTCGGGCTGCAGACGCTCGCCATCCGAGACGACGAGGACCGGGCGCGGGGCCTCGGCGTGCAGGTGGGGCGCGTCAAGCTCGTCGGCTATGTGATCTCGGCGATCCCGGTCGGCATGGTCGGGGCCCTGTATGCCTACTTCATCGGCCAGATCTTCCCGCAGTCCGCGTTCGACCCGCTGTTCGACATCACGATCGCGCTCATGGCGTTCCTCGGCGGTCTCGGGACGGTCAGCGGCCCGCTGCTCGGCGCGCTCGTCCTGGAGCCGCTCCAGCAGTACTTCACGGTGTCGGACCCCTCCTATTACCTGATCGCCTACGGCGCGCTGTTCCTCATCGTGATCCTCGCCCTGCCGCGGGGCGTGGTCCCGACGGTCGGCGCGTGGATAGGGAATCGCCGCGCCCGCCGCGCCGCTCCGAGCCCGGCCGCCGCGGGCGAGGCATCCGGCGGCGCGCCGGGGGGGACGAGGTACGCGGCGACCGTGAGGAGTGGCGAGTGATGGCCCTGCTGGAGATGGAGGACGTCCGCAAGTCCTTCGGGGGGCTGCAGGCGCTCTCGGCGTGCTCGCTCGAGGTCGAGGAGGGGTCGATTGCGGGGCTCATCGGCCCCAACGGGTCCGGCAAGACCACGCTGTTCAACATCGTCACCGGGTACGAGCGCATCCGGGAGGGCGCCGTGCGCTTTCGGGGCACGGCCATCACCAACTCCACCCCCGAGCGCGTGTTCGCCCTCGGGATCGGCCGGACCTTCCAGCTGACGCGCATCTTCACCCGGCTCTCCGTCGTCGAGAACATGCTGGTGGCCACCCAGCGGCACGAGGGCTGGCTCCGCTCGGTGCTGCGGCCCGCGGGCTCGGCCTCCGAGCACCGCCGCGCGATGGAGCTGCTGGACTTCGTCGGCATCGCGCGGCTCGCCGACGCGCCGGCGGGGACGCTCTCCTACGGTCAGCGGAAGCTGCTGGACCTCGCGTGCGTGCTGGTCGCCGACCCGTCGGTGATCCTGCTGGACGAGCCGGCCGGCGGCATCAACCCCACGCTGATCGGCCTGCTGGCGCAGCGGATCCGCGAGCTCAACCGGCAGGGGAAGACCTTCCTGATCGTCGAGCACAACATGGAGTTCGTGATGTCGCTCTGCCACCGCGTCACGGTGATGGACTTCGGGAAGACCATCGTCTCGGGGCCGCCCGACGTCGTGCGGAGCGACCGCCGCGTCCTTGACGCGTACCTCGGAACGGAGGAGGCCGACGGTGACGAGGCTCCCTGACGGGAAGGTGGCTCCGGGACAGGATCCCTCGGTCGGCGCGGGGGCGGTGGGCGATCCTGCTGCGGCGCTCCTGTCGTTCGACGGCGTGGTCGCCGGCTACGGGGGGGGCGACGTGCTGCACGGCATCTCGTTCCAGGTTCCGCGCGGGGGCATCACCTGCATCGTCGGGCCGAACGGTGCGGGGAAGTCGACGCTGCTCGCGACCGTCAGCGGCATGCTGCGCCCGCGCCTCGGCGCGATCTCGTTCCAGGGGCGGTCCCTCGTCGGGCTCAGCCCCCGCGAGGTGCTCGAGGCCGGCATCGTGCAGGTTCCCCAGAACCACAGCCTGTTCCGGGAGATGACCGTGCGCGAGAACGTCGAGATGGGGGCGTTCATCCTGCGGGACCACGAGCTGATCCGCAAGCGGCTGCACGAGGTGGAGGCGATGTTCCCCGTGGTGGCGAAGCGCGCCGGGGACAAGGCCGGGAGCCTCTCGGGCGGTCAGCAGCGGCTGGTGGAGTTCGCCCGGAGCCTGATGCTCGACCCGGCGCTGGTCGTCCTGGACGAGCCCTCGATGGGCCTCGATCCCCAGACCCTGAAGGTCGTCTTCGAGACGATCCGTCTGATGAACGAGCAGGGCAGGACGATCCTGCTCGTCGAGCAGAACGCCCGCGCGGGGCTTCGGCTCAGCACGCAGGGGGTGGTGCTGGAGAGCGGGCGGGTGCGCCTGGAGGGTCCGGGCCGGGAGATCCTCGAGAACCCCGAGATCGGCGCGCTGTACCTCGGCGGCGCGACGACGAGCGTCGCCGGCTCGGGCGGCGGCACGAGGGGCTGAAGAGGGTCCGGAGGCGGAGCCCACCGCATGGTCGTCGACGCCCACGCGCACGTCATCGTCCCGGAGATCACCCGCGCCGCCGATCCGGGCGACGCGTGGCGTCCCTCGGTCGCGTGGCGCGACGGTGTGCAGATCGTCGAGTTCGGCGGCCGGGAGATCCGCTCGGCGGTCGAGGAGTTCGTGGGGATCGATCGGATCCTCGAGGCCGAGCGTCGGCGCGGCGTCGATCACGTCGTGCTCTCGCCGTGGGTGGCCCTGCTCGGGTACGAGGAGCCGCCCGACGCGGCGCTCGCGCGCTGCAGGGTCCAGAACGAGGCGCTGGCCGGCCTCGCCGCGGCGCACCCCGGCCGGGTCTCTGCGTTCGGCGCCGTCCCGCTGCAGGACCCGGACGCCGCGGCCGCGGAGCTTCACGCCCTCATGGCGACGCCGGGGATCCGGGGGGTGGAGGTGGCGGCGAGCGTGGCCGGCGCCTCGCTGGGCGACCCCCGCTTCGAGCCGTTCTGGGAGGCCGCGGAGGCGACGCGCGCGGTGGTGTTCGTCCACCCGACGACGCGGGGGTTCGACCTCCCCGTGTTCGACGAGCACTACCTCTGGAACACGGTGGGGAACCCGGTCGAGACGGCGATCGCGGCGGCCCACGTGATCATGGCCGGGGTGCTGGAGCGCCACCGCGGGCTGCGGATGCTGCTCGCCCACGGCGGGGGGGCGCTGCTCGCGGTTCGCGGGCGGCTGCGGCACGCCCACGGCCTCCAGCCGCAGGCCCGCGCGCGGCTGACCGAGCCGCCCGACGACTCGCTCCGTCGCCTGTACTTCGACACCGTGACCCACGACGCCTCGCTGCTGCGGGCGCTGCTCGACGCCGCGGCGCCGGGCCACGTGGTGCTCGGCTCGGACTACCCGTTCGACATGGGAACGCCCGACCCGGTCGGAGAG
Source organism: Actinomycetes bacterium (assembly GCA_021784765.1). Classification (GTDB taxonomy): domain Bacteria; phylum Actinomycetota; class UBA4738; order UBA4738; family UBA4738; genus JAJYHN01. The sequence goes on from JAJYHN010000142.1 coordinate 7,492, forward strand.
GTCCGGGCTCTGGGGCTCTCGCCGCAGGACGAGGCCGCGGTCCTCGGCGGGAACGGGCTGGCGCTGCTCGGCTTGGAGGGCTGAGAGCATGGCGAAGGTCTTCCCGCGCGAGCGGCTGCCGCAGCTGCACTCCACGCGCGACACGCGGGACCGGATGGACCTGGTGAGCGACGACGTCCCGGTCGGCGCCGCGAGGATCAAGGCCGACCGCATCGTCTACCACCCCGGGGACACCGCGGCCGCCCACTGGCACGGGGACTGCCACCATCTGTTCTACGTGATGGAGGGCGAGGGGGTCCTCCACGTCGACGACGCCGCGCACCGCCTCGGGATCGGCATGGTCGCGGTCGTCGGGCCCCGCGAGGTCCACTGGTTCGAGAACGACACGCGGGCGAACTTCGCCTTCGTCGAGCTCTGGGCGCCGCCGCCGACCGAGACGGTCTGGGTCGTGCCCGACGACACCTGAACCTGGGCGCCGGACGCCTGAGTTCGGGCGTGGGGAACGGGAGGAGGAGATGAGCGGAGAGTTCGACGTGGTGGTGGCCGGGGCCGGGCACAACAGCCTGGTGGCCGTGGCGTACCTGGCGAGGGCCGGGCTCTCGTGCCTGGTGCTGGAGGCACGTCCCATCGCCGGGGGCGACACCGCCACGGAGGAGCTGACCCTCCCCGGGTTCCTCCACGACTCGTGCTCGACGGCGCACAACCTGATCCAGTCGAGCCCGACGCTCCGGGAGGACGAGCTGGGGCTTCGCGACCACGGACTCGAGTACCTGCGGCCCGACCCGGTCGTGCACGTGCCGTTCCCCGATGGGGCCTGGGTCACGCAGTGGCGTGACCCGGAGCGGACCGCCGATGAGCTGGCGCGGTTCTCGCCCCGGGACGTCGTCGCCTACCGGCGGCTGCTGGCCGACTACGACGAGGTCACGGAGGCCTACGGTGCCGACCGGCACACGCCGGTCGGGTGGGGGCCCTCGCTCGCGGAGCGGCTGGCGGCGCTGCCGGACGGCGATGCGTGGGTCCACCGGCGGGCAGCGAGCGCCTGGGAGGTGATCCGCGACCGGTTCGAGGACGGGCACGTCCGCGCGTTCATGCTGTGGATGGCGTTCATGACCATGCAGCCACCCGAGCGCCCCGGCACCGGCATGCTCGCCTACTCGCTCGTGTACGGGCGCCAGCGCGAGAGCTGGACGCTGCCGCGCGGGGGATCCGGCGCCCTGCCGGCGGCGCTGATCCGCGTGATCGAGGCCCGTGGCGGGGTCGTGCGCACCGGCGTCCGGGTGGTCTCGCTGGTGCTCGAGGGTGGCCGGTGCGTGGGGGTCGAGACCGAGGACGGGGAGCGCCACCTCGCGCGGCGCGCGGTGCTGTCCAGCGTCCACATCAAGCACCTGATCGGCATGGCCCCGCGCGAGGTCTGGCCGGAGGAGTTCGTGGCCGGGGTCGACGCGTGGCGGGCCGGCGTCTCGATGTTCGTGACCCACTACGCGACGACCGAGCCGCCGCGGTTCGCCGTCAACGGCGGAGGAGTCTCGTCGGTGGCGGCCGGGACGCCCGGATCGGTCGAGCGCATGCTCCGGCTGGGGCCCGAGTTCCGCGAGGGGAGGGTCGCGACCGACGACCCGGTGCTGCTGGTGCTCTGCCCCACGGTCGCGGACCCGACCCGCGCCCCGGACGGGCGGCACACGCTGAAGGTGGTCGGCTTTCAGCCCTACGAGCTCCCGGGTGGCCCGGGCCGCTGGGACGAGATCAAGGAGGAGGTCTCGGCACGGAACCTCGAGCAGCTCCGGCGGTTCGCGCCGAACCTGACCGACGACGTGATCCTGGCCCGGACGGTGAAGAGCCCGCTCGACCTCGAGCGGGCGAACGCCCACAACTGGCACGGCTCGTGCCACGGCGGCGACATGATCCCCGAGCAGTCGGGCGCCCGCCGCCCGGTCGCGGGGTGGGCCGAGCACCGGATGCCGATCCCCGGCCTGTACCAGACCGGATCGACCACCCACCCGGGGGGTTCGGTGTCGGCCGGGCCGGGGCGGGGCGCCGCGATGGTGATGCTGCGGGACCTCGGGACGAGCCTGGAGGAGGTGGTGGCGAGTGGCCGACCCGCGCGTTGAGTCGGCGGTCGCGAACTGGGCGCCGCGCTTCGTCGCCCAGGGCGTGGACTACAACGACTTCGTCCGCACGACGGCACGGGTCGAACGCTGGGCGGACTGGCTGCCCGCATGGTCTGCGACCGGCGACGAGCACGCCGCGCTGGCGCGCGAGGCCGAGGCGGCCGGCCGCCGGCTGACGGCCGGCGAGGCCTGGGTGCGGGCGGCCCTCTGCTACCACTTCGCCAAGTTCGTGTGGTTCGAGGACGAGGAGGCGCACGAGGGGGCGCAGCGCCGGTCGATCGCCGCGCTGGCCGCCGCGCACCGCCTGCTCGATCCGACGGCCGAGCGCATCGAGGCGCTCGGCGGCGCCGCCCCCGCCATCGGGAACCTGCGGCGCCCCCCGGGACGCGCGCGGCCGCCGCTGGTGCTCCTCTTTCCCGGGCTCGACTCGACCAAGGAGGAGTTCTTCCACTGGGAGAACGTGTTCCTTGCCCGTGGCATGGCGACGCTGTCGGTCGATGGACCGGGACAGGGGGAGGTCGGCGCCCTCGCCCCGATCCGCCACGACGCCGAGGCCGCGATCGGGGCGATCCTGGACGCGCTCGCCGGAAGGGACGACGTCGACCTCGACCGCGTCGCCGCCGCCGGGGTCAGCCTGGGCGGGTACCTCGCGCCCCGCGCGGCCGCCTTCGAGCCGCGCCTGCGGGCCGTGGCCGCGATCGGCGGCCCGTACGACTTCGGCGCGTGCTGGCCGGGGCTCCCGCCGCTCACGCGGGCGGCGTTCGTGCGCCACTCGCGGGCGGCCGACGACGACGAGGGACGGGCGCTCGCGGGTCGACTCGACCTCCATGGCGTCGCGGCGCGCGTCGAGCAGCCGCTGCTCGTCGTGTTCGGCAAGCTCGACCGGCTGATCCCGTGGGAGCAGGCCGAGCGCGTGGCGGCGGAGGCCCCGCGCTCGACCCTCGTGATGTACGAGGACGGGAACCACGTCTGCAACAACGTCCCCTTCCGGTACCGGCCGCTCGTCGGCGACTGGATGGCCGAGCGCCTCGGTGCGAACGCGGGGACGGCGGGCGTCGAATAGGTCGAGGAACGGGAGAGTCGAAGGATGCCGGTCATCATCGAGCCCGGGGGCATGCACGAGCGGCGGGGCGAGGGCTGGGAGGAGACGGTGCTGGCCGACGCCGCCTCGATCGGGGCGCCGGCCATGACGGCACGGCGCCTGCGGCTCGGGCCCGGCGCCGCGGCGCGGGCCGCGGTGCACGAGGAGGGCGCCGAGCAGTTCCTGTACGTGGTCTCGGGCGCCGGAGTCGCGGCGGCCGGGGACGAGCGATGGATGCTCGAGCGCGAGACCGTCGTGTGGGCGGAGCCGGGTGACGAGATCGACCTGGAGGCCGGCCCCGAGGGCATCGAGGTGCTGATCGCCCGTGCGCCGGCCGAGTGACGCCTCGCCGGCCGCGGCCGGCGAGGCGGGGCGCGCGGTGAGCGGCGAGCCCTGGGTCGGGCGGGCCGTCGCGCGGCGTGAGGACGACCGCCTGCTCCGTGGGGCCGGCGCCTATGTCGACGACCTCCCGTTCCCCGAGGCTCTGCACATGGTGGTCGTACGCAGCCCGTTCGCGCACGCGCGCATCCTCGGCCTGGACGCCGATGCCGCGCGGGCGATCCCCGGCGTCGTCGACGTGGTCGCTGCGGCGGACCTGGGGGCCCGGCGCCGCCTGCCGGGCAGCGCTGCGGAGGGCGCCGAGGTCGCCGACGCCCCGCTCCCGCTGCTCGCCGAGGGTCTGGTGCGGTTCGCCGGCGAGCCGGTCGCGGCGGTCCTGGCGGGGACGCGGGCGGCGGCGGAGGACGCCGCGGAGCTCGTCGAGGTCGACTACGACCCCCTGCCGGTGCTGGTCGACCCCGAGGCGGCGCTCGCGTCGGACACGTGGCTGCACGAGGCGGCCCCGGGGAACGCGCTGCTTCGCTGGCGGCGCTCGGGGGGCGACGTGGGCGGCGCCCTCGCGACCGCCGCTCGGGTGGTCCGGGGCCGGTTCCACATCCCGCGGCTCGTCGCCGCCCCGATCGAGCCCCGAGGCTGCGTCGCGGCCCACGATCCCGAGCACGACGTGCTGACGCTGTGGTGCTCGGCGCAGGACCCGCACCGGCCCCTCGCGCACCTGTCGGCGGCGCTCGGGCTCCCCCGCGAGCGCCTCCGCGTCGTCGTCCCCGAGGTCGGTGGGGCCTTCGGCAGCAAGGGCAGCCTGGCGCCCGAGCACGCCGTGGCGGCGCTCCTCGCGTTGCGGACGGGACGGCCGGTGAAGTGGGTCGAGGATCGACGCGAGAACTTCCTGGGCGCGCCGCAGGGCCGCGGCCTCGACGCCGAGGTCGAGCTCGCCGTCGATGCCGACGGGAGGTTCCTGGCGGTGCGGGCACGGCTGGTGGCCGACCTCGGGGCGTACCTGTACGCGAACTCCGCGATCGTGCCGGTCACGACGGCGATGCTCCTCACCGGCGGCTACGACATCCCCGCGGCAGAGGTGGAGGTCGTGGGGGTCGCGACGAACAAGGTGCCGACCGCCCCCTACCGCGGCGCCGGACGGCCGGAGGCCGCGCACCTCGTCGAGCGCATGGCCGACCTGGCTGCCGCCGACCTCGGCCTGGACCCCGTCGAGGTTCGCCGACGCAACGCCGTGCCGGCCGAGCGGTTCCCGCACCCGACCCCGCTCGGGTTCGTCTACGACTCGGGAGACTACGTGGCGGCTCTCGACCGCGCATGCGCGCTGCTGCCCTACGCCGGCTGGCGGGACGAGCAGCGGGCCGCCCGCGGAGAGGGGCGGGTCGTCGGGATCGGCGTGGCGCTCGCGATCGAGCGGGCCGGGTCGGCGCTGTGGGAGAGCGCCGACGTCGCGCTCGAGCCCGACGGCCGCCTGGTCGTGCGGACGGGCTCGTCGCCCCACGGCCAGGGGCACGAGACGACGTTCGCCCAGATCGCCGCCGACGTCTTCGGCCTCGACCCCCGCGACGTCGAGGTGGTGCACGGTGACTCCGCGGAGGTGCCGCCGGGGGTCGGGACCTTCGGCAGCCGTTCGACGACGGTCGGGGGCTCGGCGATCGTCGTGGTCGGCCAGCGGGTTCGGGCGCTGGCGCGAGCCGCAGCGGCCCGGTTGCTCGAGGTGCCCGAGGAGGACCTGGTGTGGGACGCCGGCCGGTTCGTCGTGGCCGGAGCGCAAGCCCGCGCGATCTCGCTGCCCGAGGTGGCCGTGGCCGTGGCGGCCGATCCCTCGCTCGCGCCGGAGGGCCTGCGGGCCTCCGGCCGGTTCACGCTGCCCGGGCCCGTGTTCCCGTTCGCCGTGCAGGCCGTGGTCGTCGAGATCGACCGCGAGACGGGCGTCCTCCGGATCCTGCGCCTGGTGGCGGTCGACGACGCCGGCACGGTCGTGAACCCGAGGCTTGCCGAGGGGCAGGTGATCGGATCCACGGTGCAGGGCCTTGCGGCCGCGCTCTCGGAGGAGGCCGTCCACGACGACCAGGGGCAGCTCCTCACGGGGAGCTTCATGGACTACGGGATCCCGAGCGCCGCGGACCTCCAGGTCCGGCTTGAGAGCGAGTTCCGCGCCACCCCCTCGCCGCTGAACCCGCTCGGGGCGAAGGGCCTCGGAGAGAGCGGCACGATCGCCGCCCCCGCGGCCCTCGCGAACGCGGTGGCCGACGCATTGGCCCCGCTCGGCGTGACGCACCTCGACCCGCCGTTCACCCCCGAGCGGCTCTGGCGCGTCCTGCGGGCCGCGCGAATGTGAGCCCACCCGCGGGGTGCTAGCCTCCGGGGGTGGCCGCCGGACGGCGGCGGCCCGGCGGCCGGACTCCGGCGGGGGTGTGGGATGGTGCTCGCGCCTGCCTCGGATGCCTCGGAGGTGTGGCCCTCCGAGCACGTCCCGAGCGCCCTGCTCGTGACGGCCGATCCCCTGGTCGCGAACCGCTGGGCGGCGACCCTCGAGGAGGCGGGCTACTACCCCACCCGGTGCGACGGGCGCCACCTCACCGAGCGCTGCCCTCGATTCGCGGGGCTGCCCTGCCCGCTGCGCGATCGGGTCGACGTGGCCGTCGTCGACCTCCGCGTGCTGGGCGGCCTGGAGCCGACGGCGGAGAACCTCGCCAGATCGTGCACCCGTGTGCCCGACGACGGCATGACCGTCTTCGTCCACGCGGCGCCCGGCGCCACGCCGGGGTCCGGCTAGCCCCCGGCCGTCACCTCGCTCTTTCCCGCCTCCTCGCCATGGTGGCGCACGATCACGACCGGGCACCCGGCGTGGTGGGCGCACTGCTGGCTCACGGAGCCGAGCAGGAGCTCACGGAAGCCCCCGAGGCCGCGGGAGCCGACGACCAGCAGGCACGCCTCGCGCGCCTCGTCGATCAGCACGCGAGCCGAATCGCCCTCGACCACGACGGCCCGGATGTCGACTCCTTCGGCGTCGGCCCCGAGCCGCGCGACGGCCTCGGCCACCACCTCCCGCGCCGCGCGCTCCATCTCCGACGGCAGATCGTCGGGCAGCGGCACCCCCTCGTAGCCGGCCCAGGGCACGTGCCAGGCGGTGACCGCCTTCAGCGGGCAGCCGCGGAGGCGGGCCTCGGCGATCGCCCATCGCAGCGCATCCCGGCTGGATGGCGATCCATCCACCCCGACGACGATCGGCCGCTCCATCCTTCGCCCTCCTCTCCAGGGTGGCGCGGCCGGTGTGCGTCCGCCCGTGCCACCCTCGGGTCCGTCGTTCGAACATCCCGCCGATATCATCGCCTGCGTGGGTGGGTCGCTCCTCGCCGTGTTCGCGCATCCGGACGACGAGACGTTCGGCGCCGGCGGCGCGCTCGCGCGCGCCGCGCGGCAGGGTGTGCACGTCGCGCTCGTGTGCGCGACGCGCGGGGAGGTCGGCGAGATCGCCGATCCCGAGATCGCGACGCCCGAGACGCTGGGGGAGGTGCGCGAGCGCGAGCTGCGCTGCGCCGCGGCGCGCCTCGGGGCGGCGGAGGTCTCGTTCCTCGGCTACCGCGACTCCGGCATGGCCGGCACGCCCGAGAACGACGACCCGCGCGCCTTCGCCCGAGCCGGCGAGGCCGAGGTCGTCCGCGCGCTGGTCGGCCACGTGCGGCGGCTGCGGCCCGAGGTCGTGCTGACCTTCGACGCGAACGGCGGCTACGGCCACCCCGACCACATGGCGATCCACCGCCACACCATGGCGGCGGTCGCGGTGGCGGCCGATCCGAGCGCACACCCATCCCTCGGCCCGCCGTGGACGGTCCGGCGGGTCTTCTACCCGGTGATCCCGCGGGCGCGATTCCGCGAGCTCCGGGAGCGCCTGGCCGCCGGGGGCGTCGACGCCGCCTTCCTGGCCGACGCCGAGCGGATGCTCGAGCGGCTGCCCGACGAGCGGGTCGACGTCACCCTGGACGTTCGGGGGTCGGTCGAGGCGAAGCTCGCGGCGCTCGCGTGCCACGCCACCCAGATGCCGGCCGACCACCCGTTCCGAGCGCTGCCCGAGGATCTCGCGCGGGAGGCGATGGCGACGGAGTTCTTCGCCATCGGCCTGCCCGAGGGGCTGCGGGCGGCGCCCCCGGCCGACCTGTTCGACGGGATCTGACGCCGCCCGGGGTCCGGATGCCCGCGGGCCCGGCAGGCGTCGCCGGCCGCCCGGCAGCGCCCCTACCCGTAGAACTCGGGCTCGCCCAGGTACTTCTCGCCCTCGTCGGGGAACAGCACGACCACCGTGCGCAGCTCGGGCCGCTCGGCCATCAGCCGCGTCGCCGCCAGCAGGTGGGCGCCCGAGCTCGGGCCGACCAGCATCCCGTGCTCGCGCGCGATGCGGCGCATCTCGCGGATGGCGTCCTCGCCCCCGACCGGGACGATCCGATCGATCATGTCGCGGTGGCGCTCGAAGATCTCGGGGATGAAGCCGTCGGAGATCCCCTCCAGGAGGTGCTTGTCGACCTCGCCGGTCTCGATCGTCGGCGACTCGGCCGGCTCCAGCGCGACCAGCAGGCAGGCGGGGTTCGCGCGGCGAAACGCGCGCCCGACGCCGACCAGCGTGCCGCCGGTCCCGACGCCGGAGACCAGCGCGTCGGGCGCGGTCCCCTCCGGGAGCTGGCGGAGGATCTCGGGCCCGAGCCACTCCTCGTTCTCCTCGACGTTCCACTCGTTCTCGAACTGCCGCGGCGCGAAGGAGCCGGGACGCGAGCCGAGCTCGCGCGCGACCTCCAGCGCCTCGTTCACGTGGAAGTCCCCGACCTCGACCACCTCGGCCCCGAACGCGCGGGAGATCGCCGCCCGCTCGCGGCTGACCCCGCGGGGCATCACGACCACCATGCGGTAGCCCTTGACGGCGGCGACCATGCTGAGCGCGTTGCCGGTGTTGCCGCTCGACGCCTCGACGATGGTGTCGCCGGGGCAGAGCAGCCCCTCGCGCTCGGCGCGCTCGATCACGTACTTCGCCAGGCGCGCCTTGACCGACCCAGACGGGTTCAGGAACTCGAGCTTCGCCCAGACGCCGTCGACCCGAACGAGCGGCGTGTCGCCGATCGCGTCCAGGATGCTGCCGTCGATGGACCGACGAGGTTGCGTATCACGCAACGGCATGACTCCTTGCGCAACAGTTGGCGTGGGACCCTACGGCCCCCGCGTGCCGACTGTCAAGGGCCCGCCGCCCGGATGTCAAGGGCGCGCGGCGCGGCTACGCTGCCTCGTCATGCGCCGCACCCGCCTGCTGCTGCCGACGCTCCGCGAAACCCCGGCCGACGCGGAGGCGCCATCGCACGTCCTGCTCGTCCGGGCGGGCTTCGTCCGTCCCGTCGCGGCCGGGGTGTTCACCGCGCTCCCGCTCGGGGTCCGGACGCTCCGGCGGATCGAGACCATCGTGCGCGAGGAGATGGACGCGGCCGGCGCGCAGGAGCTTCGGATGCCGATCGTGGTGCCTGCCGATCCCTGGAAGCGGACCGGGCGGTGGGAGGCCTACGGCGAGGAGATGTTCAAGCTCCGGGATCGGGCGGGCCGGGAGCTCGGGCTCGCCCCGACCCACGAGGAGGTCGTCACGCTGCTCGCCGGGGCCGAGCTCCGCTCGTACCGGGACCTGCCGGCCAACCTCTACCAGATCGGCTGGAAGTACCGCGACGAGGTCCGGCCGCGATTCGGGCTGCTGCGCGGGCGGGAGTTCCTCATGAAGGACGCGTACTCGTTCGACCGCGACGAGGAGGGTCTGCGCCGCTCGTACGAGGCGATGCGGGCCGCCTACCGGCGGATCTTCCGCCGGTGCGGCGTGGAGGTCCGCGAGGTCGAGGCCGACGCCGGGCTGATCGGGGGGCAGGTGAACCACGAGTTCCTGGCGCCGGCCGGCGTCGGGGAGGACCTGTTCGTCCGCTGCGACGCGTGCGGGCACGCCGCCGACCTCGAGGCCGCGGCGGTCGGAGGCCTGGGGGCCGGCGCGGCTCCCGGGCCGGTGGCGGCGACCGGCCAGCCCGTCCCCGGCGCGGCCCCACTCGTGGAGGTCCAGACGCCGGGGTGCGCGACGATCGAGGCGCTCTCCGCGTTCCTCGGCGTGCCGGCCGAGCGGACCCTGAAGTGCATGCTGTACGACGCGGGGGGCGCGCCCGTCGCGGTGCTGCTGCCCGGGGACCGGGAGGTCGACGAACGGGCCCTGGCCCGGGCGCTCGGGCGCGAGGTCCGCCCGTTCACCGCCCAGGAGTTCGAGGCCCACGGGCTCGTGAAGGGCTACGTCGGGCCGCAGGGGGTGCCCGAGGGCATCGACGTCCTCGCCGATCCCGCCGTGGCCGCCGGGCTCGACTGGGTGGCGGGCGGCAACCAGCCGGACGTCCACGCCACCGGGGTCGCCCCCGGGCGCGACTTTCGCATCGACCGCGTGCTGCGTGTGGCACGGGTTCGCGACGGCGATCCCTGCCCCGCGTGCGGGGGTCCGCTCGCGATCGCCAGGGGGATCGTCGTCGGGCACGTCTACCAGCTCGGCGCGCGATACGCGGAGGCGCTCGGTGCCACGTTCCTCGACGAGGACGGGGCGGAGCGCCACCACGTCATGGGCTGCTACGGGGTGGGGATCTCGCGGGTGATGGCCGCCGCCGCCGAGCAGCACCACGACGAGGCGGGGCTTCGCTGGCCGCGAGCCCTCGCGCCGTTCGATGTCCTGGTGCTGCCGACGAACATGGACGACCCCGACGTGCTGCGCACGGCCGGGGAGCTGGAGGCCGGGCTGGCCGCCGCCGGCCTGGACGTGCTCCTCGACGACCGTTTGGTCGCTGCCGGGGTGAAGTTCGCCGACGCCGACCTGATCGGGGTCCCGGTGCAGGTCGTGGCCGGGCGGCGGGGCCTGTCCGCCGGGGCGGTCGACCTCAAGGTGCGGGCGACCGGCGAGCGCGCGCAAGCCCCGGTCGGGGAGACGGTCGCGGCCGCCGTGCGGGCGCTCGCGGCGGCTCCGTGAACGGCGGCTTCGCGAGCGCCGGCCCGGCGGCGGTCGAGCTCGTCGGCGTGGAGGTCCGCGTCGGCGGGCGGCGGATCCTCGGCCCGGTGGACCTCCGCGTCGGGCGGGGAGAGCGGTGGCTGCTGCTCGGCCCGAACGGCAGCGGCAAGACCACGCTGCTGTCGGTCGCCGGCGCCCGGCGGCATCCCTCCTCGGGCGCTGCCGAGGTCCTCGGCCGGCGGCTCGGGAGGACCGACGTCCGCGCGCTGCGGGCTCGGGTCGGACACGTCAGCCACCGCGTCGCGGAGGACCTCGACCCCTGGATCACGGTCCGCGAGACCGTGCTGACCGGGAAGTCGTCGTCGCTCGTGCCGTGGGCCGAGGAGGTGGACGACGCCGACCGGGTCGAGGCCGACCGGCGGCTCGGGCAGGTCGCGTGCGCGCCGCTCGGCGACCGGTCCCTGCGCGACTGCAGCCAGGGCGAGCGCCAGCGGGTGCTGCTGGCGCGGGCGCTGTTCGCCCGGCGCGAGCTGCTGCTCCTGGACGAGCCGGCCGCGGGGCTCGACCTCCCGGGGCGCGAGGCGATGGTGGCCGCGCTCGAGGCGGCCGCCGCGGATCCGGCGGGCCCGACGACCATCCTCGCGACCCACCACCTGGACGAGGTGCCGCCCTCGACCACCCACGCGGCCCTGCTCCGAGGCGGCCGGTTGCTGGCGGCGGGTCCGGTCGAGGAGGTGCTGACGGCCGAGGCGCTCGGCGCGTGCTTCGGGCTCTCCCTCCGGGTCGAGCGCCGCGGCGGGCGCTGGACCGCCTTCGCGGCCGGCTGAACGCGCCCTCTCCTCCCGGCCCCTTGCCCGCCCCGCGCCCTTGACAGGCCACGGGGCAGGCCGCAATATCTTTCGCTACCGAACGACGTGGTGGGGACCGACGTCGTGCGCCCGCCTGCGCGCCCCTCGGCCCCATCCCGTCCAGGAGGGGGCGTGGGCGCGAACGCGATCGTCGAGGGCGTGGAGGTCTCGACCCTCCACTGGATCGGCGGGCAGCGCGTCGCGTCCGACGAGTCGTTCGCCGACGTCTCTCCGATCCACGGGACGACCATCGCCGAGGTGGCCCGCGGGGGCGCGCGCGAGGCGGACCTCGCCGTGCGGGCGGCGCGGGAGGCGTTCCCCGGGTGGGCGTCGACGCCCCCGGCCGAGCGGGCCCGCATCCTGCACGCGGTGGGCGAGGGCATCGAGCGTCGCGTGCCCGAGCTCGCCGCCGTCGAGACCGCCGACAACGGCTCGCTCCTGCGCTCGATGCGGAACTCGGTCATGCCGAGGGTCGCGCACAACTTCCACTTCTTCGCCGACAAGCTGGCGCGCCTCGCCCACGAGGGTTTCGAGACGCGCGGGCACACGAACCGCGTGTCGTGGGATCCGGCGGGGGTCGCCGCCGTCGTCACGCCGTGGAACGCCCCGCTGATGCTCGCGACGTGGCGGGTGGCGCCCGCTCTCGCGGCCGGCAATGCGGTGGTGCTGAAGCCGCCCGAGTGGGCGCCGCTCACGGCCTCGATGCTGGCCGACGCCGCGCACGAGGCCGGGTTGCCGGACGGCGTGCTGAACGTCCTCCAGGGCGTCGGCGAGGAGGCCGGGGCGGCCCTGGTCTCGCACCCCGGCGTCGCCCGCGTGGCGTTCACCGGCTCGGTCGCGACCGGCAGGCTGGTGGCCGCCGGCGCGGCGGCGAACCTGACCCCGGTGTCGCTGGAGCTCGGCGGCAAGTCGCCCTTCGTCGCGTTCGCGGACGCGGACCTCGACGCCGTCGTGCGGCAGGCGGTGAACCAGTACGACAACGCCGGCCAGGTGTGCCTGGCCGGAACGCGGCTGCTCGTCGAGGATCCGATCCACGACGAGTTCCTCGAGCGACTGACGAGGGCCGTCGCCGGACTGCGCCAGGGGGACCCGCGCGAGGAGGCGACCGACCTCGGCCCGCTCGTCGCCAGGGAGCACTTCGACCGCGTCGACGGCTTCGTGAAACGCGCGAGGGCGGACGGCGCCCGGGCCGCGATCGGCGGCGGGCCGAACGACGAGCTCGGAGGCCTGTACTACCGCCCGACGCTGTTCGTCGACGCCCCCGAGGGCTCCGAGATCCTCACCCAGGAGGTCTTCGGCCCGGTCCTCACGCTGCAGCGATTCTCCGGAGAGGACGAGGCCGTGGCCCTCGCCAACGCCACCGACTACGGCCTCGCCGCGATCCTCTACACGGGAGACCCCGGCCGTGCCGAGCGCGTGTCCTCGCGCCTGGTCGCGGGCACGGTCTGGGTCAACTGCTTCTTCGTCCGCGACCTGCGCGCCCCCTTCGGCGGGTCGCGGAACTCCGGCATCGGCCGGGAGGGGGGTGTCTGGAGCTTCGACTTCTACGCGGACGTGAAGAACGTCTGCACGGCGCCGTGGACCCGGTGACCGTGCGCGACCAGGAAGGAGCGTGATCGATGGGTGAGATCGTCGGCGCCGGGATCGTGGCTCACGTCCCGACCATCATGCTGCCCGAGCACGAGCGGCTCGCGATCAACGACGGGAAGGAGATCAGCCTCGTGCCCGGGCTTCGCCGGATGAAGGGCGAGGTCTTCGACCGCCTGAAGCCCGACACGGTGGTCGTGCTGGACACCCACTGGGACTCGACCTTCGAGCACATCATCACCGCGCAGGACCGGCGGCAGGGCCTGTTCACCTCGCATGAGCTGCCGCGCGGGATGCGCCAGGTCCCCTACGACATGCCCGGCGACCCGGAGCTCGCGCGCGCCGTCGCCCGGCAGGCGCAGGGGCGCGACGACACGTGGATCCTCGCCTCCGAAGACCCGTGCCTGCCCGTCTTCTACGGCACCGTGAACATCTGGACCCATCTCGGGGGCGGCGAGCGGTGGGTCTCGGTCGCCATCAACCAGACGGCGCAGACCGAGGACTTCCTGCTGCTCGGCGAGCTGATCGGAAGGGCGGTGGCGCAGGTCGACCGGCGGGTGGTGCTGCTCGCCTCGGGGGGAATGACCCACCGGTTCTTCCCCTTCAGGGAGCTCCGCAGGCGGGAGGCCTCCGACCCCGAGCGCAACATCATCTCGCCCGAGTCGCGGGCGGCCGACGAGCACGTGCTCTCGCTGCTGCGGGCGGGCGACCACAGGGGCGTCATCGAGTGGATGCCCGAGTACAGGGAGTTCGCCCCCGAGGGCAAGTTCGGCCACTACCTGATCATGGTCGGCGCCCTCGGCGGCGCGGCGTGCGTCGCGCCGGGCGAGCAGTTCTCCGACTACGAGGCCTCGGTCGGGACCGGCCAGGTCCACGTGTGGTTCGAGCGTCCGGAGTCCGGCTGGACCGGCGCAGGCCGCGCCGCGTAGCGGCCGGCCGCAGGGGGGTGGGCCCGGCCCGCCCCGGGGGAAGGAGGGGGGACCCGTGGCAGAGCAGCGCAAGGAAGGGTTCGGCTACGAGCGCCTCGGCGCGAAGCGCCTCGCGCTCGTGGACGTCATCGCCCAGGGCGTCGGGTTCATGGGGCCGGTCTTCTCGGCCGCGTTCCTGATCCCGCTCGTCGCCGGCATCGCCAGCGCCACCGGGAAGGGCGCCGGGATCGCGAGCCCGTTCGCGGTCATCCTCGGGGCCGTCGGGGTCTTCGCGCTCGGCTGGATCGTCTCCCGGTACGCGCGGCGGATCCACGCGGCCGGGTCGCTCTACGACTACGTCTCGATGGGCCTCGGCGTGAGGACCGGGGCCGTGGCCGGCTGGCTCTACTACGGGGGAACCACGGTGCTCGCCTCGGCGATCGCGGTGCTGATCGGGGGGTTCATCCACGACACGCTGGCCGCGGAGTTCCACCACGCCCTGATGCCGGGGTGGCTCTGGAGCGTGCTGTTCGTCGCCGCGGTGTTCGCCGTGATGTACCTCGGGGTGCAGATCTCCACCCGGGTCCAGCTGACCCTGTCGCTGGTCTCGGCCGGGGTCGTGCTGCTCTTCTTCCTGTACGTGATCGCGAAGGTGGGGAGCGGCAACAGCCTGAAGGCGTTCTCGCCCGGCCAGTCGCCGGATGGGTGGTCGGGGATCTTCTTCGCCATCCTGTACGGGGTGCTGCTGTTCGTCGGGTTCGAGACCTCGGCGAACCTCGCGGAGGAGACGGCGAATCCGAGGCGCGCCATCCCGCGGGCCGTGCTGTTGACCGTCGTGATCGTCACCGTCTTCTACGTGATCGCCGCCTACGCGCAGATGGCCGGGTTCGGCTTCAGCCTGAAGACGCTCTCCTCCGCGGCGGCCGCGCCGCTGTTCGCCCTGGGCGCGCCGAAGGCGGCCGGGGGCTACGGCGGGGTGTGGATCGACCGGCTGCTCGAGTTCGTGGTCGTGCTGGACATCGCGGCGGTCGGCCTCGGCGCCGCGGTCGCCTCGACCCGCGGGATCTTCGCGCTCGCCCGCGACCGCCGGATCCCGGCGCCGCTCGCGGCCGTGTCGCCATCACGGGGGACGCCTGCGGGGGCGATCGCGTTCGTCTCGCTCTGGTCGCTCGCGATGGTGGTCCTCGGGACCACCTCGCACGCGTTCCAGCTGCCCCAGCAGAGCGAGTACTTCTCGCTGTTCGCCTGGCTGTCGAGCTTCGGCGGCTTCGCCCTGGTGGTCGTCTACGCGGCGCTGTCGCTCGGCGCCCTGCGCGGGCTGGGCGACGCCGAGGGGAAGGCCGGGATCGTGATCGCCGCCGTCCTCGGGCTCGCCATCTCGGTCGGGGCCGTGTTCGGCGCGATCTACAAGGTTCCCGCGCCGACGAACTCGGTGCCGGTCTACGCGGGCGTCTGGCTCGCGCTCGGGATCGTCGTGACCCTGCTCGTGAAGGGGCGGGAGCCGGCGAGCCAGGTGCTGTCGGACCTGCGGGCCGAGGCGACGACGGCCATCCGGGGCCGTCCGGGGGTAGCCTAGGCGATCGTGACCGACGAGGGGGGCTCGTTCCATCCGCTCCGGCTCGACGCGCCGCGCGAGGAGGTGCTCGCCCGGGCGGCGGGGCTGATCGGCGACGCGTGGCGGAGCTTCGACCACGCGCGCCCCGAGGAGCCGCCGCTCGACGAGCGCCTGGGCGCGCTGCTCGGCGCCGCCCTGCCGGAGCGGCCCTCGCCCGCGCTCGAGGCCCTGGGCGACGCCGCCCGCATCCTGGACGAGAGCATCGCGCAGCCGCGGCCCCGCTACTTCGCCTACATCGGGTCCTCGGGCCTGGAGATCGGGGCCGTGGCCGACGCGCTGGCGGCCTGCTACGACGTGAACCTCGCCGTCTACGCCGCGGCGGCGACCGAGATCGAGACCCAGGCCGTCCGCTGGCTGGCCGAGTTCGTCGGCTACCCCGCCGGCTTCGGCGAGTTCACCAGCGGGGGGACGGTCAGCAACACCACGGCCCTCGCGGCCGCGCGCGAGCGGGCGCTCCCGGGGACGCGCCTCGAGGGCATGGGCGGGATCCGGGCGGCCGTCTACTGCTCGCAGGAGGCCCACTACTCGGTCGCCCGGGCGGTGGAGGTGCTGGGGATCGGCTCGCGCCACCTGCGCGCGCTGCCCATCGACGGCCAGCGGCGGCTGCGGCCGGAGGCCGTGGCCGGGGCGATCGACCGCGACCGCGCCGACGGGATCATGCCGGTCGCCGTGGTGGCGACGGCGGGGACCACGCTGACCGGCGCGGTCGACCCCATCGATTCGCTCGCCGACGTCTGCGCCGAGCGGGGGGTGTGGCTGCACGTCGACGGCGCCTACGGCCTGCCGGCCGCCGCGGTCCCCTCGCGAGCGCACCTGTTCGCCGGGCTCGAGCGGGCCGACTCGGTCTCGATCGACGCCCACAAGTGGCTGTACCTGCCGAAGGCCTGCGGGGTGGTCATGGTCCGGCACACGCGGGACCTGGTCTCGGCGTTCGCCCACGAGCAGGGGTACCTGCCGCACCAGGGCCGGGCGCTGCACGCGGTCGACACCACGCTGGAGTACTCGCGGCCGTTCCGCGCGTTGAAGGTCTGGCTGGCGTTTCGGGCCCACGGCGCGGCGGCCTTCCGGGAGGCCATCGAGCGGAACCTGCACCAGGCCGAGCTGCTCTACCAGGAGGTCGCGCGGCACGACGACCTGGAGGCGCTGGCGCCGCCCCAGCTCTCCACCGTGCCCTTCCGCCACGTGCAGGCGGGCGTCGTCGACCCGAGCGCACACAACGCGGCGCTGGCCGACGCGCTGCAGGCGGACGGCCGTGTCTACGTGGCCGCGGCCGAGGTCGACGGCGCCGCGTACCTGCGGCCCTGCTTCGTGAACTACCGCACGACCGACGAGGACGTGCTGGCGCTGGTCGACGTCGTGCGCGAGGTCGGCGGGCGTCTCGCGGGCGGGGGGCGGTGAGCGTGGCCCGCGCGCGCGACCGCGCGCCCCTGCTGGCGGAGCTGAAGGTCATGGAGGTCCTCGGCCACCTGCCCCTGGACTTCGGCGCGATGGCGGTGCTGTCGAACCTGTTCCGTGCCTCGGTCGCCGCCCGGCGCCGGCTCGAGCGCGAGGTGCTCGCCGCCGACCGCCTGTCGTGGACCTCGTTCGTCGTGCTGTGGGTGCTCTGGGTGTGGGGCGAGATGGAATCCCGGGATCTCGCCGCCGCCGTCGGGGTCAGCCGCCCGACGTCGACGGGGGTCGTCACGACCCTCGAGCGCCGCGGCCTGGTCCGCCGCCGCAGGGGCGCCGACGATGGCCGCATGGTGCGGGTCTCGCTGACGCCGCGGGGCCGCCGCACGATCGAGCGGCTGTTCCCGCGCTTCAACGCCGAGGAGTCGGCCGTCGCCGCCCACATCCCGCCCCGGGAGCAGCAGCTCCTCGCCGGGCTCCTCCGATCCCTGCTCCGCGCGGCCGGCGAGCCCGGCGCCGACCCCGGCGCCGACTGACGGCCGGCCGCCCGGCGGGGTGGCCCCTCGCCCTCGCCCTCCTCTCGGCCGGGCCCGCCGGTGAGACGCGGAGCGCGCCAGCCGGGGAGGCCCGCTCCATGGCGTTCAGGCGGCGTGGATCCGCACGGGCAGGCGCTTGAGGCCGTTCACGAAGTTCGAGCGGATGCGCGAGACGGGGCCGGCGAGCTCGATGGACCGCAGCCGCGGCAGCAGCTCCTGGAACAGGATGCGGGTCTCCAGGCGCGCGAGGTGCGCCCCCAGGCAGAAGTGCGGGCCGCCGCCGCCGAACGTCACGTGCTCGTTCGGCTGGCGCGTGACGTCGAAGCGGTTCGGCTCGGGGAACATGGTCTCGTCGCGGTTCGCGCTGACGTACCACGTGACGACCTTGTCGCCCTCCTTGATGGGCACGCCGGCGAGCTCGGTGTCCGCCGTCGCGGTCCGGCGAAAGTGCATCACGGGCGTCGCCCACCGCAGGATCTCCTCGGTGGCCGTCGGGATGGCATCCGGGTGCTCCTGCAGGTGACGAAGCTGCTCGGGGTGCGACAGCAGCGCCAGCATCCCGGACGAGATCGTGTGCCGGGTCGTCTCGTTGCCCGCGATCATCAAGAGCGAGAAGTAGTTGTGGTAGTCGGCCTCGGTCAGGGTCCCCTCGCTCTGCGCGAGCACCAGGGCGCCGATCACGTCGTCGCTCGGGGTCCCGAGTCGCAGCTCGCGCTGGCGGTCCGCGTAGGCCCAGACCTCGTAGGCGGTCGGCGAGCGGAATGGCAGCAGCCGGTAGGCCTCGGTGTCCTCCCGGTCGACCACGACCGCGGCGAGGTCCGGGTCCTGGTTCGCGATCATCTGGTCGCCCCAGTGGATGAGCGCGGGCGCGTCTTCCTGGGGGACCGACAGGATCGAGCACAGGAACCGGATCGGCAGCTCGCGGGAGATCTCGGCCACGAAGTCGAACTCGCCCATGGGCAGCGCGCGGTCCAGGACGTCGCGGGCGACCTCGCGGATCCAGTCCTCGTACCTGCCGACCCCCCGGGCCGAGAGGCGCTTGGAGGTGATGCGGCGAAGCTCGCCGTGGCGCGGTGGGTCGCTCTCGAGCATGGTCTGCCGAACCCGGAGCTGCTCGTCGTCGAGCTCCTCGAGCGCGACGGCGCCCTTCTCCGAGGAGAACCGGTCCCAGTCCATGTGGACCCGGACGAGGTCGTCGTAGCGAACGACCGACCAGAACCCGCGGTTCGGCGCCGGCTCGGGATGCCAGGCCACCGGGGCGTGGTGCCGGAGCCATTCGAACCACTCGAACGGGATGCCGCCGACGTAGGTGTCGGGGTCGACGAGGTCGATGTCGGTCAGCTGCATGACGCTCCTCCAACGCGGCCGGTCCCCAGAGCCTGCCGGCCGCGGGCGCGACCGGCGGAGCGACGTCCGCGGTATTTTGCTACCGAACGACCCTCGCGCGCAAACGGAGGCGCCCGTGCGACGTGTGGGGGAGCAGCCCGATGGGGCGTCGTGGGCGCGACCGGCCTTAGTAGAACGGCAGGTAGTAGCCGACCTCCCAGTCGGTGACCTCGATCGTCGAGGGGTCGGGGACGGCCTCCGTGTACCGCTTCCACTCCGCCTCCTTCAGCATCGTGAAGGCGGTGACGACGTCCTCCCCGAGGGCCTCGCGCAGGGCCGTGTCCTTGTCGAGCTCGACCAGCGCCTCCTGCAGCGTGGCCGGGATGTGCACGTCGGTGCTCGGCTCGGCCCCGGGGCGCTGCGGCGCCGGCGGCTCCATCTCGGCCTCGACGCCCATCCGGCAGGCGTGCAGCAGCGCGGCCGAGGCGAGGTAGGGGTTCACCGCCCCGTCGGGCACGCGGTTCTCCAGGCGGGTCGAGGCGCCCCGGTCGGGCGCGACGCGCACGCCGACCGTGCGGTCGTCGTAGCCCCAGTTCGCCCAGTAGCCGTTCAGCATGTCGGGCTGCAGCCGCTTGTAGGCGTTGACCGTCGGCGCGCACAGGGCCGCCAGGCCCAGGTGGTGCTCGAGCATCCCCGCCACGCAGTGGTGGGCGAGGCGCGAGAGCCCGTCGGGCGCGCTCGGGTCGGCCATCGCGTTCGAGCCGTCGCGCTGCGAGCGGAAGCTGATGTTGGCGTGCAGCCCGCTGCCGCCGCGCTCGTTGAACGGCCGGCCCATGAACGTCGCGAGATAGCCGCGGCGCGCCACGATCTCGTGCACCAGCACGCGGAACAGGAAGGCGTCGTCGGCCGCCTGCAGGGCGTCGCGGTAGCGGATGTTCACCTCGTACGACGAGGTGTCGAACTCGCTGCCCCAGCCCTCGACCGGGAAGCCGCAGCGGACGGCCGCGGCGACGATCTCGTCCACGATGCCGAGCGGGTCGACGGCCTGCCCGGTCCCGTACACGCGGTGGCTCGGCAGCGTGATCGGCCGCCATCCGCCGTCTCCGTCGGGCTCGAGCAGGAAGAACTCGAACTCGAATGCGAGCTGGGGGACGAGCCCCTTCGCCAGCCAGGGCTCGACCGCCCGGCGAAGGATCTCGCGGGAGTCCAGCGCGAGCGGTGCGCCCCGGAAGCGGATGTCGCCGAGCCCCACGCGCGTTCCCGGCTCCCAGCAGGTCCGCAGCGTGTCGTGGTCGAGGTGAGCCTC
>JAJYHN010000073.1 GCA_021784765.1 Actinomycetes bacterium
ATCACCGGGTACTCGAGCGTGATCCCGTTCGCACCGAGGATCGTCCGCGCCTCACGCGCGACCCCGATGGCCTCGCGGACGTTGTTCAGCTTGCCGAAGCTCACCTGCTCGGCCGCCAGGCGCCCCTCGTCCTTCATCCGGCCGAGGTGCAGCGCGAGCAGCGTCCCCTTGCCGATCTCGAGCAGCATGTTCACGAGCTTCTCCTGCGTGAGCTGGAACCCCGCGATCGGGCGGTCGAACGCGATCCTCGTCGCGGCGTAGTCCAGGGCTGCCTCGTAGCAGGCCCGAGCGGCCCCCATCGCGCCCCAGACGATCCCGTAGCGCGCCTCGTCCAGGCACGACAGCGGGCCGCGCAGCCCGCGGGCCTCCGGCAGCATCGCCGAGGCCGGCACCCGGCAGTCCTCGAGCACCAGCTCGGAGGTGACCGAGGCCCGCAGAGAGAGCTTGCGGTGGATGACGTTCGCCGCGAAGCCCCTGGTGTCGGTCGGCACCACGAAGCCGCGAACGCCCTCGTCCGTGCGCGCCCACACGATCGCGACGTCGGCGATGCTCCCGTTCGTGATCCACATCTTGGTGCCCGTGAGGACCCAGTCGGGCCCGTCGCGGCGCGCGGCGGTGCGCATCGCGCCGGGGTTGCTGCCGGCGTCGGGCTCGGTGAGGCCGAAGCAGCCGATGGCCTCGCCGGCCGCCATCCGCGGCAGCCATTCGCGCTTCTGCTCCTCGCTGCCGTGGCGCCAGATGGCGAACATCGCAAGAGACCCCTGCACCGAGACGAACGATCGGAGCCCGGAGTCGCCGGCCTCGAGCTCGAGGCAGGCGAGGCCGTAGCCGACGGCGCCCGCACCGGCGCACCCGTAGCCCGACAGGTGCATGCCGAGCAGCCCGAGCGCCCCGAGCTCCCTGGCGAGCTCCTTCGGGAACTCCCCGCGCTCGAACCAGCCGGCGATCTCCGGGAGCACGCGGTCGGCGACGAAGCGCCGCACGGTGTCCCGGATCATGCGCTCCTCGCCGGAGAGCAGATCGTCGATGCCGAGGAAGTCGCGGGGATCGAGGTCGCTCATGGCGGGGATGGTAGCCGTGCGCCGGGCGCGGTGCATGCGCCGAGGTGGCGTATGCCGGTAGGCTCTGCCTGCCATGGACGCCGACGCGGTCGTGTTCGATGCCTACGGGACCCTGTTCGACCTGCACGCGATCGAGGCCGCCTGCGCGCGGGTGACCGCCGACCCCGCGACGATGTCGGCCCTCTGGCGGCGCGCGCAGCTCGAGACGACCTGGCTGCGCTCGCTGATGGGCCGGTACGAGGACTTCTGGCGGATCACCGAGGCCACGCTCGAGCACGCGGCGGCGGCCGTGGGGGCGCGCCTCGACCTCGAAGGGCGACGGGCCCTGATGGACGCCTGGCTCGAGCTGCCGGCCTTCCCCGACGCGGCCGCAGCCCTTCACCGCCTGGCGCCCCGGCCGCTCGCCGTGCTCTCCAACGGCACGCCGGGGATGCTCGAGGCCGCCCTCGATGCCGCCGGGCTGCTCGGGCGGTTCGCCCACGTCCTGTCGGCTGACGAGGTCCGGGTGTTCAAGCCCGCCCCGGAGGTCTACGCGCTCGCCGAGCGCCGCCTCGGGATGGAGCGCCGCCGGATCCTGTTCGTGTCGGGGAACGCGTGGGACGCGGCCGGCGCGAAGGCGTTCGGGATGGCGGTCGCCTGGGTGGACCGCGCGGGGACCCCCGCGCACCGGCTCACGGAGTTCGACCTGCACGTGGCCGACCTCGCCGAGCTGGCCGACGCCGTCTCGCTCGCCGCGCCCCGTCCCTCGGGCACCGCTTGACCTCCGCGGCGTCCTCCTGGCGTCTCGGCGGGGTCAGGCGTCCCGGTCGGGCCGGGACCTTCGACCCTGAGGACCCCCTCCCGCGCCCGCTTCACTGGTTCCGGACCGCCCGCGGCGGGGGTGCCGTGGGCCGAGGGGAGCGTGGGTGGACTTCGACCGCAGCCCGATCCTGGTGTTCTGGGAGACGACGCGCGCCTGCGGGCTTGCGTGCCGGCACTGCCGGGCGACGGCGATGCGCGAGCCGCTGCCGGGCGAGCTCACCACGGAGGAGGGGCTCGCCCTCATCGAGGACGTCGCCCGGTTCGGCCCGCGCCCGCCCGTGCTGATCTTGACCGGCGGCGACCCCCTGATGCGGCCCGACATCTTCGAGCTGGCCGGCCGGGCGCGGGCGCTCGGCATCCCGATCGGCCTCGCCCCGGCGGTGACGCCGCTCCTGGACGACGCGGCGCTCGAGCGACTCCACGGGCTCGGGATCAAGACGATCTCGATCAGCCTGGACGGCGCGACGCCCGCGACCCACGAGGGGCTGCGCCAGGTGCCCGGAATCTTCGAGGACACCGTCGCGGCCATGCGCCGCCTGGTCGGTCGCGGCTTCACGGTGCAGGTGAACACCACCGTCATGCGCGACACCGTCGAGGAGCTGCCCGACGTGGCGAGGCTGCTCGCCGACGTCGGCGCGCACATCTGGGAGGTCTTCTTCCTGGTCAAGGTCGGCCGGGGCACGGGGGTCGAGGAGCTCACGCCGCAGGAGAACGAGGACGTGGCGCACGTCCTCTACGAGGCCTCGGCCTACGGCTTCGTCGTGCGAACGGTGGAGGGGCCCTTCTTCCGACGCGTGGTGGCCGCGCGCAGGGCGGCCGGCACCGTCGCCGATCCGGCGGCGGTGTTCGGGCTCGGCCCCCTGTACCGGCGCCTGTCGCACCGGCTGCGCGCGAGCCTCGGCGCGCCGGTCGGGGCGCCCCGCGCGCAGACGGCCGGGACCCGGGACGGGCGGGGGATCGTGTTCGTCGCCCACGACGGCGAGGTCTACCCGGCCGGGTTCCTGCCCGTCACCCTCGGCAACGTGCGCACGCGAAGCGTCGTCGACCTCTACCGGGCGCATCCGCTCCTGGGGGCGATCCGCCGGGCGGAGTTCGGGGGGCGGTGCGGTGTCTGCGAGCACCGCGATCTCTGCGGCGGCTCGCGGGCCCGGGCGTTCGCCGCCTTCGGGGACCCGCTCGCCGAGGATCCGGGCTGCGCGTACGTGCCGGGCGCCGATCGCGTCGCCTCCACCCCCCCTGCCGCCCGCGAACCCCGCCGCATCACGGCGTGAGCCCATCGGGGCTCGGCTTCAGCCGACGGTCGGCGCTTCCGATTCCTCCGGGGTGAGCAGCCTCCGCCGCACGCTGGTGTGGCTCGCCGCCGGAGCTGCGGCCGCCA
Organism: Actinomycetes bacterium; assembly: GCA_021784765.1. Classification (GTDB taxonomy): domain Bacteria; phylum Actinomycetota; class UBA4738; order UBA4738; family UBA4738; genus JAJYHN01. The sequence continues at coordinate 3,241 of JAJYHN010000073.1, forward strand.
TCGCCTACCTCCTGCTCGCGCGCCCGTGGGACCTGGCGCTCTTCGCCGCGGTCCAGGCCTCGCCGGCGCTCGCCGTCGGGCTCGGCATCCGCTGGTACCGGCCGGCGCGGCCCTCCATGTGGCTCCTGGTCGGCGCCGGCATGCTGGTCGCGGCCGTGCCGAACGCGGTCTCGTTCGCCACCCGCGCGACCCTGCCGGTGCCGGAGACCCTGCCGTTCCTGTCGGCCGCGTGCGACCTGACGGCGTTCGTGCTGGTGATCGCCGGCGCGGCGCAGCTCGCCCGCGTGCAGTGGGCACACGCCGGATCGCACCGGACGATGGACGCGGCGGTCGTCGGGGCGGGACTGGGGCTCGTCGTGTGGGTCTTCGTGGTCGAGCCCTACGTGCAGGCGACCGCACGAGGGGCCCCGGCCGGCCTCTCGCTGCTGGTGACCCCCTTCCTCGATATCGTCGTCCTCTCGATCCTCGGGAGCGTGTTCGTCGCGCCGGCCGCCCGCTCGCCCTCGTACCGGATCCTGGCGTTCGCCGTGCTGGTGCACCTCGCGGCCAACTCCGTCACGGCCGTGGCCATCCTGGACCACTGGTACCGGCTCGGGGGTGGGCTCGACGCGATCTCGCTTGCGGCCTACGTGCTGGTCGGCGCGGCGGCGGTGCATCCGGGCATGGCCGTCCTGGCCGCCCCGCCGCCGGTCCACGGCACGCCGCGACCACTCAGCGCCCGCCGCCTCGTCCTGCTGACGGCGATCGCCGTGGTGGTCCCCGGCCTGGTCGTCCTCCAGGCGATGCTTGGCCGGCGCATCACGGCGGACGCCGTGGGGCTGGGGACGGTCCTGGTGTTCGTGCTCGCGGTGGTGGCGATGAACGCGATCGTCCGGGAGCTGGGTCGCCAGCGGGCGGAGCTGGATGGCGCCATGGCCGCTCTCTCACAGGGGGAGCGGGAGCGGCGCGCGCTGCTCGGCGCCACGGTGCGGGCGGTGGAGGACGAGCGCAAGGCGCTCGCCAACGAGCTGCACGACGGGCCGATCCAGCGGCTGTCCGCCGTCGGGATCCTGCTCGAGCGCGTCCGGCTGGGCCTCGTCCGGGACGACCGGCGCGCGGCGCTCGCCCTGCTGGCGGAGGCCGGCGAGCGAATCTCGCAGGAGATCGGCGTGCTGCGACGCACGATGGGAGAGCTGCGCCCGCCGGTCCTCGACGAGCGGGGGCTCGGTTCGGCCCTGCGGGATCACGCCGCGGCGCTCGGCCACGAGGCGGGCCTCGACTGCGACGTGGCGGTCGAACTCGACCGCCGGCTCTCCCCGCCGGTCGAGACCGTCCTGTATCGGGTGGCCCAGGAGGCGCTGGCGAACGTCGTCAAGCACGCCGGGGTTCGGTCGGCGAAGGTGTCGCTGCGGCGGGAGGACGGGGCCGTGGTGCTCGAGGTCGCGGACCTCGGGGTCGGGTTCGACCCCGACGCGCCCGAGGCGCCGGAGGCCTCGATCGCCGGCGAACGCGTCGGCCTGCTCGCGATGCGCGAGCGCGTGGAGATGATCGGTGGGCGCTGGGAGCTCGACGCCGGCCCGGGGCGCGGCACGCGCGTGCGCGCCGTTGTGCCGATGGAGGTCGCGCGCCCGTGAGCGCCGCGGAGGACGCGGGTGCGGCCGGGGGACGGGCGGTTCCCCGCATCCTGATCGCCGACGACGAGCGGTTCGCGCGGCGCATGCTGGCCGACTACCTCGGCGAGCTCGGGTTCTCGGTCGTCGGCGAGGCCCCCGATGGCGGGGCCGCGGTCCGGATGGCGGCGGCGCTCGCCCCCGACATCGTCCTGATGGACGCCCGCATGCCGCACATGGATGGCATCGAGGCCACCCGGCGAATCCTCGAGCGGGACCCGGGGGTCGCGGTGGTCGTGCTCTCCGCCTACGAGGACCCCGGCCTGATCGAGTCGGCGGCCGGGGCCGGGGCGTGCCGCTACCTGTTGAAGGGCTGCGCGCCGGGCGCGCTCTCCGACGCGCTGCTCGACGCCTGGTCGACCTGCGGGCGCGGGCGGTCCGGCAGGTCGGGCGCGGGCCCGGAGGACGTCCCCCCGGGCCCGCCGCCGGCAGGTCCCTAGCTCGGGACCGGTGCCTCGGGGAGGTGCGCCAGCCCGGCCTCGACATCCTCCTCGCGGAACTCCACGAGCGGCAGCTTCCCTGCGAGGTAGTCGTCGTAAGCCTGCATGTCGAAGTGCCCGTGCCCGGAGAGGTTGAACAGGATGACCCGTTCCTCGCCGGCCTCGCGTGCGGCCACGGCCTCGTCGATCGCGACCCGGATCGCGTGCGCCGTCTCGGGGGCCGGGATGATCCCCTGGGCGCGTGCGAACTGGACGGCGGCCGCGAACACCGCGTGCTGCTCGACGGCCCGCGCCTCGATGTCGCCGTGGTGGACGAGCAGCGAGAGCGAGGGGGCGTCACCGTGGTAGCGCAGGCCGCCGGCGTGGACCGGCGCCGGGACGAAGGTGTGCCCGAGCGTGTACATGGGCAGCAGCGGCGTCATCTGCGCGACGTCCCCGAAGTCGTAGGCGAACCTGCCGCGCGTCAGCGTCGGGCAGGCGGCCGGCTCCACCGCGACGAACCGCGCCGCGCTGGTGCCCGCGAGCCTGTCGGCGAGGAACGGGTAGGCGAGGCCGGCGTAGTTCGACCCGCCGCCGACGCACCCGATGACGACGTCGGGCGTGTCGCCCGCCATCTCCATCTGCCGCTTGGCCTCCAGGCCGATCACCGTCTGGTGCAGCAGCACGTGGTTCAGCACGCTGCCGAGCGCGTAGTTGGTGTCGGCGCTCTTCGCGGCGACCTCGACCGCCTCGCTGATCGCGATCCCGAGCGAGCCCGGTGAGTCGGGGTCCTCGGCCAGCACGGCGCGGCCGGCGCCGGTCGTGTCGCTCGGCGAGGC
>JAJYHN010000074.1 GCA_021784765.1 Actinomycetes bacterium
GAGCGCCTCGAAGTGCGTCCGGTGCCGGCGGCCGCCCAGCGTGCAGGGGCCCGCTCGCCGCACCAGCCCGGCGATCGCCGGGTCCCGGGCCGCGAGCTCCGCCTCGCCTCGCAGGATCGCCTCGCGCGCCACGAGGGCCAAGCCTACGCACGCCCGTGCCGGACTACACTTGCGCCATGGCGGAGGTGACGATCGAGGGGGACCGGCTGGTCGTCCGGGTGCGGGGCATGGACAAGGTCTGGGCGCTGAGGAGCGAGCTCGAGATCCCGCTCACGCACGTGGCCGGCGCGGAGCGCGACGAGGAGGAGGCGCGGCGCTGGTACCACGGCATGCGGCTCCCGGGGACGAACCTTCCCGGCGTGATCACCGCCGGCACCTTCTACCAGCACGGCGAGCGGGCGTTCTGGGACGTCCATCACGCCGAGAACGCCGTCGCGATCCGGCTGCACGACGAGTCCTACGGCCGCCTGGTGGTCGGGGTCGAGGATCCCGACGCCACGATCGCCGCGATCCGCGCGGCGATCGGCAGCGAGGGCCCTGGCATCGCCGTGCCCGGCGAGGGCTGACGCTCGCCCGCTCCGGCTCCCGGCCTCCGCTTCGGCGCGTCCCCTAGACTGCAGGTCACGACCATGAGCGACGAACGGCAACCTGCGACGGGCATCAGGGTCCCCGAGAAGCCCAGCCTGGACGGGCTCGAGGCCAAGTGGGGGGAGTGGTGGGAGGCGGCCGGCGCCTACCGCTTCGACCGTTCGGTTCCCCGCGAGCGCGTGTATGCGATCGACACGCCGCCGCCGACGGTGAGCGGGTCGCTGCACGTCGGCCACGTGCTCTCCTACACCCACACCGACCTCGTCGCCCGGTTCCGGCGCATGCGCGGCGACGCCGTCTTCTACCCGATGGGCTGGGACGACAACGGCCTGCCGACCGAGCGGCGCGTGCAGAACTACTTCGGCGTGCGCTGCGACCCCTCGCTGCCGTTCGACCCGAACCTCGACACCGACCGGCTCGACCGGCCGAACGGGTCCGAGCCGGTCCCGGTGTCGCGCCCGAACTTCATCGAGCTCTGCCAGCGGCTGACGGCCGAGGACGAGCGCGCGTTCGAGGACCTGTTCCGCCGCCTGGCGCTCTCGGTCGACTGGCGCCACACCTACACCACGATCGACGAGCGATCGCGCCGCGCCTCCCAGCGCGCGTTCCTGCGGTTGCTGGCGCGCGGCCTCGCCTACCGGATCGAGGCGCCGACGATGTGGGACGTCGACTACCAGACTGCGGTCGCCCAGGCCGAGATCGAGGACCGGGAGATCGACGGCACCTACCACCGGGTCGCGTTCGCGCGCGCCGACGGCTCGGGGCACGTCGAGGTGGAGACCTCGCGGCCGGAGCTGATCCCGGCCTGCGTCGCGCTTGTGGTGAACCCCGAGGACGACCGCTACCGCGACCTGGTCGGGTCGACGGTGGTCACCCCGCTGTTCGGCGCAGAGGTGCCGGTGGTCGCCCACGCGCTGGCCGAGCCCGACAAGGGGACCGGCGCGGCGATGATCTGCACGTTCGGCGACCTGACCGACGTGACGTGGTGGCGCGAGCTCGGGCTGCCGACGCGGGTGGTCGTTCGCAGGGACGGCACGGTGGCGCCGCCGCGCTGGGGCGAGCCGGGTTGGGAATCGCGGGACCCGGCGGCCGCGGCGCGCGCGCAGCAGGAGCTCGCCGGGACGTCGACGCGCAAGGCCCGCCGCCGGGTGGCCGAGCTGCTGGCCGAGTCCGGCGCGCTGCTCGGCGAGCCGAAGCCGGTGCGCCACGTCGTCAAGTTCTACGAGCGCGGCGAGCGGCCGCTCGAGGTGATCTCGAGCCGGCAGTGGTTCGTGCACACGCTGGCGTTCCGCGAGACCCTCCTCGCGCGGGGCCGCGAGCTCGCCTGGCACCCGCCGCACATGCGGTCCCGGTTCGAGTCGTGGGTCGAGGGGCTGAACGGCGACTGGTGCGTCAGCCGCCAGCGCTTCTTCGGTGTGCCGTTCCCCGTGTGGTACCCGGTCCACGGCGACGGGACCGTCGACCACGAGCGGCCGATCCTGCCCGACGAGTCGCGGCTGCCCGTCGACCCCTCCTCGGACGTGCCCGACGGCCACACGGCCGAGCAGCGGGGAGCGCCCGGGGGGTTCGTCGGAGACCCCGACGTCATGGACACGTGGGCGACCTCGTCGCTCAGCCCGCAGATCGCCGGCGGATGGGAGGACGATCCCGATCTGTTCGCGCGCGTGTTCCCGATGGATCTGCGTCCGCAGAGCCACGAGATCATCCGGACCTGGCTCTTCTACACGGTGCTGAAGGCCGAGCTCGAGCACGGCTCGCTGCCGTGGACCGACGTCGCGATCTCCGGCTGGGTCCTGGACCCCGAGCGCAAGAAGATGTCGAAGTCCAAGGGGAACGTCGTGACGCCGATCGGGACGCTCGAGCAGTTCGGCGCCGATGCCGTTCGCTACTGGGCGGCGAGCGCGCGGCTCGGGACCGACACCGCCTTCGACGAGCAGCAGATGAAGGTCGGTCGGCGCCTCGCGATCAAGGTGCTGAACGCCTCGCGGTTCGTGCTGTCGATGGAGGCCGAGCCGGCGGAGGTGACCGACGCGCTCGACCGTGGGATGCTGGCGAGCCTCGCCGGCCTCGTCGAGGAGGCGACCCGCTCCTTCGACGACTACGACCACGCCCGGGCGCTCGAGGTCGCCGAGCGGTTCTTCTGGCGCTTCTGCGACCACTACCTCGAGCTGGTGAAGAACCGCGCCTACGGGGCGCACGGGCCCGCGGCGGCCGGCTCGGCGGTGGCGGCGCTGCGCCTCGCCCTGTCGGTGCAGCTGCGGCTGCTGGCGCCGTTCCTGCCGTACGTGACCGAGGAGGTCTGGTCGTGGTGGCGCGCGGGCTCCATCCACCACGCGGCCTGGCCCTCCGGGGACGAGCTCCGCGACGGGGCGGCCGGCGGCGACCCCGCGGTGCTCGAGGTGGCCGCCGATGTGCTGGGCGAGGTGCGAAAGGCGAAGACCCTGGCCAAGCAGTCGCTGCGGGCCGAGGTCGCCCGGGCGCTCGTCCGCGACGTGCCCGAGCGCCTGGCGGCGCTCGCCCGGGTCGCGGAGGACGTGCGCCAGGCCGGGAACGTGACCGCGCTGGAGACGGCCGAGTCCTTCGACGGGTTCCGCGTCGACGTGACGCTCGCCGGCGCGTGAGGCCGTGAGGTTCGCCGAGGCCCTTCGCGAGCTGGAGGCGCGGCAGCCGGAGTCGATGCCGGAGCCGGACCTCGAGCGCATCACGCGCCTGGCCGAGCTGCTGGACCACCCCGAGCTGACCTACCCGACGATCCAGCTCACCGGCACCAACGGCAAGACCACCACCGCGCGGATGGTCACGGCGCTCGCGTGCGCGCACGGGCTCACGACCGGCCTGTTCGTCTCGCCGCACGTGGTCTCGACGACCGAGCGACTGTCGGTGTGCGGCGAGTCGATCTCCGAGGAGGCGTTCGCCGAGACATGGGCCTACCTGCGGCCCTTCCTTCAGGCCGTCGACCGGTTCGGGAGACCCGTCACCTACTTCGAGGCCCTGACCGCCATGGCGTTCGCGTGGTTCGCCGACGTGCCGGTCGCCCTGGGGGTCTTCGAGGTCGGCATGGGCGGGCGCTGGGACGCGACGAACCTCGTGCGCGGCGACGTCGCGGTGATCTGCCCGATCGGCCTGGATCACGTCGGGATCCTCGGGAACACGATCGAGGGGATCGCGGGGGAGAAGTCCCACCTGATCAAGCCGGGCCGCCCGGCGGTGATCCGGCGGCAGCGGCCGGAGGCGATGGCCGTGCTGGAGGCGCGGGCCGGGGAGGTCGGCGCGGACCTGCTGGTCGAGGGGGCGGCGTGGGACCTCGAGCGGCGAACGGAGGCCCTCGGGGGACAGGCGGTCACCGTGCGGGGGTTGCACGCGACCTACGGGGACGTGGTGCTGCCGCTGTTCGGCGAGGAGATGGCGCGCAACGCGGGCGCGGCGATCGTCGCCGTCGAGGCGCTGCTCGGCCGGGCGCTGGACGAGCGGGTCCTGCGCGAGGCGCTCGGCGGGATCACCTCGCCGGGCCGGGTCGAGGTCGTCGGGCGCCGTCCGCTCGTCGTGCTGGACGGCGCCCACAACCTCGACGCCGCCGCGTCCTTGGCCGAGGCGCTCGGTGCCTTCGCACGCGAGCGGCTGCACCTGGTGGCGGGGATGTTCGCCGACAAGGACGTCGAGGGGGTGGCCGGGATCCTCGCTCCGCTCGCCGCCCGCGCCTACGCGTGCGCGCCGCGCGGCCCGCGTGCGGCCCCGGCCGAGCGGGTCGCCGCGGCGCTGGGGGCGGCGGGAGTGCCCGAGGTGGAGGCGTTCGGCTCGGTGGTCGAGGCCGTCCGGGCCGCGCTGGCGGCGGCGGCCGAGGACGACCTGATCCTGGTCACCGGCTCGTTCTACGCGGTCGCCGAGGCCCGGCCGGCGTTCGTGGCCGGATAGCGCTTTCTATACTGTCGCGGACCCCGGCCTGCCGTTCCGGGCGGGCTGGGCCGCCGGGCCGGTCGCCCGGCCCGCCGCGACCCCGGGAAGGACGGAAGGACCGTACATGAGCGACGAGTCGACCCTGCTGATCGCCAAGCCCGATGCCGTCCGCCGCGGCCTCGTCGGCGAGATCCTCTCGCGCGTCGAGCGCAGGGGGCTCCGCATCGAGGCGCTGAAGCTGATGCGGATCGACCGGACGCTGGCCGAGCGCCACTACGCGGAGCACGCGGAGAAGCCGTTCTTCGGCGACCTCGTCCGGTTCATCACCTCCGGCGACGTCGTCGTCGCCCGCGTCGGCGGGCGTGAGGCCGTGTCGGCGCTGCGCGCCCTGATGGGGGCGACCGACCCGGCGACCTCGGCACCGGGGACGATCCGGGGCGATCTCGCGATCGAGATCACCGAGAACCTCGTCCACGGCAGCGACTCGCCGGACTCGGCCGCGCGCGAGCTGGCGCTCTTCTTCGGCGAGTAGGGGCGCGCGGTGGCCCTTCCCTCGCAGGCCGAGGACTTCCCCGGCTGGTACCAGGAGGTCGTCCGCCAGGCCGATCTCGCCGAGAACTCGCTGGTGCGCGGCACGATGGTGATCAAGCCCTACGGGTTCGCGATCTGGGAGGCCATCCAGCGCGCGGTCGACGACCGCATCAAGGCGACGGGGCACGAGAACCTCTACTTCCCGCTGTTCATCCCGTACCGGCTGCTCGAGCGCGAGGCCGAGCACGTCGAGGGGTTCGCGCCCGAGGTCGCCGTCGTGACCCACGCCGGGGGGGAGGAGCTCGGCGAGCCCCTGGTCGTCCGGCCGACATCCGAGACGATCATCTGGGACACGTACGCGCGCTGGGTCCAGTCCTACCGGGATCTGCCGCTGCTCTACAACCAGTGGGCGAACGTCGTGCGGTGGGAGCTTCGTCCGCGGCTGTTCCTGCGGACCACCGAGTTCCTGTGGCAGGAGGGCCACACCGCGCATGAGACGGCCGAGGAGGCGATCGCCGAGACCCGGCGGATGCTCCTCGAGTGCTACCTCGACGCCGCCCTGCGGGTGCTCGCGATGCCGGTCCTGCCGGGGCGGAAGTCGGCGGCCGAGCGGTTCCCCGGTGCGGAGGAGACCCTGACGATCGAGGGGCTGATGCGGGACCGCAAGGCCCTGCAGGCCGGCACCTCGCACTACCTCGGGCAGAACTTCGCGAAGGCCTACGGCGTGAAGTTCCTCGGTCGGGACGGCAGGGAGGAGTACGCGTACGCGACCTCGTGGGGGGTCTCGACCCGCCTGATCGGTGGCGTGATCATGACCCACGGCGACGACCGGGGTCTCCGGCTGCCGCCGGCCGTGGCGCCGGTGCAGGCGGTGCTGGTGCCGATCTTCCGGACCGACGACGAGCGCGCCCGGGTGCTCTTGGAGGCGGAGCGGCTCGCG
>JAJYHN010000009.1 GCA_021784765.1 Actinomycetes bacterium
GCGGGAGCGGGAAACGCGATTCCCTCGCCGTCCAGGCGGCGGCGCAGGACGTGGTCCGCGTCGTCGCCCGAGGCGGCGTTCGGGCAGCGGAAGGGGTACGGGTCGCCGGGGGCGGGGGAGGCCCCGCACCCCGCGCAGACGAGGCTGCTGCTCACAGCGCCTCCAGCACCCCGGTCCGGCCGTTGAACTCCTCGATCATGGGATCCCAGTCGGCCACGATGGAGCGCATCTGGGTCCAGAACGCGGGGTTCCGGCGAGCCCTGAACTCCTCGATCGAGACGCCCTGCTGCTCGACCCACGTGTAGTACCCGAGGTTGAAGATCCGCTCGCGGTCCTTGCGGTTCAGCTCGAGCAGGTTGTCCGTGGTCGTGCCCAGCAGGTGCTCGCCGAAGACCTCGCTCGCGCCCACCGTGTCGAACTCGCCGCCGAAGTACTTCGTCAGCGCCATGTCGCGCTCGCTGTGGTACATCGGGGCGCCGTCCGTGGCGACCGTCACGACGACGTCGTCGGGGCCCAGCTCGTAGTACTTGGCCGTCTTGATCGCGCCGAGCACGTTGGCGATGCTGGACAGGCCGAACGAGGAGAGCGCCTCGATGGTCGCGGCCGGGACGCCGCGGCGGTCGGCGAGGTACGCGCGGCCCACCGGCGTGTTGAAGAGCACGTTCAGGCGGTCCGTCGCGCGGTCCGAGAGCGCCAGGGCGACGTCGGTCCCCATCACGTTGTGGATGAGCGGGATGTGCTTGTCGCCGATGCCCTGGATGTTGTGCTCGCCGAAGCCGTTCTCGATGAGCGTCGGGCACTCGAGCGCCTCGACGGCCACCGTCAGCGAGCCGTACTGGTCCTTCAGGTAGTCGCCGGCGGCGATGGTGCCGGCCGACCCGGTCGCCGAGATGTACGCCCGGAGGCGGAGGGCCGGCCGCTGCGCCCGCAGCGTCTCGAAGACGCGCGCCAGCGCCGCGCCGGTCGCCATGTAGTGGACGATGTGGTTCCCGAACTCGGAGAACTGGTTGAAGATGACGTTCTCAGGGTCGAGGGAGAGCTCGTCGCACTTGTCGTAGATCTCCTTGACGTTGCTCTCCGTGCCGGGCGTCCGGATGATGTCGGACGGGTCGGCCACCCAGCGCTCGAGCCAGTCGAAGCGCTCCTGGCTCATCCCCTCGGGCAGGACGGCGACCCCGCGGCAGGCCATGATGCGGGAGATCGCGACGCCGCCCCGGCAGTAGTTGCCGGTGGACGGCCAGACCGCGAGATGGTGCGTCGGGTCGAACTGGCCCGTGATGACGCGCGGCGCGAGGCAGCCGTAGGCGGCGAGCACCTTGTGCGCGGCGATCATCGGGAAGCGGTCGCCGAGCGCAACGACGATCCGCGCGTCCACGCCGGTGAGCGACTTCGGCAGCTCGACGTACGCCGGCACGTCCTGGAACCCGGTGCGCGACGCGTCGTTGTACCACTGGACGCGGAACAGGTTCAGCGGGTTGGCGTCGTCCGGCCCCACCGAGCCCAGCGCCGCCCGGACGTTGCCGGGGATCAGCGAGGGGTCGGCGAGCTGCGCGAACGTCGGCAGCGCGATCCGCCGCTCGCGGAAGCGCTGCACCGTGTTGGCGTAGACGGTCGCGTCGACGAGCTCCTTCTCGAGTCCAAGTCGCGGCATCGGTTCCCTTACCTCGTTCGATGTGGCGTGGCGCGCCGGGCCGACCCGGCGCGTGTGCAGTGCGGCGGCGCATCGGCCCGCCGCGTGTTCCCGGTCGCCGGCACGTCTGCCGGCAGTCGCGTCTCGATCGGCGTTCGCGGCCCCCCTACCTCGGCCGATCCGCGGCGTCGAGCGCAGCGCGGATGCGCGCGAGCCGCTCGGGGCGCTCGCGCACGAAACGCTCGATCCCCGCCAGCAGGTGCGCCGACGTGAGGTGCGCCTCGTCCATGACCTCGTCGACGCTGCCGCCGGTGCGCCAGCGGTCGTCCCAGTCGGAGCCCATCGAGTACTCGAGGGCGAGCGGCCCGTCCACCCAGTCGCGCATGAAGCGCGCCGCGCGGTTCGTGATCGCCATCCCGTCGACCCGGTCGGCGGGGGCGACCGTGCGCTCCCGGTAGTCGGCCGGCTGCAGGCGGAAGAGCTGCGGGCTGACCGCCGCCACGACCTTCACGTTGAGGCCCTCGCGGTCGAGATCGGGCAGGATCCGCACGAGGTTCGCCGTGCTGGTCGTGCCCTGCACGAAGACGGTGCCCATGGGCGGCAGGTCGGCGCGGAAGGGGCGCATGACGTAGGCGCCGCGGGCAGCCTCGAAATGCGACGGGATCCCGAGCGCGGCGCGGTCGGGGATCTCGAGTGCCGGGCGGGTCAGGTGCAGGGCGACGATCGGCGCCTGCTGCGCGAGGGCGGCCGCCAGCGCCACCGGCACCTCGTTGTACTCCCAGGGGTGCAGGTCGATGACGTGCCCCTCGGGGAAGAGCTGCGTGACGGCCGGCGCGAAGATCCCGAAGTGGGTGCGCGAGTCCTCCGCGGTCTCCGGCCCGGAGTGCCCGGCCACCCAGATGACCTTGCCGAGCTTCAGCTGCGTGTCCTGGGCGAGCTGGCTGAAGAGGCGCATCGCGCCGTACTTCAGGTAGCTGAACGAGCCGTAGGTGGAACAGGCGCCCCAGAACCCGTTGAAGCTCGCCATCGGATCGTCGGCGAAGTTGACGGTCGCGAGGCCGACCATCATGCCGGCGTTCGTGAACTCCGTGATCTCCGTCGGCAGGAGCGTCCCGGTCGGGTTCGTCTCGCGCTGGTACCAGCCCCAGCCCTCGACGTCGCCGAAGCCCTTGCCGAACCCGGCCAGGTTGGTGGACTCGGCGAGGTCGGCGGAGGCGGCGATGACGAGCGGGCGGCCGTACTCGGCCTTCGCGAACGAGTTGACCCAGCTGCCCCAGGCGGCCAGGGCGGCGCGGTTGGGAGCCTTCTCGCCGGGCTGCTTCCACATCGCGGCCGGATAGGACCGGTAGTCGAGCAGGCGCGGGTCCTCGAAGAGCCCCGCCCCCCTGCCGCCCAGGCGGAACGACGGCACGTGGGTGGGGACGCGGTCGGCCAGCTCGATGAGCCGGTCGGAGATCGCCTCGACCACGTCGCGCCGGCTGCGCAGGACGCCGATCGCGATGCGCAGGTTGGCGCGGGCCTGCTCCGCCAGCGCCGCGGGATCCTTCGGGGCCGGCTCGTCGACGCCCTCGTAGGTCACGCCGTACTTGGCCATGAACTCGTGGCGCACGGCCCAGAACTCGGGCGCGTCGAGGGGGTGCGGGGTGCCGTGGCTCTTGTAGTCGTACTTGCCGTAGCCGCGCCCCTTGCGGGTGCGGAACCAGGCCATGGACGGGCGCCCGCCGGGGTTCTCGCCGCGCGCGGCCTCGAGCACGGCCCGCGTCACGGGGCCCCACTCCATCCCGTCGGGCGTGCCGGTGACCCGCCAGTCGTACGCCCCGAACCACGTCTCGGGCGTGCCCGGCACCACGGACGAGGCGCGGAACTCGTCGATGCCGAAGTCGTTCCAGTCGACGAGGAAGACGAGGTTGGCGAGCCCGAGGCCCCAGGCCGCGTTGCGGGTCTCGTGGCTGGCGCCAGGCGTGAGCCCGCCCTCGCCCTCGATGGCGAAGACGCGGACGTCCCCGGCGCCCGCCAGCCGGAGGGCGAGCGCCTCGCCGGCCGCCGGCGGCATGCCGTGGCCGGACGGCCCGGTGTTGAACTTCAGGAAGAGGGTCTTGCCCTCCATCTCGGCGTGGCCGGGCAGCCCGCCGCGGTGGCGCAGCCCGGGCAGGTCCTCCCAGGTCAGCGCCCAGCGCCCGTCGTCCGGGAAGGCGAAGCGCGGGTCGCCGGTCCACTCGTGGCGCGCCCGCAGCGTCTCGTTGAGCGCGGCGAGCGTGGTGTACACGAGCGGCACCGTGTGGCCGGCCGAGAGCACGAAGCGGTCGCCGTACGTGCGCCACGGCGCGCGGATGTCCCAGCGCATCGCCCCCGACAGGAGCAGCGACAGGAACATGTGGAGCTTCGAGCGGCTGCCGCCGGGATGCCCGGACTGACGGTAGTTCAGCGTGAGGTCGAGCAGCTCGTCGACGACGTCCTTGACGACCTCCCAGTCGTCGAACAGGCGCGCCGACTCGGCGTACAGCTCGTCGATCCCGGTGCCGGCCGGACGCGACTGCTCGACCGACGCCCCGCCGTGCGTGCTCGCCTGGGCCATGTGTCTCACCTCTCCACTGCCTTCGTCGCGTCCCCGGCTCCGCCGTTCCGCGTCATGCCATCGCGCCCCGGCACCCCGGCATCCGCGGGAGTGCCGCCGGTGCGTGCCGCCCGGCCCGCACCGGCCCTCTCCGCCGCTGTTACGCCGGCACCTTGAGACCGGCCACGAACGTGGCCGTGCGCTCGAGCGCGATGCGGATGTTCTCCTGGCTGTTCGCGTAGGAGAAGCGGATGTGGTCGACCCCGACGCCGCCGAAGGCGGTCCCGGCGAGGGCCGACACGCCGGCCTCGTAGAGCAGCCGGTCGGCGAACTCGGCGCCCTTGAGGCCCGTCCCCGACACGTCGGGGAAGACATAGAAGGCGCCCTGCGGCCGCAGGCAGGTGATGCCCGGGATCGCGTTCAGGCCGTCCACGATGAGGTCGCGCCGGGCGCGGAACTCGGCCACCATGGCGTCCACCGCGTCCTGCGGCCCGGTGAGCGCCTCGACCGCCGCGTCCTGCTCGAACGTCGAGACGCAGCTGACGCTGTTGATGAGCAGGCGCCCGAAGGCGAAGGCGAGCGACTCGGGGACGATCGCATAGCCCAGGCGCCAGCCGGTCATGGCGTACGTCTTGGAGAAGCCGTCGAGGACGATCGTGCGCTCGGCCATGCCGGGCAGCGAGGCGAGGCTGACGTGCTCTCCCTCGTAGAGGATGCGGCCGTAGATCTCGTCGGCGAGGACCGCGAGGTCGTGGCGCTGCGCGATCTCCGCGATCGCCTCGAGGTCGCCGCGCGTGAGCACGCCGCCCGAGGGGTTCGCCGGCGAGTTGATCACGAGCATGCGGGTGCGCGGCGTGACGAGCGAAGCGAGCTCCTCGACATCGAGCCGGAAGCCGTTCGACTGGCGGATCGGGACGGGCACCGGGGTGCCGCCCATGAAGCGCACGAGCGACTCGTAGATGGGGTAGCCGGGGTCGGGCACGAGGACCTCGTCGCCGGGATCGACGAGCGCCTCGATCGCGTAGAGCATGACGCCCTTGCCGCCGACCGTGACGAAGACGCGCTCCGGGTCGACCGGGAAGCCCTTGCGGGCCGTCGCGTCGGCGGCGATCGCCGCCCGCAGCTCGGGGGTGCCGGGGTAGGGCGCGTAGTGGGTGCGCCCCCGCTCGAGCGCCCGGGCCGCCGCCTGCCGCACGTTGGCCGGCGTGTCGAAGTCGGGCTCCCCGATCTCGAGGTGCACGACCGAGACCCCCTTCGCCTCCAGGGCGCGGGCGCGGGCCGCCGCCTCGAACGCCGTCTCGGTACCGATCCCCTCCATGCGCTGTGCCAGTCGCATCTCTGCCGCCTCCATGTCAGACGTTAGTCATCCGACGTCTTGCTTGCTGCTCTTCTTTGCACAGACGGGCACGTCCCCCAAGTGCCAACCGGCACGTTCCTGCGCCGCCGTGCCGGCTCGCGGAACCGGGCCCTGCCGCCGGCCCGGGCGACGCCGCCGCCCCGCCGGCTCCGGGCCCTCCCCGGGCCCCCCATCACGGTACCGCCTCCTGTCGCCCGGGATGGTCGCGCCCGGCCGTCACGCCCGGGACCTCCGCGTCCGGGACCTCCGCGTCCGGCGCGATCCCCTCCTGCCGCGACCCCGGGCCGGCCTCCACCGGCACGATCCCGAAGGCGACGCTGTCGACCAGCCCGAGATCGCTGATGCGCAGCTCCGGGATGACGG
>JAJYHN010000173.1 GCA_021784765.1 Actinomycetes bacterium
CCGGGGCCAGCTGGGCTGCCCCCGCCCGCGCGCCCCCTGCGGCCGGCGCACCCGGAGCGTCGGCGACCAGCACGACGTCCGCGCCGTCCCCCTGCGCCCCGAGCAGGGCGGCGCAGCATCTCTCCGGCTCGGCCACCGCGACCGCCGCGAGGAGCCCGCCCTCCACCAGGGGCCCGGCGACGAGGTCGAGCCCATCGGGGTCGGCGGCAGGGGTCACCCAGACCACGTGCTCGGCCCCCGCGGCGCTCGCCCCGGCGGCGGCCGCCGGGAGCATCGCGCCCATCGGCAGGCACGCGACCGGGAGGCCGGCGAGCCCCGCGCTCGGCACGGCGGCCAACCGGCCGTGGGGCCCGCGCGCCGCCGCCACGATCACGCGACGGGGCTCCGCCTGCAGGAGGTCCCCGGGCGGCAGCGCGCCGACGACGACGCGATCGCCCCGCGCCACCTCGCCGGCAAGGGCCGGGTGGCAGGCGACGGGCACGGCACCGCCGTCCTCGTCGGCCAGGCGGACGAGGACCTCGACACCGCCCGGGATCGGCCGGAGCGCCGCCTCGACGAGCCCCTCGCGGAACGGGATCACGGGAGGGATTATCATCCGCGACGTGCTGCCGCTCGAGCGCCTGATCAACCTTGCCGCGCTGCTCCTCGAGGCGAAGCGTCCGCTGACCTTCGAGGAGATTCGAAACCTGATCCCCGCCTACGGACAGGATGACAACGCCGCCAAGCGGATGTTCGAGCGCGACAAGGACACGCTGCGGGACGCCGGGATCCCCGTCGACCTGGTCTTCACCGACGTGTGGGAGGTCGAGAAGGGCTACCGGATCGACCGCGAGCGGTACGCCCTGCCCGAGATCTCCTTCACGCCCGACGAGATGTGGGCGCTGTACGTGGCCGCCCACGCGCCTGGCGGCGACCAGGCCGCCGAGGCGGCGTTCCGCAAGCTGTCGTCGGGCGCGGAAGGGAACGTGCTCGCGGCGGTGGCCGGTCGTACGCCGGCGCCCGGGGTCGACGCCTCGGGGCCCCACCTCGGGGCGATCGCCGAGTCGCTCGCGGGGCGCCGCGCGATCGCGTTCACCTACCGGCCGCTCCGGGGCGCGGCCGGCGTCCGGACGGTCGAGCCGTACGCGTTGGTGTTCCGGGCGGGGAGCTGGTACCTGACGGGACTCGACCGGGATCGCGGTGAGACTCGGTCGTTCCGCCTCTCCCGGATCCGTTCGGACGTCAGGCAGGTGGGCGACGCCGGGGACGCGCCGGCCGGCTTCGACGCGGTGCGCCTGCTGGAGGCCGGCCCCTGGGGGCTCGGGCGGCCCGCCGCGACGGCGAGGGTGTCCTTCAGTCCGAAGATCGGGTGGCTGGCCCTCTCGGCCACCCCAGGGGCGCGTATCGTCGGGACGCGCTCCGACGGCTGGATGCTGCTGGAGGTCCCATCGGGCGCACCCGAGCAGTTCGTCTCGTGGGTGCTCTCGTTCGGCGCGGACGCGCGTGCGGAGGAGCCACGCGCGATCCAGGACGAGGTCGTCTCGCGCCTGCGCGAGCTGGCCGGCGCGGCCGCCGCGGAGGGACCCGGGGAGGGCGCCCGCCAGCGGCGGGGGGCGGGACGGCGGTGAGCGGCGCGACGCGTGGGCCCGGGAGGGCGGCCGAGCGCCTCCGCCGGCTGCTGGCCGTCGTGCCGTACGTCGTCCGGCACCCCGGCGTCACGATCGCCGAGGTCGCGGAGCTGTTCGGCGTCGGCGAGGCCGAGCTGGCCTCCGACCTGCAGCTGCTGTTCCTCTCGGGGCTCCCACCCTACGGCCCCGGGGACCTGATCGACGTCGACATCGATTCGGCGGGGCGGATCACGATCGGCATGGCCGACTACTTCTCCCGCCCGGTCCGGCTGACGGCCCCCGAGGCCCTGGCCCTGTACCTGCGCGGGAAGGCGCTGCTCGGGGCGCCGGGCCTTGCCGAGGCGCCCGCGCTGGCCGCGGCGCTGGAGACGCTCGAGCGGACCCTCGGGCCCGAGACCCTCGCGGGCCTCGCGGGGAGAGTCGGCGTCGGTGCGGGCCGGCCCGCGGCATCGCTGGCCCTGCTCCGGGAGGCGGCCTCGGCCCACCGGCGGCTGCGCATCGAGTACTACACGGCGGCCCGCGACGAGCTGACGGCCCGCGAGATCGACCCGGAGCACGTGTTCTCCGCGCTCGGCAACTGGTACGTGGTCGCCTGGGACCACCTGGCCGACGCCGAGCGGATGTTTCGCGCCGACCGGATCCGCACGGCCGAGGAGACGGGCGAGCGATTCGAGCCGCGAGGCCTGATGGGCGCCGGGCGCCCCCTGTACACGCGCTCGGACCGCGACGTGCACGTGCGGCTGCGACTGTCCCCGGCGGCGCGGTGGGTGGCCGAGTACTACGAGACCGAGGGGGTTCACGAGCGCCGGGACGGGACTCTCGAGGTCGTCCTGCCGACGAAGGACCTCGCGTGGGTGGCGAAGCTGGTGCTGCGGCTCGCCGGGGAGGCGACCGTGCTCGCGCCGCGAGAGCTGGGCGAACTCGTGCGTCGCGAGGCGGCGGACGCCCTGGCCGGCTACCGCCGTGGGCGGGACCGGGGGGCCCTTACATGAGCCGCGGGCCTCTGCCCCCGAGAGGGGGTCGCGGCCGGGACGTGGGCGGCGGCGCCCTTCGGCCGGATGGCCTCGGGCCTTCGGCCCAGGCGGCGGTCCCCGAGAATCCCCCGTCGGGCGTGGCCGCCGGTGCTTCAGCGGGGCCTGCTCATGGTCGATATCTCCCATCGAGATGGCAACGATCCGAACCACGTGTCCCGAGTGCGGCGAGGTCGACCTGACGCCCGAGTCCGTCATGGTCTCGGTCCACGGGGACAGCGGGGAGGGCTCCTACCGGTTCACGTGCCCGAGGTGCACCGCGGCGGTCGAGAAGCGCGCCGACCGCCGCATCGTGGCCCTGCTCCGCTCGGTCGGGGTCGACGTCGAATCCGACGGCCCGGTCGAGGGCCTGGAGGCACTCGTCCCGCCGCCGGAGTCACGGCCGGCAGGGCCGGTGTTCACGCCCGACGACCTCATCGCGTTCCACTTCCAGCTCCAGGACGACCGCGCCGTCGAGACCGAGCTGGCGTCCCTCGCCTGAGTCGCGCCACCGCGCCCCGCACCCTGCTATCCTGCGGCCGTGTCCGTGCCATGGCTGGTCGTGGTCGTCGTCGGCGTCCTCTCGGTCGGCCTGCTGACGGTCATGGTGGCAGGCCTCGTCCACCAGCTGAAGCGCCTGAACGGGTCCGTGCGGGCATTCGGCGAGGACGTGACCCCGCTCGCGGCCGAGCTGCAGGCCGAGGCCCTGCGGGCGCAGGAGCGCGTGGAGAAGCTGTCGGAGCGTCGGCCCGGGTCTGCGGGCGGTGCTAGAATCCGCAGCTAGACACGCCCGACCGTTCCCCGCGCGAGGCGAGCCGTGTTCAACATCGGTCCCGAGGAGCTCATCGTCATCCTGGCCGTCGCGCTGGTCGTGCTGGGACCGAAGCGGCTGCCCGAGGTCGCCCGCCAGATGGCCCGCGGGCTGCGGGAGCTCGGACGCGTGAACGACCAGATCAAGGGCGAGCTGCAGGGCTTCCTCGAGGAGCCGCCGGCCGGGGCGCCCGCGGCGAAGGGTGCCGAGCTGCCCGGACCCGACCGCGCCCCGCAGGGGCGGGCCGGCTAGGACCTCCGGACGGAATCGCGCGTGGCCGTCATCCCGAAGCTCCGCCGTCGCAACCGCGACGGCACCATGACGCTCGTCGAGCACCTCGCCGAGCTGCGGATGCGCATCATCGTGTCGTTCGTGGCGATCGGCATCGGAACGGTGGCGGGCTGGTTCCTGTTCCAGCCGGTCTTCGACCTGCTGACCAACCCCTACTGCGGGTTCATCAAGCACTACCCGCAGCTCTCGTTCAACCCGAGCCACCCCTGCGCGCTCGCCGTCGGCAGCATCCTCGACCCGTTCTCGCTGAAGCTCCGCCTCGCGACGTTCATCGGCCTCGCGATCGCGCTTCCGGTCGTCCTGTTCGAGCTGTGGCGGTTCGTGGTGCCGGGACTCACCCGCCGCGAGCGGCGTGCCGCCGTCCCGTTCGTCGTGTCGTCGATCGTGCTGTTCGCGCTGGGCGCGTGGTTCGCCATGCTGACCCTCCCGAAGGGCCTCGCGTTCCTGCTCGGGTTCGCCGGCAGCACGCACATCGTTGCGGTGCTGTCGGTGACGAAGTACCTGGGCTTCGTGGTGCTCCTGATCGCGGTGTTCGGCCTGTCGTTCGAGTTCCCGCTGGTGCTGATCTCGCTGGTGGCGGTGGGCGTGCTTTCCAGCCAGCGGCTCCGGGCGTGGCGCCGCTACGCGATCGTCGGCATCGCGATCTTCGCCGCGGTGATCACCCCCAGCCAGGACTGGTTCACGATGACCGCGATGATGGTGCCCCTGCTAGTCTTCTACGAGCTCGCGATCCTTGTGTCGCGGTTCGTCCTGAAGAAGTAGGCGACGCCGAGCGCGGCCCGCCCACCATCCACTGCAGCGAGGGCACTCTCGATGGCGATCAAGGGCAAGGGGAAGTCGAGGAGCGGGCGACGCGTCGTGGCCCCGCCGCCACGACCGCAGCTGGTGCAGCGCAAGCCGCCCATCGCACGCCGGCCGGTCACCTGGGTCGTGGCCGGGGTCGTCGTGGTGGTGCTGGCCGGCCTGCTCGTTCGCAAGGGCATGGTCGACCACGCCACCAGCGTCCGCGCCGCGCAGGCGCAGGCGCTGCGCACGAAGGAGGCCTCCGGCGTCCTCACGGTCGTCCAGCAGGTGGCCGCAGCGCTCCCTCCCGGGACGACCGCCCCGTCCGGGGGCATCCCGCAGATCTTCACGAACGTCCCGACCCAGCTCGCGGACATCGCCGCGGGGAAGGGCGGGACGCCGCTGCAGGTCGCCGCAGAGGCCAAGGCCCTCTCGACCGCCGCCGGGACCGCGGCGACCGCGATCGGGAAGGTCAACGTGCAGCAGCTGATCCCCGCGAGCTTCACGCTCGGGCAGACCGCCTCGATGCACACGCCGGGCCTCACCCAGCTCACGCTCCAGACGGCTCTGGGGCAGATGGCGCAGGCCCTGCAGACCTACCAGGCGGTGGGCGGGCTCATGGCGGTCGCGGCCGAGCTCCCGGCGGCTCAGCGCGCGCCCCTCATCAACGAGGCCACGGCGCTGGTGACGACCGCGACGACTGCGTGGGACGCGGGCTACACGCCCCTCCTCAACATGGAGTTCCTCCTGAAGCTCACCTCCGCGGTCCCAACGCCCGCGCCGACCCAAGCTCCGAGCGCCACCGCCACGATCTCGCCGACGACGTCACCTTCGGCGCCGGCCAGCCCGTCGCCGAAGGCGACCTCCTCGCCCTAGCGCCGTGGCCGACGGCATCCTGCTGTTGCACGCGTGGCCGCTCGACGGCTCGATCTACGACGCCCAGGTGGAGGCGCTCCGGACGGCGTTGCCGGGCACTGCGGTCCTCGCCCCCCACCTTCCTGGGTTCGGCGGCGCCGAGCCGCCGACCACCGGGGTCCTGACGATGGACGAGGCCGCCGACGCGGCGCTCGCGGCGGCCGAGGCTGCCGGCGCCGACCGCGTCGTCCTGGCGGGGACCTCGATGGGTGGCTATGTGGCGCTGGCGGCCTGGCGGCGGCACCGAGGCCGCGTGCTTGGCCTGGTCCTCGCGAACACCAGGGCCGTCGCCGACGACGAGGCAGGGCGGGATCGCCGGCGGGCGCTGGCGGCGAGGCTGCGGGCCGAGGGGAACGGGTTCCTGGTGGCCGACCCGCCGCCCCTCCTGGCGGCCGATGCGCCGGCGGCCCTGTGGGAGCGCGTGCGGGCGACGATCGGGGCGCAGCCGGCCGAATCCATCGCCGCGGCGGCGCTCGGCATGGCCGAGCGGCCCGACTCGACCCCGGATCTCGCGGGCATCGACGTGCCGGTGCTCGCGGTGGCGGGGTCGGCCGACGGGATGATCCCGCTCGCCGAGGTCCGCGCCATGGCCGACGCCATCCCGGACGGACGCCTCGAGGTGTTGCCGACGGGCCACCTCTCCTGCCTGGAGGCGCCCGACGCGCTCTCGCGCCTACTGGCCGAGCACGCGGCGCGCTGCCTCGGGCGCTGACCCGGGAATCCGCCGCCGTCAGGAGAGCGTCGGGCAGGTCAGGGTCCGCTGCACACCGTCGACGGCCTGGATCTGCGCGAGGACCCCTCGGTTCAACTCCTCCGTGTCCACCGTGTCGGCCTGCACGATCACGTCATAGGGGCCGGTGACGTTCTCCGCGCGCGTGACGCCCTTGATCGCGGCAATGCGCGCCGCGACGGCCCCGCCGGCGTCGCCGACCTCGGTCTGGATGAGGATGTAGGCGCGAGTCACGTCGAGTTCCCTCCCTCCGGGCCGGATCCTCCGGTATCGTCCATCTGCGGTGCATCCTAGCCGGCGGTGGCTCGTGTCGCACCGGCCCTAGACTTGCAGCGCAATGACCACCCCCGCTCGCTTCGCGAGGTCCTACCCGTTCGCGCTCGACGATTTCCAGCGCCGGGCGATCGACGCCCTGGCCGCCGACGAGTCGGTGCTCGTCGCCGCCCCGACCGGCTCCGGCAAGACCGTCGTCGCCGAGTTCGGGATCGATCAGGCGCTCGCGCACCACCGCAAGGCCTTCTACACCACGCCGCTGAAGGCGCTGTCGAACCAGAAGTTCGGCGACTTCCGCGCGCGATACGGGCGCAACCGCGTCGGGCTGCTGACCGGCGACAACTCGATCAACGGCGAGGCCCCGGTCGTGGTCATGACCACCGAGGTCCTGCGGAACATGCTCTACGAAGAGAGCTCGACGCTGGACGGCCTCGACGTGGTCGTGATGGACGAGGTCCACTACCTGCAGGACCCCTACCGGGGGGCGGTGTGGGAGGAGGTGCTCATCCACCTGCCGCTCTCGGTCGCCGTCGTGTGCCTGTCGGCCACGGTCTCGAACGCCGAGGAGTTCGGCGAGTGGATCGGCGCCCTGCGCGGCCCGACCCGGGTCGTGATCGAGGAGCGGCGCCCGGTCCCGCTCGAGAACCTCTACATGGTGGGCCGCGAGCTGCACGCGATGCACGTCGAGCGCGACGGCCGGATGGTCGCGAACCCGTACGTGGCGTCCCTCGACCGCCGCGAGATCCGCGAGCGCGCGTACCGGCGCCGGGGCGACGGCCGCCGGCAGGCGGGGCGGATCGAGCGACCCCGTGAGGGGCACCGGCGCGTCTACGCGCCCACGCGCGAGGAGGTGGTCGAGGTCCTCGACCGCGAGGGCATGCTGCCGGCCATCTACTTCGTCTTCAGCCGCGCGGGCTGCGAGAAGGGCGTGCGCTGGCTGATGGACTCGGGGGTCCGGCTCACGACCCCAGAGGAGGAGGAGCGGATCCGGGCGGCGGCCGACGCCCGGGCGGCGTGGATGGATCCCGCCGACCTGGAGGCGCTCGGCTACGGCGAGTTCCGGGAGGCCCTGGCCGCGGGGATCGCCGCCCACCACGCGGGGATGCTGCCGGCGTTCAAGGAGACGGTCGAGACGCTGTTCGCCGAGGGGCTGGTGAAGGTCGTCTTCGCCACCGAGACGCTGTCGCTCGGGATCAACATGCCGGCGAAGACCGTCGTGATCGAGGATCTCTGGAAGTTCTCCGGCGAGCGTCACGAGCTGGTCACGCCGGGGGAGTACACGCAGCTCACCGGGCGGGCCGGGCGGCGGGGGATCGACGAGGTGGGCTACGCGGTCGTCCTCTACCAGCGCCAGGTCCCGTTCGAGCGCGTCGCCGGGCTGGCGTCGACGCGGACCTACGAGCTCCGCTCCTCGTTCCGACCCTCCTACAACATGGCGGTGAACCTGGTTCGCACCCACTCCCGGGACGAGGCGCGGCACCTGCTGAACTCCTCGTTCGCCCAGTTCCTCGCCGACCGAGGCGTGGTGACGCTGGAGCGGCAGCTGGAGCGCCATCTCGCGGCCCTTGAGGGCTACCACGAGGCGATGCGCTGCGATCGGGGCGACTTCCGCGAGTACTGGGGGTTGCGCGAGCGGCTCGAGCGCCGGCAGGGCGAGGCGCGGCGCTCGGCGGCCGAGGCGGGCCTCGAGGCAGTCCGCGCCGGCATGGCGGCGCTGCGGCCAGGCGACGTCGTGGTGCTGCCGGGACTCGGGCGCCGCGGGCTCGCCGTGGTGGTCGCGAGCCGGGATGGCCGGCCGACGCTGCTCGGGCAGGATCGCCGGTTCTTCCGCGCCTCGGTCGGGGACTTCGAGGAGCCGCCGGCGCGCGTGACCACGATCCCGCTGCCTCGCTCGGGGAGCGCCCGCAGCGCACGGTTCCGCCGCGACCTGGCGGCGGCGCTCGCGACGATCCCGCCCCCGCCCGAGCGTCGCCGGCGTGCGGGCGCAGGGAGGAGCGGGGAGGCCCGCGTCGCCGCGCTCGAGCAGCGGATCCGGGAGCATCCCTGTCACGCCTGCCCCGACCTCCCCGCCCACGAACGCTGGGCCGAACGGGCCTCGAAGCTCGAGCGCGAGGCCCGTGGCCTGCAGCGGCGGATCCGGGCGCGCACCGAGACCCTCGGCCGCCAGTTCGACCGCGTGGTGGGGGTGCTCGAGGACCTCGGCTACGTGGAGGGGTTCGCGCTGACCGACCGGGGGGAACGGCTTCGCCGGATCTACGCGGAGGGCGACATCCTGGTCGCGGAGGCCCTGGCGGAGGGAACGCTCGACGGGCTCACCGCCCCCGAGGTCGCGGCGCTGGTCTCGACGGTCGTCTACGAGTCCCGCGAGCGCGGCCCGTCGCGGCTCGTCCTGCCGACCGCCGCGCTGCGCGAGCGGTGGCGCGCGCTCGCTCGCACGTGGACGCGCGTGCGCCGCGCGGAGGACGCCCACGAGGTGGAGCTGACGCGCGAGCTCGACCCCGGGTTCGTGCCGACGCTGTACGAGTGGGCCGATGGCGAGCCCCTGGAGTCGGTCCTCGGGGTCGCCGGCCTGACCGCGGGCGACTTCGTCCGGAACTGCAAGCAGGTGTTGGACCTGCTCCGCCAGGTGGAGGACGTCGCGCCCGAGCCCCTGGCGAGGCGCGCTGCGGAGGCGGGGCGCGCCGTGAACCACGGGGTCGTCGCCTACACCGGCGTGGCGCTCGATGAGGTCCCGACTCCGCCGGCCGGGCGCGGGGGAGCGACGAGCCGCCCCGGGGGTGGGCGCGGGCACCTGCCCGGCTCCCGGCTATGATCCCGAGCATGGCCCACGACCACGCCGGCCGCCTTGCGCGGGCCGGGGAGGCGGCGGGCGCCGCGGGGCTCGACGCGTTGATCGTGGCGCCCGGCCCGGACCTCGCCTACCTCGCCGGCTACGATCCACCGCCGCTCGAGCGCCTGACGGCGCTGGTCGTGCGCCCCGACGGGGCGCCGGTCCTGCTGGTGCCCGAGCTCGAGCGGCCGCTGGCCGCGGCCTCGCCGGCAGGGTCGCTGCTGGCGATCGTCCCGTGGCGGGACGGGGCGGACCCCTACGCGGCGCTCGGCCGCCTGCTCGGCCCCCATGCCGCGCGGGGTCGCTTCGGTGCCGCCGACCGGATGTGGGCGAGTCACCTGATGGCGTTGCAGGCACGGCTTCCCGAGGCCGCGTTCACCGCCGCATCGCGCGTGCTCGGCGCGCTGCGAGCCGTGAAGGACGCGGCCGAGGTGGAGCTGCTCCGGTCGGCCGCCGCGGCGGCCGACCGGACCTTCGACGCCATCCGCGCGGAGCGCTTCGCCGGCCGGGCCGAGCGCGAGGTCGCCGCCGCCCTCTCGGCCCACCTGGTGGCGTTCGGGCACGAGACGGTGTCGTTCGTGATCGTGGGGTCGGGGCCGAACGGGGCCTCGCCCCACCACGAGGCCGGCGACCGCGTGATCGAGCCGGGCGACGCCGTCGTGCTCGACTTCGGGGGGCGCCTGTCCGGCTACGCATCCGACATCACGAGGACGGTTGCGGTCGGGGAGCCGGCGCCGCAGGTCCGGGAGGTCCACGCCGTCGTGCGGGCGGCCCAGCGGGCCGCCTTCGAGGCGGTGCGCCCGGGCGTCGCCGCCGGGGACGTCGACCGCGCGGCGCGACGGGTGATCGAGGAAGCGGGCTACGGCCGCCAGTTCTTCCACCGAACCGGGCACGGGATCGGCCTCGAGGAGCACGAGCCACCCTGGATCGTCCAGGGGAACGGGGAGCCGCTCCGGCCCGGGATGGCGTTCTCGATCGAGCCGGGCGTCTACCTCGAGGGCCGCTTCGGGGTACGCATCGAGGACATCGTCGTCGTCACCGACGACGGGGTCCGGAGCCTCAACGAGGCGCCCCGCGACCTGACCGTCGTCAGCTAGCCAGGCCTGAAGGAGGGCTCTACCAAGAACGCCACAGTGCCCCCTGTGTCCACCCCCCGTGAGCCAGGCAGGTACCCAAACGTTGAGCGGAGAGCCACGAGGTCGATTTGCCTGTGAAGGTCATCGCGGCACCGGTCACCCGCGTGATCGCGACACGTAGCGCCCGGCAAGGGCGACGAGAAGACCGACGATGATGCCTCCGATCACGATGCTTGCTCGAAACCATGAACCGGCGCCCGTGCAGTCGACGGGTGGGGGCCTGACCCAGGGACCAAGGGGCTGATAGCAGTGGCGTGGGAGAAGGACCGCCACGAGGTAGGCGGCGAGCACGATACTCCCCGGCAGCGCGTACCAGAACGGATGCGTCCTCGGCACGGCCATCGAAGGGCGCCCGTCTGCGCGGAAGCACTAACCCGTCGAGAGCGTGTCGGCCACGGTAATGACCTGGTCGAGCGGCCAGTCGGCCGACAGTTCGACGAAGGTCCCGTCCAGGATCAGCGCGACATCGCTCGGGTTCTGCGACGGCGGGATGCAGTCGACCCCGGGAGTGCCGCACTGACCGTTACCCGGATAGTCCCTGGCCGTCACGAAGGCCGTTGTCCCGTTGATCGTCTGCAACTGCGAGGCACCGTCGTTCTGTTGCACCGCCAGTTCCCACTCCGCCTGGATCGTGGCCTGTGTCTGTTGGGGAGCAGGACTCTCCAGCAGCCGCAGACCGGATGCGAAGTAGATCTCCACCTCGTCATACGTGGAGTTCAGCCACACCTGTTGGATGTTCGCGGCGGACGCATTGGCGGCATGCGGGAGGATCAGGACGCCACCGGATGCGCCTTGGGCGGCTGCAAGCGACACGGGCTGCGCCTCCGGAAACACTGGCAGGTCGAGTGGGTATCCGATGCCTGGACCAGGTGCCGCCGACTCCGGGACGGGCAGCGGCGACCCTCGCGAGAACGCGATGCCGACCAGGGTCAGCCCGATTGCAAGGCCGAGGGGCGTGTAGAGCGATTTCCTCCAGACGACCACGTGCCGGGTGCTCGTATCGTCAGCTAGCATAGGTGCGACCTCCTCCTGTTCGCTAGCATGGCGTGTAGTTGTAGTTATAGTCGGGGGACGCGGGACTCACCTCGATATGCGTCGGATTGTTCCCCACGTACAGGTAGTTGTCATAGCCACTGTCTGAGTCGTAGCAGTCTCCGTCCACGCCCCAATAGTGCCATCCGTTCTTGTCCTGGTACTGGAGATTCTCCCAGTTTCCATACGCCGTGCGCCCCTCTCATCGGAGGTGCGGGCAACACCCAAGCATGATCCCAGCCTCGCTCGAAGGCCATAGTCACTTGGGATGGCTTGGACCTGGGCCGAACCCACCTGTGGTCGGGTGCGCCCTGCTTCGGGTGTCCCGATGAGCGAGCGCCCCGATCTCCTCCACCATCCGGGCTCACCCCTTGGAGCCGCACACCCCGCGACCATTTGGGTTGCCGCGCATTCTGCCGGCCGACGATGCACTGGCTGATGCGTTCGCCCAGTCGTGACCGAGCCAGTCTGCACGCGGACGGATCACCCACGAGCCGAGGGAAAGCCGAGATGAGCACGACAAGCGACAGGAGCTACACGAGGACGCTCACCGCCGACGAGACCGCCGAGAGGATCTTCCAGGCGTTGACCGATCCCGACGCGATCGGCTCGCGGTGGAGTGCCGCGTCGACGACCGGGTCAGGGAGGACCGGCGGCGAGTTGGCGATCACGGTCGGCACACAGCAGCAACCCACGGTCATGCGCGTGCTCGGCGCCCACCCTTCCGATGCGGTGATCTGGGAGGTGGTAGCCAGCCCGCTGGTACCCCAGTGGGCCGGCACCCGGCCGACCTTCACGATGACGGTGGCTGCCGGTGGCTGCCGGCTCGACTTCGCCGACCACGGCCCCGTCCCTCACCTGGAGTGCTTCGAACGCTGCGCCACCGACTGGGGGCGTTCCCTGCTCCGGCTGTGCGCCCACGCTCGGGATCGGTGAGGAGAGAGATCAAGGTCCGGCCCTCGGACATCGTCGAAAGCATCGAGGCCGCGCGCGAGGGGGTGGTGCTCACCCGGAACGGTCGGCCCGCGGCGGCCCTGATCAGCCCGCAAGACCCGGGCGCGCCCGGGGCCGCGTCCGCACCGCGATCGTGTAACCTACGCATCGGTAGGTTTCGATCATCACGCCACGCCGGGTGCCGAAGGAGGTCACGACCGTGCCGCTGCTGTCGATCCCCGAGGAGTTGCTCGAGCTGCGCGCCTCGCTCCGCCAGTTCGTCGAGCGCGAGGTCCGCCCGGTCCAGGAGGCGCACGCCCAGGAGATCATGGAGACGAGCTCCTTCGCCGACTACGAGCAGGAGCGGCTGAAGCTCCGGCGTCGATCGGCCGAGCTCGGGTTCTGGACGCTCCACATGCCCGAGGAGGTCGGGGGCGGCGGGCTCTCGTACCTCGGGCAGGTGGTCCTCCACGAGGAGATCAACCGCAGCGGCCTGTTCATGGCGGCCCACGAGTCGGTGCTCCCGGTGGTCACCGGCCCGACGCTCGTCTACATGGACTGCACGCCCGAGCAGCGGGAGCGCTACCTGAAGCCGCTCATGACGGCGGAGGCCGTGACCTGCTTCTCCCTGACCGAGCCCGAGGCCGGCTCGGATGCCACGCGCATCCGGACCCGGGCCGAGCGAACGGCCGGCGGCTGGAGGATCACCGGGCGCAAGCACTTCATCACGGCCGGGGACCAGGCCGACTTCGCGCTGGTGTTCGCGGTGACCGACCCCGAGAAGCGCGCCAAGGGCGGCATCACCGCGTTCTTCGTCGAGCGCGACCGCCCGGGGTTCCAGGTGACGCGTCGCCAGCCCACGATGTCGCCGTGGCAGAACCCCTCCGAGCTGACGTTCGACGAGGTCGAGGTGCCCGACGACAACGTCCTCGGGCAGGTCGGCGCCGGATTCTACTCGGCCGTGAAGGGGATCAACGGCGCCCGTCTGCAGATCGCCGGGGCGGCCATCGGCACGGCCCAGTACCTGCTCGACCGGGCGCTCGACTACGCGAAGGCCCGCATCGCGTTCGGCCAGCCGATCGGGGCGAACCAGTACGTGCAGGGGATGCTCGTCGACTCCTACGCCGAGCTCGAGATGGCGCGGCTGCTGGTCTACAAGGTCGCCGTCGAGATCGACGAGGGCGCCGACGGACGCCGGCAGGCCGCGCTGGCCAAGCTCGTCTCGACCGAGATGGTGAACCGCGTGGCCGACCGGGCCATCCAGGTCCACGGGGGCAACGGGTTCATGACCGAGATGGGGATCGAGGCCTGGTACCGAGACGTCCGGGCGATGCGCCTGTACGAGGGCACGAGCGAGATCCTGCGCACGAACGTCGCGAAGACCCTCGGGCTGTGACCGAGCCGCCGGACGCGGGGGAGGGCACGGGCAGCGGCCCGCAGCGACCGGGGGACCGCGCATCGAGGCGCCGGAGGATCCTGGTCGGCATCGTCATGCTCGCCGGGCTCGCCGTCGGCCTGACGTGGATGGTGATCCAGCTCGTGGTGGCGATCGACGCCGCGCGATTGCACCACTGACCGGGGAGGGAAGGGCGCTCCGCAGTCCGGGGGGCGGCGGCCGGAGCCTCAGCCGCGGCGCCGGACGGTCGTGCCGTCCGCGGCGTCCATGACCTCGAGGCCCATGCCCACGAGCCGGTCGCGGATGGCGTCCGCGGCCGCGAAGTCGCGGGCGGCCCGGGCCGCGTCGCGCTCGGAGACCAGGCTTCGCATCTCGGCGGTCGGCTCCCAGGCCTCGCGCGCCTCGCGGTCGAGGTCGAGGCCGAGCACCTCGTCGAAGGACAGCAGCAGCGCCCGCCGTTCGCCCGGCGGGACGGCGGCGGAGGTGACCACCTCGCTCAGCACGACGACGGCCTGGGGCATGTCGAGGTCGTCACCGACGGCGTCGCGGAAGCGGCCGTCGAACGCGCGCGCGGCCTCGCTCCAGGCCTCCGGCCCCGGCGCCGGGCCGGCCGCGGCCCACTCGGCCATGCGGCGTCGCAGGGTGGAGAGGCGCTCGTTCGCGCCCTCCATCGCCTCCCAGCGAAAGTCCATCTCGCTGCGATAGCGGGTGCCGAACGTCAGCAGGCGGAACGCGAGGGGATCGACGCCCTGGTCGGCGAGCTCGGTCACGCGCGTGATGTTCCTGGCCGACTTCGCCATCTTCTGGCCGGCCTGCTGCAGGAAGCCCCCATGGACCCACGTGCCGACGACGGGGTGGCCGACGGCGCCCTCGGACTGCGCGATCTCGTCCTCGTGATGGGGGAACTTCAGGTCGTTGCCGCCAGTGTGCACGTCGAAGCGGTCGCCCAGGTAGCGCATCGACATCGCCGAGCACTCGATGTGCCAGCCGGGGAAGCCGTCGCCCCACGGGCTCGCCCACTTCATCAGGCGATTCGGCCCGGCCTTCTTCCACAGGGCGAAGTCGGCGTGGTGGCGCTTGTTCGGGTCGATCTCGAGCTCCTGGCGGTGGCCGGCCTTCAGCTGTGCGAGCGTGTTCCCGGAGAGCTTCCCGTACTCGGGGAAGCTCTCGACGGCGTAGTAGACGCTCCCGCCGACCTCGTAGGCGTGCCCCTTGTCCACGAGCGTCCGCGTCAGCGCCAGCATGTCGTCGATGTGGTCCGTGGCGACGCAGTAGACGTCGGCGTCCCCGATGCCGAGCGCCCGCCGGTCCTCGTGGAACGCCGCCGTGTACTTCGCCGCGATCTCGAACGGGGTGAGCCCCTCGTCGGCGGCGGCCAGGTCCATCTTGTCCCGCCCCGTGTCGGAGGTGTCGTCGGTCATGTGCCCGACGTCGGTGATGTTCATCACCCATCGGACACCGAGGCCCTCGAACCGGGCGACGCGGGCGATCAGGTCGCCGAGCATGAACGTCCGCATGTTGCCGATGTGCGCGTAGCGGTACACGGTCGGGCCGCACGAGTAGACCCTGAGGGTCCTGCCGTCGGCCGGAACGACCTGGCGGACCTCGCGCGTGAGCGAGTCGTACAGGCGCATGCTGAGAGCATACTGGCGGCGCACGCGGGCAGCCGCGCCGCGACTCGCGGAAGCTCAGTCGTGACGGCGCTTCGGTCCCGGCCCCCTCGGTGGGCCCTCCGGGGGCTCCGGCCGCGTCCCGTGCGGGGGCGGCGGGTGCGGCGGCCTCGCCCGATCCGGCGGCCCTGGGGGCATGCCGAGGCGCTCCTCATCGCTGCCGGCGACCTCGCGGAGGGCCTTGCGCGCGTACAGCAGGCGCAGCGCGAGCTCGGCGAGGCGGGGGGCGTCCCCGGCGGCGTCGTGGATCTCCCGCTCGGCCAGGGCCTTCAGCACGCGGAGCCCCTCCACGCCGTAGCCGGTCTCGTCCATGACGCGCCGGACCAGGCGGGCGATGGCCACGTCGCGCGGGCCGTAGCGCAGCCGCCCGTGCTCCACCGAGGG
Source organism: Actinomycetes bacterium (assembly GCA_021784765.1). Classification (GTDB taxonomy): domain Bacteria; phylum Actinomycetota; class UBA4738; order UBA4738; family UBA4738; genus JAJYHN01. The sequence continues at coordinate 15,802 of JAJYHN010000173.1, forward strand.
GCTGATCAGGCCCTGTTCCTCCCAGTACCGCAGCACGCGGGGCGTCACCCCGACCTGCTCGGCCAGGCGCGGGATCGCCATCAGGTCGTCGTCCCGATCTGCCACGATGCTGGTACCTTAGGCACGGGTGGGTCCCCGGTCAAGGCCCACGTCGTGCCCATGAACAGCCCTGATGCAAGTCCGGCGTATCCCGCCGGGAGAACGGGAGCCGCCAGGCCTTCGTCATCGCCGTCCCCGGGCCCCGGGCACGGCCGCGACCGGTCCTGGCGGTGGGTCGCCGCCGGCGCAGCAGGAGCGGCGGCGCTCGCAGCCACCGTGGCGGCGCCACGAGACGCGGCCGCCGCCGCGGCGCAGGCCTGGCCGCCCTTCGTCCTGGTCGCGGGGTTGCTGCTGATCGGTCTCGTGGCCGCCGGGGAGGGGGTGTTCGAGGCGGCCGGCGCCTTCGCGGCGGCGCTCCCGGGGGGTGGCGCCGGACTGTTCGCCGCGCTGCTGGCGCTGGTCGCGGCGGTCACCGCGGTGCTGAACCTCGACACCGCGGTCGTCTTCCTGACCCCGGTGCTCCTGCACGCGGCGCGGCGCCGCGGGCTCTCCGAGCGCCCGTTCCTGTACGGGGCGGTGTTCATGGCGAACGCCGCGTCCCTGCTCCTGCCCGGCGCCAACCTCACCAACCTGCTGGTCGCCGGCGGCGTCCCCGGAGTGCGGTTCGCCGCGGGGATGGCTCCCGCGTGGGCGGGGGTCGTCCTCGTGACCTGGGGCGTGCTCTGGGCCGCCCACCGGCGCGAGCTCGCACGAGGCGGCGTGCCGGGCGAACGCCCCTCGCGCCGCCCCGGGTCACTCGGGATCGCCGCGGTCGCCGCCGCGGCGGCACTGGTCCTCGGGCTGAGCGCCCCAGCGCTGCCGACGCTCGCGCTCGGGCTCGTGCTTGCCGCCGCGCTGGTCGCACGCGGCCGCCTCACCCCCCAGCGCGCCGCCCGGGCGATGAGCCCGGCTCTGCTGGCGGGGGTGTTCGCCCTGGCGGTCGCGCTCGGGACGGCCGCCAGGGCGATCGACGCGCCGGCGCTGGTGGCGGGGCTGCCCGGCCGCGCCGGCACTGCCGCCGCCGCGGCCATCGGGTCGGTGGCGGTGAACAACCTGCCGGCGACGCTGCTCCTCGCAGCCCGCCTCCCGCTGCACCCCCGCGCGCTCCTGCTCGGGCTGAACGTCGGACCGAACCTCGCGGTGACCGGGTCGCTCTCGGCGGCGCTGTGGCTGCAGGTCGCCCGCGGGGCCGGCGCGCGGCCGTCGGCCGCGCGCTACTCGCGGATCGGTGCGCTCGTGGCGCCCGCGTCGATCGCGGTCGGGCTCGCGGCCCTGGCCATGCTGCCGGCGCGCCCGCTCTGACGGGCGCGAGGCCGGCCGGGCGTCGACGGCGCCGGAGAGGGACCCTACGCCCCGAGCGGACGGTGCTCGAACGAGGTGGAGAGCACCACGGTCGTCCGCGTCTGGACGACGGCCTTCTCGCGCAGCCGCTGCAGGAAGTCCTCGAGGTCCGCGGTCGTCCGAGTCCGGACCTTCAGGACGTAGTTCTCGGTCCCCGCGACCGAATGGCAGTCCTCGATCTCGGGCAGGTCGAGGACCCGCTCGGGAATGTCGTCGGGCGCCGTGGGGTCGAGCGGCGTGACGGACACGAGCGCCGTGACGAACAGGCCGAGGGCCTGCGGGTCGACCTCGGCCCGGTAGCCGCGGATCACGCCGGCCTGCTCGAGCCGGCGCACGCGTTCGTGGACGCTCGATGGAGCGAGCCCGGCGCGCTTGCCGATGTCGGCGAAGGTCGCGCGCGCGTCCTCCTGCAGCGCCCGGATGATGGCGACGTCCCGCTCGTCCAGCACGCGCACAGTCTAGCGCACTGCCGAAGGAATTTCGTCGACGTTGCATGCTTGCCGAAGTTCCGTCGTGAGACCTATCCTGATCTCGCAAGAACGTCAGCCGCCTGCGCGTGCCCGCGCGGCGCAGACCGCGGATGGGAGGGACCGATGGACCGGACGACGATCGGGGACACGGCACTGCCCGGCCAGCCGCTGCCGCGCAGCACGGACCGTCCCGGCCCCCGCGACGCCCGGGCGCACGCGGCCGAGCAGCCGTTTCGCTACCCGCTCGAGCGCGAGTTCGTCGAGCCCGACTGGACCCGCCTCCCCGGCTACCGCGACGTGACCCGGCGGGAGTGGGAGAGCGCCCAGTGGCAGCGCGCCCACAGCGTCAAGAACCTCCGCGAGCTGAAGGAGGCGCTCGGCGACCTCCTCACCGACGAGCTCGCCGCCGACATCCAACGGGACATGCTCGAGCGGGCGACGATGTCGATGCTGATCCCGCCGCAGATGCTGAACACGATGGACGAGCGGGATCTCTACGCGGACCCGGTGCGGCGCTACATGGCCCCGGCGTTCAGCGACCGCGAGGTCGAGTTCCCGAGTCACCCGTACGCGAGCCGCGACAGCCTGCACGAGGCCGACATGTGGGCGGTCGAGGGCCTCACGCACCGCTACCCGACCAAGGTGCTGGCCGAGCTGCTGCCAACCTGCCCGCAGTACTGCGGTCACTGCACGCGGATGGACCTGGTCGGCAACTCTACCCCGCAGGTGGCGAAGTACAAGTTCGAGCACAAGCGCGAGGACCGCTACGGACAGATGCTCGAGTACCTGCGCCGAACGCCCTCGGTGCGGGACGTGGTGGTGTCCGGCGGCGACATCGCGAACCTTCCGATCCGCCACCTCGAGGAGTTCGTCTCGGCCCTGATGGACCTGCCCAACATCCGCGACATCCGCCTTGCGACCAAGGGCCTGATGGGGCTGCCCCAGCACTTCCTGCAGCCGGAGGTCCAGGCCGGGATGGAGAGGCTCGGCCGCAGGGCCCGCGAGCGCGAGATCTCCATCGCCGTGCACACGCACGTGAACCACGCGAACCAGATCACGCCGCTGGTCGCGAGGGCGGCGCGACAGTTCTTCGACTGGGGCTTCCGCGACGTTCGCAACCAGGGGGTGCTGCTCCGCGGGGTGAACACCACCCCGAAGGACCTGCTCGACCTGTCGTTCGCCCTGCTCGACTTCGCCGGGATCATGCCCTACTACTTCTACCTCTGCGACATGATCCCGAACTCCGAGCACTGGCGGATCGCCGTGTGGGAGGCGCAGCGGCTCCAGCACGACATCATGGGGTACCTGCCCGGGTTCGCGACGCCGCGGATCGTCGCGGACGTGCCGTTCGTCGGGAAGCGCTGGGTGCACCAGGTGGCCGAGTACGATCGCGAGCGCGGGATCTCGTACTGGACGAAGAACTACCGGACGGGCATCGAGTACGACGACCCCGAGGCGCTCACGCGAACGTACCCGTACTACGACCCGATCCCGACGCTCCCGGACTCCGGGCGGGCGTGGTGGCGGGCCCGCGCGGCCGAGGCGCCGGCCGGGATGCCGGTGCCGGTCCCGGCTCCTTGAGGCGGGGACGCGAGGCACCGGTGACCGCGATGCGCGTACGGGAGCTCGAGATCGATACGCGCGGCCGGCGGGTGGTCGACGTGACCGACCATGTCGCGGCGTTCGCGGCCGAGTGCGGGGGCGCCGGCCTGCTGCACGTCTTCCTGCCGCACGCGACCGCCGGCCTGGCCCTGATCGAGACCGGCGCCGGATCCGAGCAGGATCTCGCCGACGTCATCGAGACCCTGCTCCCGCGCGAGGACCGCTACCGCCACCGTCACGGGTCGGTCGGTCATGGCGGAGACCACCTGCTGCCGGCCTTCGTCTCGCCCGCGCTGACGCTCGCCGTCGAGGGTGGACGGCTGGTGCTCGGGACCTGGCAGAGCCTGGTGGTGGTCGACCCGAACCGCGAGAACGATCGGCGGCGACTGCGGCTCAGCTTCCTGGCTGGGTGACGGCGGCGCCGGGCGCGCGCGGGGCCTTGGCGCGCGCGGCGTTCAGCCCCGGATAGTGGCTCCAGACGGCACGGGCGCCGCTGTCGCCGGCCAACACCACCAGCACGCCGACCGCGAGCGAGAGCGCGACGGCGAGCGTCCGGGCACCCGCCAGTGTCGGCCCGAGCCAGGCGCCAGGCCGAGACGGCCGGGCGATCCGGGGCGCGCGGTCCACGATCCACCGCTCGAGGGGAGACGGGGCGCGACCCTCCCCGGCGATCGCCCGTCGCAGAAGGTCCACCCACACCAGGGCGGCCAGGGACAGGCCGAAGGCCGCCGCGAAGGGAACCAGCAGGTTCCCGAGCATCGCGTGGCGTGCGATCAGCGGGGTGGAGGGCAACGCCCCGCGGAGGCTCTCGCCGGCCTGGGTCGCCAGCGGCACCCAGAGGGTCGCGACGAAGGTGAACGCGACGACCGCCACCCCGTAGCGCTCCCGGAAGCGCGTCGAGAGCGCCACGCCGAGCGTCAGCAGCGCCGAGAGCGGCAGCGACACGACGACGGCGTGGACCAGCAGGATGTGAGCGGGCAGCCCGAACACGGTGAACACGCATCGACCTCCGAGGGATGGGCGGGCGTGCCCGCCGCCGTCAGGCTACCGACGCCCGGCCCGGCCACTCCGGGTCCCAACCGGAATCAAACCGGATCGCGACCGTCCCGCGACGATGCGTGTCCGTCCCCGACGATCAGCACGGCCGCGCCACGGAACGCTCCGCGGCGAAGGTCCTCCAGCGCCCGGTTCGCCGCCGCCAGCGGGTACGTGGTCACCTCGATGCGGACCGGCACACGGGGGGCCAGCGCCAGGAACTCGACCCCGTCGCGCCGGGTCAGGTTCGCGACCGAGCGCACGACGCGCTCGTTCCAGAGCAGCTCGTAGGGGAACGCCGGAATGTCGCTCATGTGGATGCCGCCGCAGACCACCGCGCCGCCCTTGCCGATCGCGCGCAGGGCGACCGGCACGAGCTCGCCGGCCGGAGCGAAGATCAGCGCCGCGTCGAGCTCCTCGGGGGGCGCCTCGTCGGAGCCGCCGGCCCACGACGCCCCGAGAGACCGTGCGAACGCCTGCGTGGCCCCGTCGCCGGGACGGGTGAACCCGAAGACCCGCCGTCCCTCGTGGAGCGCGACCTGCGCCACAATGTGCGCGGCCGCGCCGAACCCGTAGATCCCGATGCGCTCGGCGTCGCCGGCCATGCGGAGGGACCGGTAGCCGATGAGCCCCGCGCAGAGCAGGGGCGCGGCCTCGAGGTCGCCGAAGCCCTCCGGGAGCGGCAGGCAGAAGCCGGCGTCGGCGACGGCGAGCTCGGCGTAGCCCCCATCGAGGTGGTAGCCGGTGAACCGGGCGCGGTCGCACAGGTTCTCGCGCCCGGTCGTGCAGTACCGGCACTCCCCGCACGTCCAGCCGAGCCAGGGGACGCCGACCCGGTCGCCGGCCACGATTCCCCCGACGCCCGGCCCGGCGTCCAGCACCTCGCCGACGATCTGGTGGCCCGGGACCAGGGGCAGCCGGGGGTCGGGGAGCTCGCCGTCCACGATGTGCAGGTCGGTCCGGCAGACCCCGCAGGCCCGCACGCGCAGGAGCACCTGGCCCGGCCCGGGGGTGGGATCGGGGACGTCGGCCTCGACCAGCGCCCGCCCGGGCCCCTCCAGCACCATCGCCCGCATGCCCGCCGCCTCCGCGCCGACCGTGTCCACGACCGACTCTAGCCCGCGCGGGGACCCGACCCGCGAGCGGGCCCGCTCAGCCGCCGGCGACGGCCGGGAGGATCGAGAGCGTGCCACCCTCCGGGACGGCGGTGTCCAGCCCCTCGGAGAAGCGGATGTCGTCCTCGCCGACGTAGAGGTTCACGAACCGGCGAACCTTCCCCTGGTCGTCGAACAGCCGGGCGCCGAGGGCCGGATGGCGCACGACCAGGGCGTCGAGCGCCTCCCGGACCGTCATGCCCTCGACCTCGACGTGCGCGGCCCCATCGGTCAGGCCTCGCATGGCGGAGGGGATCCGGACGGTGATCATGCGGCCCCCTTCCTCGCTCCATCACCGAGGAACGCGGCCAGGGCCTCGAGCCGCGGCCGGATGGTTGCGGCCGGCCGGAAGCGCTCGCCGTAGGCCTCGAGGGTCTTCAGCCCCATGCCGGTCACGTACGCGACCACGGTCTCGTCGGGGCGGATCACCCCGCGCGCGGCGAGCTTGCCGAGCACCGCGACCGTCACGCCGCCGGCCGTCTCGGTGAAGATCCCCTCGGTGCGCGCGAGCAGCCCGACGGCCTCGACGATCTCCGCGTCGGTGGCGGCCTCCACCGCGCCGCCGGACTCCCGAGCCTCGCGCAGCGCGTACATGCCGTCGGCCGGGTCCCCGATCGCGAGCGATCGGGCGATCGTCGTCGGGGTGCGAACGGGGCGGACGTCGTCCGCCCCCTGGGCGAAGGCGGTGGCGACCGGCGAGCAGCCGACGCCCTGGGCTCCCGAGACGCGCACGCTCGGCTCCTCGTCGAGGAGCCCCACCGCTCGGAGGTCCCGGAAGGCCTTGGCGACGCGGACGAGCAGCGCCCCCGAGGCGACCGGCACGACCACGTGGTCGGGGGCCCGCCATCCGAGCTGCTCGGCCGTCTCGTAGGCGATGGTCTTGGAGCCCTCCGCGTAGTAGGGGCGCAGGTTCACGTTCACGAACGCCCACGGGTACTCGTCGGCGGCCTCGCCGCAGAGCCGGTTCACCTCGTCGTAGGTGCCGTCGACCTCCACGAGCCTCGCGCCGTAGACCGCCGTGGCGGCGAGCTTGCCGGACTCGAGACCGGTCGGGACGAACGTGACGGCGTCCATGCCGGCCGCGGCCGCGTGTGCGGCGACCGCGTGGGCGAGGTTGCCGGTCGAGGCGCACGCGACGGTCTCGAACCCGAGCTCCCGAGCCTTCGTGACGGCGACCGACACCACGCGGTCCTTGAACGAGTGCGTCGGATTTCGGGTCTCGTCCTTCACGTACAGGTTCGGCAGCCCGAGCTCGGCCCCGAGTCGCCGAGCGCGCCGCAACGGCGTGAAGCCGTCGCCGAGGTCCACCTCGGGGTCGCGCTCGGCCGGCAGGAACGCCTGGTAGCGCCACATCGAGGCCGGGCCCGCCGCGATCGTCTCGCGCGAGACCGCGGCGCGGATCGCCTCGAGGTCGTAGGTCGGCTCGAGGGGCCCGAAGCACTCCTCGCACGCGGACCGCGCCTCGGCCGGGTAGCGGGCTCCGCACTCGCGGCAGGTCAGCCCTTGCAGGTACGTCGTCACGTGCCCTCCTTCGCACGGGTTTCGGCGGACGACCCGGCGGAGAGGCGGCGGACGGCGGAGCGTCCGGGCGGCTCCGACGAGAAAGGCTCGCGGTGCCCGCGAGCCTCACATCCAGATTCCTCATCTTTCCCCCGGTGCCGGGGGTCGGATTTGGCACCCCGCATGACCGGGGTTGCCGCGGCTTCGCAGGGCCTGTCCCTCCACCGCTCTGGATGAGGTCGCGTGCCGCGCGCCCGATGCAGGCGGGCGTGCGGCGTCGGTATTCGATTGCCCGGCATCGTAGCCGTGTTCGGCGGCGCCGCCAACCCGCGGGGTCCGGCGGAGGTATGCTCCGCCCCGTGAAGGCAACGCCCGCCCTCGACCGTCCCGGCGCCCCGGCGGGCCCGGCGCGATGAGAACCCTCTACCGGGCAGGCAGGGTCCGGACCCTCGGGGTCCCGGCCTTGGGGGAGTGGCTCCTCGTCGACGAGCGCCACGTCGAGCGCGTGGGAAGCGGCGACCCCCCGTCGGCCGACCGTGTGGTCGAGCTGCCCGGAACGACGGTCATCCCCGGGTTCGTCGACGCGCACGTGCATCTGATTGGAACCGGGCTGTCGATGCTCGGCATCCCCATCGAGCGGGCCCGGTCGGCCGAGGAGCTGCTCGGGATCGTCGCCGAGGAGATCACCCACGCCCCCTCGAAGGTGTTCGCCCACGGCTTCGACGAGAGCGGCTGGCCGCACCGCGTGCTGCCCTCGCTCGCCGACCTCGACGACCTCACCGAGGTCCCGATGATCCTCGTCCGGGCCGACGGCCACCTCGCCCTCGCGAACTCGGCGGCGCTCCGCGCGTCGGGGGCCCTCGACATCGAGGGGGTCGAACGGGACGCCGACGGCCGCCCGACCGGGGTCCTGCGTCGCGCGGCCAACGAGCGGGCCCAGCGATGGTTCCACGACTCACTCAGCGACCACGAGGTCCGTGAGCTGCAGCTCGAGGCCGCCTCGCTGGCCGCCTCGCGGGGTGTGACGGCGGTCCACGAGATGTCGATCCCCGCCCAGCGCGGGCGGCGGGAGGTCGAGGTGCTGCTCGCGCACCGGGCACGCCTTCCGGTCGAGGTCGTTCCCTACGTCGCCGACACCGACCTCCCGTTCGTGCTGGACCTCGGCCTCGGCACGCTCGGGGGCGACCTCACGATCGACGGGTCCCTCGGGGCGCGAACGGCGGCCCTGCTCGACGGCTACGCGGACGCCGACGGCGACGGGGTGCTGTACCGGGACGACGACGAGCTCGCCCCGCTGTTCCACAACGCGCACCTCGCCGGCCTGCAGGTGAGCGTCCACGCCATCGGCGACCGCGCCATCGAGCAGACCCTGCGCGTGTGGGAGCGCGTGTACCACGCCCTCGACAGCCGGGAGCGCCGGCACTTCCGGGCGCGCCGGCACCGCGTCGAGCACTTCGAGATGGCCGACGCGGGCCAGATCGAGCGGGCGGCCATGCTCGGCCTCGCGATCTCGGTCCAGCCGGCGTTCGACGCGGCGTGGGGACACCCCGGCGGCCTGTACGAGCAGCGCCTCGGCGAGCGACGGGCGACCGGGATGAACCCGTTCGCCACGCTGCTCGCGCGGGGTCTCGCCGTCGGGGCCGGGTCGGACGCGCCGATCACCGACCTCGACCCGATGCTCGGCATCTGGGCGGTCGAGCACCACCACGACCCGGGCCAGCGCCTCGGCCGCGAGGACGCCGTGCACCTGTTCACGACCGGTGCGGCCGGGCTGGCCCGCCAGGAGGACAAGCGGGGCCGCCTGCAGCCCGGCATGTCGGCCGACTTCGCGGCCTACGACGACGACCCCGTGACGGTCCCGGACCCGCGCGGAGTGCGACCGGTCCTCACGGTGTCGCGAGGCCGCGAGGTCTTCGCGCGGTAGGGCCGGCCGCGGCCGCGCCGGTGGGCGGGGCCGGGCCTCAGGCGCCGATCCCCGCCGCCACGCGAAGGCGGCTGCCGGCCGGGGACTTCTCGACCTCGATCCGTGTCGGCAGGCGCTCGGCCAGCTCGCGGACGTGGGTGATGACGCCGACCATGCGGCCGTCGCCGCCGAGGCGATCGAGGGCCTCGACGACGACCTCGAGCGTCTCGGGGTCGAGGGCGCCGAAGCCCTCGTCGAGGAACAGGCTGTCGAGCCGAGCGCGCTCGGTGGTCGACAGCGAACGCACCTCCTCGGATAGGGCGAGCGCGAGCGCCAGCGAGGCGAGGAAGGTCTCGCCGCCCGACAGCGTGCGGACGTGGCGACGCTCCTCGCCGTTCCAGGTGTCGACGACGAAGAAGTCGTCACGGTCGAACGCCAGCCGGTAGCGCTCGCCCGACAGCCGCGCGAGGTGGGCGGACGCTGCGACCGCCAGCACCTCCAGCGCCTCGGCCTGCAGGAACGCGATCAGGCGATCGCCGCGGAGCTCCATCGCGAGCGCCTGGAACCGCTCGGCGCGCACCCGGAGGGCCTCGACCTGCACGGTCAGCGCCGCACGGGCCTCGAGCCTCCGGGCCAGGCCGCGGGCGTCCTCGTCGGCCCGCGCCCGCTCGGCCGCCGCCGACCTGATCGCGGCGGCCACGGCCTCCGCGAGGTCGCCGAACGTCGGCGCCGCAGTCACCTCGACGAGGCCGTCGGCGGCGGCGACCGCATCCGCGAGGAGGGTCGGGCCCTCGGCCCCGCGCTCGGCAGCGAGCGCGGCCACGGTGCCCGCGGCCCCTCCGAGGCGCTCGGCAGCAAGCGTCGCCGTCGCCGCCAGGGCGGCGGGGTCGTCGGGGGAGGGGAGAGCGGCGAGACCCAGGGCGACCTCGTCGGGGAACGCGACGCCCGGGCCGGCGGCGCCCGCCACCCGGCGGGCCAGTGCGGCGATCGGCGTCGCGGCGAGGGCCGCCCGCAGCGCCTCGAGGCCACCCCGGATCCCTGCCGCCGCCCGCTCGGCCTCGGCGGCAGCCGAGGCAGCCTCGGCGGCCTCCTCACCAGCCTTCCGCTCGGCTTCGGCGAGCGCCCCCAGGCCGCGCAGGCGCCGGTCGAGCTCCTCCATGGGATCTTCGGGAACGGTCCCGCCGAGAAGCTCGGCCACCTCGGCCTGCGCCGCGCGCACGCGTTCGGCCGCCTCGGCCGCCTGCCCCGCGAGGTCGTCGGCCAGGGCCCGAGCCGCCTCCGCCTCGCGTCCGGCCGCGTCGGCCTCCCGGGCAGCCTGGACGGCGGCCGCCTCGGCCGCCCGCCCCGCCCGCGCCGCCGCGCGGGCACCCTCCTCCGCGCTCCGCAGCACCCCCGTCCCCAGCGGCGCCGGCACGACCTCGAGCGGGCTCC
>JAJYHN010000179.1 GCA_021784765.1 Actinomycetes bacterium
GCCGCCGCACGCGGCGCGACCGCGACGGCTACGGCCGCGGCTGCGGCTGCGGCGACGCGCCGCCGACCCGGATGACGGCCTCCTGCTGGCCCGACTCCGGCACGTGGATGCCGCACTCGACCTTGTTCGAGCCCGACCAGCGACCGGCGCGCTCGTCCTCGCCCGGCTGGATCGCGCGCGTGCACGGCGCGCACCCGATCGAGGCGTAGCCGAGCTCGTACAGCGGGTTGTGGGGCAGGTCGTGCTCGCGCAGGTAGGTCCAGGCGTCGCGCCGGGTCCAGTTCGCGATCGGGTTCACCTTCAGCACCCGGCGCCCGCTCGGCGCCTCGGCCAGCGAGACGATCGGGGCGTCGCGTCGGGTCCAGGCCGAATCCCGCCGCATCGAGGTGATCCACAGGTCGAGCCCGTCCAGCGCCCGCCGCCACGGCTCCACCTTGTTCAGCTCGCAGCAGAGGTGCGGGTCCCGCTCGTACAGGCGCGGGCCGAAGGCCTCGGCCTGGGCGTCGACGGTGAAGTCCCCGGTCAGGTCCACGACGTTCAGGCCGAGCAGCTCGGTCAGCCGCTCCTTGAACGCGAGGGTCTCCGCGAAGTGGAACCCGGTCTCGAGGAACAGGATCGGCACGTCGGGGCGGACGCTCGCCGCCATGTGGATGACGGCCGTGCCCTCGGCCTGGAACGCCGATGCGACGGCCACCCGCTCGAGGCCGGCGTCCTCGAGCGCCCACCGCACGATCTCCCGGGGAGCGGCCTCCTCGAACCCGAGGGAGAGCTCCCGCACCCGTTCCTCCGACAGCAGAGTTGGCATGACGGCTCCAGGGGAAGGTCCGGGAAGGTTCGGATGAGTATACGCGGGTATGCTGGCCGGGCTCCATCTCGCGCCCGCGGGACGGAGCACGACGCCGGCAGGACGACGGAGGAGACGTGATGGCGGAGGGAGAGACCATCGCCCCCCACGGTGGGACCCTGGTGAGCCTGGTGCTCTCCAAGGCGGAGGCGGAGCGCGCCCTGGAGGAGGCAGAGCACCTGCCCAAGGTCCCGATCGGCGACCGCGAGCTCTCGGACCTCGAGATGCTCGCCGTCGGGGCGCTCTCGCCGCTGACCGGGTTCGTGGGCGAGCGCGACTACCGCTCGGTCCTCGAGGACATGCACCTGCAAAGCGGCGTCGCCTGGGCCATCCCGGTGACGCTGTCCGTCGACGAGGAGGGGGCCAAGCGCGTCGGCGGCGCCTCGCGGGTCGCGCTCACCTCCCGCGGGTCCACGATCGCGCTCCTCGACGTCGAGGAGGTGTTCCGGCGCGACCGGGAGAAGGAGGCGCAGGCCGTCTTCCGCACCACCGACCTCGAGCACCCGGGGGTGCGTGCCCTGCACGACGCCGGCGACTACTGCGTGGCCGGGCGCGTCCATGCCATCCGGCTCCCCGAGCACCACACGTTCGCGAGGTACCGCCTCACACCGGCCGAGACCCGGGCCGCGTTCGCCGAGCGTGGATGGAAGACCGTGGTCGGGTTCCAGACGCGCAACCCCGTCCACCGGGCGCACGAGTACCTGCAGAAGAGCGCGATGGAGATCGTCGACGGCCTGCTGCTGCACCCGCTGGTCGGCGAGACGAAGTCCGACGACGTCCCGGCCGACGTCCGCATGCAGTGCTACGAGGTGTTGCTCGAGACCTACTACCCGCAGGACCGGGTCATGATCGCCGTGTTCCCCGCGGCCATGCGCTACGCGGGGCCGCGCGAGGCGATCTGGCACGCGATCGCGCGCAAGAACTACGGCTGCACGCACTTCATCGTCGGCCGCGACCACGCCGGCGTCGGCACCTACTACGGCACGTACGATGCCCAGAAGATCTTCGACGAGTTCGCGCCCGGCGAGCTCGGGATCACGCCGCTCACGTTCGAGCATTCGTTCTGGTGCAACCGGTGCGAGTCGATGGCCTCGCACAAGACCTGTCCGCACTCCGACGGCGATCGCGTGATCCTGTCGGGAACCAAGGTTCGCGAGATGCTGCGCGCCGGCATCCGTCCGCCGCGGGAGTTCTCGCGGCCGGAGGTCGCCGACATCCTCATCGCCGCGATGCGAGGCCGCGACGAGGCCTGACCCGGCCCGCGCCGCGTCTCAGGCGATGCCGAGCGCGGCCGGCAGGTCGGCGTGGCGGACGAGCACGTGGTGCGCCTCCGGCCCCGGCCCCGCGTCATCGAACCAGCGCGCGAAGCGGACCGCCGTCATCCCCATCCCGAGGGCTCCCGCCACGTCGGTCCGCCGCCGGTCCCCGACGTGGACCACGCGGTCCGGCGGTGGGGCGCCGAGCCCGGCCAGGGCGTGCTGGAAGATCTCGGCCGCCGGCTTGTAGCAGCCGACCTCGTCGGAGAACGACCAGTGGTCGAAGTGCCCGAGGACGCCGTGTCGCTCGAGGACGGAGCGCAGCACCGGGGAGGGCGTCATCCCCACGTCGCAGACGATCCCGATCCGCACGCCGCGCTCCCGCAGGTCGGCCAGCACCTCGTGGAGCCCCTCGGCGAGGTGCAGGTCGGCGCCGTCGATCCCGGGGTCGCGGAAGGCCGCCGCGAGCGCGTCGCGCAGGGCCGGGGATGGGTCGAGGCCGACGAACGCCAGCGCGTCGTCCACGGCCTCGGGGTAGCGGTACTGCCGGTTGGCCTGCCACGCGTCGACGTAGCGGTCCCACGAGGCATCCAGGGCGCGCCGCAGCCCATCCGGGTCGACCGGGATCCCGGCCTTCCCGAGCAGGCCTGCCCAGATCCGGACGCGGCGTTCGCGGAGCTCGTCGGGCGGCTCGTGGACGAGCGTGTCCCAGTAGTCGAACGTGACGGCCCGGATGGGGGAATTCACCGAGCCAATGGTACGGGGCCGCTCCAGTTCCGGCGCCGCCGGTGCCGATGGCTCGGGTCGGGGCCTCCGCTTGCCGGACGGCGCCGGAGGGGACACAATCGCCAAAGGGCGCGAGGAGGAGCGTGTATGAGCGGAAGAGGTTCCGCGCAGGCCGAGCGCATCGCGCGCGTGCTCGACCCCGAGTTCGTGGACGGCCTCGGTGGGCTGTCGGTGGAGGAGCTGCGGGCGCGGCGCGACGAGGCGCGCGACGAGCGTGAGTACCGGTCGTTCCTCCGCCGGCTGGTCCAGGTCCGCCAGGACCTCGTGGACAGCGAGCGGGCCCGCCGGGCCGCCGGCACCGAGCCGGGCCCGCTGCTCGAGCGCCTGACCACGGCCCTCTCCGTCGGCCCGGCGGGCCCGAGCCGCGGCGAGGCCGTGCGGGTCCACCTGCCGGCCGAGGACCTGGCCGAGGCCGAGGTGCACGTGACGGCGGTGGTCGGGAGCGCCGACCTGTCAGCGCTCGAGCACATGGACGACGGGGAGCTCGAGCGCCTCCGCGCCGTCCTCGCGACCGAGGAGGAGCGGGTCTCGGCGGACCGTTCCGCGGTCATCCGCGTTCACGATCTGCTGCAGGAGGAGCTCAAGCGCCGGTACCGGCGCGACCCGTCCCTGATCCCCCAGGGTGTCTGAGGCGGCGCCGTTCGCGGGCGCCGCCCGCGTTCGCGTGGTCCGCTCGGGGTTCGAGGAGTCGGTCCACGACCTCGACGTCTCGGTGGTCGGCGCTGCGGGCGACCTCGTGGCCTTCGCCGGCGATCCAGGCCGGGCCGTCTACGCGCGCTCGTCGATGAAGCCGCTCCAGGCGGCCGTCTCGCTCTCGCTGGCCCCGCTCCCGTTCTCCGACGCCGAGGTCGCGGTCATGTGCGCCTCGCACAATGCCGAGCCGGTCCACCTCGAAGCGGTGCGGGCGGTGCTCGCCCGTGTCGGGGTCGGGGAGGAGGCGCTCCGCTGCCCCGCCACTCGACCGCGGGACGCCGACGCGGCCGCGGCCGCCCCCGACGAGCTCGCGATCAACTCCGACTGCTCGGGCAAGCACGCCGGGATGCTGGCGGCGTGCACCGTGCAGGGGTGGCCGCTCTCGACCTATCGGGAGCCCGAGCACCCCCTGCAGCGCCGCGTGCTGGCGGCCGTGCTGGCCGCGACCGGCCTGCCCGAGGTCCACATCGGCGTCGACGGCTGCGGCATCCCGGTCCACGGGATGCCGCTCCAGGCGATGGCGGCGATCTACGCGCGGCTCGCCGCGCCGGCGGCGCTCGGCGAGCTCGCGCCGTTCGCCGAACGGGCGATCGCGGCCATGCGCGCGGAGCCCTACCTGGTCGCCGGCCGAGGCAGGGTCGACACGGCGGTCATGCGCCGCGCGCCGGGGATCGTCGTGAAGTCCGGCGCCGAGGGGCTGATCTGTGCCGCCGTCCAGGCGGCCGGGCTCGGTGTCGCGATCAAGTCTCGGGACGGCGCCGGCCGCCCGGCCGGGCCCGCCCTGATCGAGGTGCTCCGCCTGCTCGACGCGCTGGACGATGCGGCCGCCCGGGACCTCGCCGAACACGCCCGGCCGGTGGTGCTGGGTGGGGGGCGACCCGTCGGGGAGGCGACGGCCGAGGTGGCGCTGGCCCGCCCCTGAACGGCGCCGTCCGTTCGCAATAGGCTACGCGCCGTTTGCAAGCGTTATACACCTCTGCTACGATCGGAACGTGATGGACGTTCGGGGACTCGGCGAGTACATCCGGCAGCGGCGCACTGAGGCGCAGCTGTCGCTGCGCAAGCTGTCGTCGAGGGCGGGGGTGTCGATCCCGTACCTCTCGCAGATCGAACGTGGTCTGCGCCGCCCGAGCGCCGAGATCCTGCAGGCGATCGCCAAGGGCCTCCGGGTCTCGGCCGAGACGTTGTACGTGCAGGCGGGGATCCTCGAGGACCGATCGGGCTCCGGCGTGGAGGAGGCCGTGATGGCCGACCCGGGGCTCACCGAGCGGCAGCGGCAGGCGCTGCTGCAGATCTACCGGGCGTTCCGCGACGAGGCGGCCCGCATGTCGGGAGGCGGGGAGACCGCGGCCACCGAGGCGCCGCGCACGGCGCGCCGGGCGCACCGGGCGCGTCCGCCCGAGGCGTCGCCGGACCCGGCCGCGGGGAAGGCGTTCAGGACCGAGAAGGAGGCGTGACCATGCCCACGACGAGCAAGACCACGGCGAGGAAGCCGGCCGCCCGCCCGGCGGCGAAGGTGGCGGCGAAGGCAGAGGCCCCGGTGCACGGCCCGATGGCGGCGATGTACGCGTCGATCGGTGCCGGGCAGGTGGCGCTGGAGAAGGCCAGGGAGCTCTCCGGCCGCGTGGCCGAGAGCGCGCTCAGCGCGCGGACCCATCGCGAGGAGTTCCGGAAGTCGGCCTTCAAGGCCTACGGCGACCTCGTGCACCGCGGCGAGACGCTGGTCGGTGAGATCCGCGAGGCCGGCTACACCAAGGCCGCAGTCAGCCAGACCAAGACGGCCCGGCGGCAGGTGAAGGCCGCTGCGACGAGCGTCCGCAAGGCGGTCGACGCGGCGACCGAGGCCGCCCGCACCGCCGCGCACCGCGTCGCCTGAGCGGCGCCTCGCGGCCGCGGGCGACCGTCACCGGCGCTCCGATGCGGGAAGAACCCGCCCCCCAGGGCGGGTTCTTCCTTTCGGGCGTTCCGGCGCCGGCCCCGGAAGACGGCCGGGCGGGGGTGGGTACCATGAAGAGACGGGCATGAGCGCGGCCGGATCGGAGCGCGACCCCGCGAGGGTCGCCATCATCAGCCTGCACACCTCACCGCAGGACCAGCCCGGCTCGGGTGACTCCGGCGGGATGAACGTCTACGTCCAGGCCGTTGCCAGGCGCCTCGCCGAACAGGGTGTGGCGGTCGACATCTTCACCCGCGATCGGGGGGAGGGGCCTCGGGTCGAGCAGGTGTCCGACGGGGCGCGGGTCCTCCAGGTGTCGGCGGGCCCGCCGACACCGATGGCGAAG
>JAJYHN010000011.1 GCA_021784765.1 Actinomycetes bacterium
ACCTCGAACGGCTTCAGGCACCGCGCGCAGGTCTCGGCGAGGGGTCCCACGGCCCCGCCCGACACCAGGATCCCCTCGACGACGCTTTCGAGCAGCAGGTCGGCGACCACCGGCTCGTCCTCGCGAAGCCGCGCCAGCTCGGTGCCGAGGCCCTCGATCGCCTCGGCGACCCGGACCGTCCGCGACGCCCCCGGGTGCCCGACCAGGTCCCGCACGTCGACCGCGATCGTCACGGCGCCTCCTGGTCGTGGAAGTCCGGCTCGCCGAACTCCTCCTCGGCCGGCGTGCCCCCGCGCAGCCGCTCGCGGCCGCGCCGCACCTGCCCGAGCGATCGCTCGAGCTCGCCGGCGGTCTTCTCCAACGCGATCTCGAACTGGGCGAGCTTCGCGTCGACGTAGTCCTCGGCCTCCAGGCGGAGCTCCCGCCCCCGCTGGTTCGCCTCGGCGAGGATGCGATCGGCCTCCTCGGCCGCCGCGCGGGCCACCTCCTGCCCCGACACGAGCCGTGCGCGCTCGGCCATCCCGCGCTCGACCAGCGCCTCGGCGTCCCGTCGCGCCTTCGTGAGCAGCTCCTCGCGGTCCTTCACGATCCACCGCGCCTGCCGGATCTCCTCCGGGAGCTCCTCACGGGCGGCCGCGACGATCGCCAGCAGCTCCTCGCGGTTGACGAGCGCGCTCGAGGACAGCGGCATGGACTTCGCCTCGTTCAGGAGGTCCTCCAGCTGTTGGAGCCGCGTGGTGATGTCCACCGCCCTCACCCCTCGGACACGAGCCTCTCGCGCAGCCGGGCGGCGACGAACCCCGGCACGAAGCCGTCGACGTCGCCCCCGAAGCGCGAGATCTCCTTGACGAGCGACGACGACAGGTAGGACCACTGCGGGTTCGTCGGCATGAAGAGCGTCTCGATGCCGGACATGTGGTGGTTCATCTGCGCCATCTGCAACTCGTAGTCGAAGTCGGTCACCGCCCGCAGGCCCTTCACGATGGCCGGGGCCCCGCGGGCGCGCGCGAAGTCGACCAGCAGCCCGCGGAAGTGAGCGACCTCGACGTTCGGGATGCCCGCCACCGCCTCGCGGAGCATCTCGACCCGCTCCTGCACCGAGAACAGGGGGGCCTTCGCCGGGTTCTCCAGCACGGCCACGACCAGGGTGTCGAAGACGGCGGAGGCCCGTCGGACGATGTCGAGGTGGCCGTTGGTTACAGGATCGAAAGTGCCGGGACACAGGGCCGTACGCCCCATCACGCCTCCTGGACGCCCTTGCGCGTTGGCTTCGTACGTTCGAAAGACGAGGACGACCGCTCCGCCGTAGGAAAGCCGCCGGTCGAGGGCCCAGTGTAGCGGAATTACGGGCGTGGGATTCTTGCGCTCCCTCGTGAGAATCACCAGCGCACCCGGCGCGCACAGCCCGTGAGCAGCGATCTCCGACAGCACGGCCTCGACGTCGGCCGGGTCGATCGCATAGGGGGGATCCAGGAAGACCAGGTCGAATGGGCCGATATCGGACCGGAGGGCCTGGGGAACGGCCCGCCGCAGGACCGTCCCGCGATCGACCAGGCGGGCCCGGCGGAGGTTCTCCCCCACCGCCCGGACGGCCGCCGGCGCCTCGTCCACGAACACGGCCTCCACCGCGCCCCGGGACAGCGCCTCGATGCCGACGGCGCCCGTGCCCGCGTACAGGTCGAGCACCCGGGCGCCGGCCACGACCCCGCCGAGGCTCGAGAAGAGCCCCTCCCGGGCCCGGTCGGCCAGCGGCCGCGTGCCGGACGGCACGGCCGCCAGGCGCGTCCCCTTCGCCGACCCGGCGACGATCCTCACGCCTGCCTCAACCGTGGAACAGCCACTCGATGGCCTCGCCGCTGAAGGTGTGGCGCAGTAGCGCGAGCAGCTCGGGATGCGCGCCGAGCTCGGGGTCGGCGTCGAGGACCGCGAACGCGCGCGCCCTCGCGCGCCGGACCAGGTCCACGTCCTCGGCCAGACGGGCGAGCCGCAGGTCGGGCATGCCCGACTGGCGGACGTCGAAGAGGGTCCCCTCCCCCCGCAGCCGGAGGTCCTCGTCGGCCAGCGCGAACCCGTCGGTCGTGCGGGCCATCGCCGTCAGGCGCTCGTGTGCCTCCCCGTTGTCGGACCCGCTCTCGTCGAACAGCACGCAGGTCCCGGCGTGCTCGCCGCGGCCGATGCGGCCCCGCAGCTGGTGCAGCTGCGCGAGGCCAAACCGCTCGGCGTTCTCCACCAGCATCACGGTCGCGTTCGGCACGTCGACCCCGACCTCGATCACCGTGGTCGCGATCAGGATGTCGGCCTCGCCGGCGCGGAACGACTCCATCACCCGCTGCTTCTCGGCCGGGCGCATCCGGCCGTGCAGCAGGGCTATGCGCAGGTCCGGGAAGACCTCCGCCCGCAGCCGCTCGGCCTCGGCCTCGGCCGCCCTCACCTCCGCCCGGTTCCCCTCGTCGATCGCCGCGCACACCACGAACGCCTGCCGGCCGGCCGCCGCCTCGCGCCGGACCAGGCCCTCGGCGGCACCCCGCGCCTGCGGCGTGCGGGCGACCAGGGTCTCGATCGGCTGGCGGCCGGCGGGCAGCTCGTCCAGCACCGACACGTCGAGGTCGCCGTAGTAGGTGAGCGCGAGCGTCCGGGGGATCGGCGTGGCGGTCATGATCAGCACGTCCGGATAGCCGCCGTCCTCGCCGGCGCCCTTCTCCTTCAGCCGGACCCGCTGGTGCACGCCGAAGCGGTGCTGCTCGTCGACGACGGCCAGGGAGAGATCGGCGAACGAGACCCCCTCCTGCACGAGCGCGTGGGTGCCGATCACCAGGTCGACCTCGCCGGAGGCGATGCCGTCGAGCACGCGGGCCCGGTCACGGCCGGTGACCGACGCGGTGAGCAGCGCCAACACGGGGCCCTCCGCGGCTGGCGCCTCTGCCCGCACCCCGCCGTCGGCCTCCGAGGTTTCCTGGTCCAGGAGGCTCTGCTGGGCGTCGTCCCCGGGCCGGCGCGCGGCCCGGGCCGGGAGAGCGAGGACGTCCCGGCCGCCGATCGGTGCCAGCAGGGTCGCCGCGCTGCGGGCGTGCTGGCCGGCCAGGACCTCGGTCGGCGCCATGATCGCCGCCTGGTGGCCGGACTGGACGGCCACCGCGGCCGCGTACAGGGCGACGGCCGTCTTTCCCGCGCCGACGTCTCCCTGGAGCAGGCGGTTCATCGGCCGTCCCGAGGACATGTCGGCCGCGATCTCGGCCATCGCCCGCCGCTGGGCGCCGGTCGGCGCGAACGGCAGCCGCTCGACGAACGCGGCGGCGAGCGCGGCGCCGGGGTCGTGGGTCACCCCCTTCGACGTCCGCTCGAGGCGGCGCTTGCGGAACGCCACGCCGAGCTCGAGGGCGAACAGCTCGTCGAACTTCAGCCGCTCCCGCGCGGCCGCGAGCGCCCGCTCGTCCTCGGGGAAGTGGATCGCGCGGAGCGCCGCGTCCTCGCCCTGCAGCGCCTCCCCGGCGACCAGGGCCGGGTCGTAGGGCTCGGGGATCCGCCCGAGACCCTGCAGGGCGCGGAAGACGAGCTCGCGGATCGTGCGAGGGGTGACCCCCTCGGTCGCGGGGTGGACGGGGATGATCCTGCCGGTGTGGACGGTCTCGGCGTCGTCGCCCCGCAGGACCTCGACCTCCTGGTTCGCCAGCTGCAGGCGGCCCCCGTAGGTGGCCACGCGGCCCGAGGCCGCGAGCTCGAGGCCCACGCGGTACGTGCGCTCGGCCCACGGCTGGTTGAAGAACGTGAGCTCGAGGTACCCGGTGCCGTCGGAGACCGTGACGGTGACCATGACCTGCCCGCGACGCGTCCGCCGCGAGGCCACCCGCCGGACGCGCCCGATGACCGTGACGTCCTGGCCGATCCGCATGCCCCGGATCGGCGCCGTCGCCGAGCGGTCGATGTAGCGGCGCGGGTAGTGGCGCAGCAACCCCCCGACGGTCTCGATCCCGAACCCCTCGCGCAGGACCTCGGCCGCCGGGGGGCTCTTCGCCCGCCAGCCGGTCCGGCGCGCGGCCAGGCGCGCGTCGATCGCCGTGACGCGGTCGTCGAGACCGAGCACGCCGGTCACTCGAGCCCGATCAGGAACGGCGGGCCGGGCTGCCCACCGTCGAGGACCTCGACCTGCAGGCCGGGGAAGGCCGCACGCAGCGCCCTCTCGACCCCGGTGGCATCGCGCGCGTCGGCGCCAGCACCGGACACGAGCGTCAGCACCTCGGCCTCGGGGCCGGCGCCGAGCCCCCGCGCCACGGCCACCGCCGCCTCGCCGGCGGTCGGGAACGCGTCGGCGGGACGGCCGTCGACCACGCCGAGCCAGCCCGCCGGCGGGCCGGACGCCACGGCGCCCGGCCCGACCCCGAGCGGGGTGGCGCCGTCGCGCCGCAGGACCTCGCCCCAGCGGCACCGGGCGGCAGCGTCCCGCATGGCCCGTTCGTTCGCCTCGGGCGGCTCCGCCGGATTGAAGGCCGCGGCCGCCGACAGCCCGACGACCGGGGAGGACACCGTCACGACGCGGACGCGCGGCGCCGCCCGCTCCGAGAGCACGGCGGCCTCGGCCTCGGCGGCCAGCACGATCGCCGGCAGAGGCTCGGCCGCCGCGGCGGCGAGCAGCGCGGCCGGCGATGGCCAGCCGGCCGCTCCTCCCCGAGCGCCGGACACGACGCGCGCGCCGAGCGAGCGGAAGGCCCGGGCCAGCCCCTCCCCCTCGGCGCCCACGATCAAGGAGGTCGCGCCGGCCGGTGCCGACCCGATGCCACCGCCGTTCGCGAGCGGCCCCACCGAGACGTCCCGGAACCGGCCGACCCGCAGCGCCGCCTCCAACGCTCGAACGGCCTCGCCGGTGTGGACGTGGACCCTGTACAGCCCGTCGCCCCCGACGACGACGAGCGATTCGCCGATCGCCGCCAGCGCCGCCCGCAGCACCGGCACCGCGGCCTCGTCGACCTCCAGCAGGAACTGGACCTCGTACCCGGGCTCGGTCGGGGTCGCCCCAGGCGGGGCCGCGTCGCCCACGGGCGGCGGCTCGGCGCGCCGGACCGGGCCCTGCGGCCCCACCGGCTCGGTGAGCCCGGTCCCGCGGGCGGCGGACCGGAGGGCATCCAGCAGGAGCACCAGCCCCTTGCCCCCCGCGTCGACGACCCCCGCCGCCCGCAGCGCCGGGGGACCCTCCCGGGTTCGCGCGAGCGACGCCCGCGCACCGTCCAGCGCCGCGTCGAGGACCTCCGCCGGCTCGCCGGCCGTCGGCGCGGCCGCCCTTGCCGCCTCGGCGGCCTCGCGTGCGACGGTCAGCACGGTCCCCTCGACCGGGCGCGCCACGACCCGGTAGGCGCGGGAGGCCGCATGCTCGAGCGCCTCCGCCACCTCCGCAGGGTCCGGCCGGCGCCCCGACGTCCCCCATGCCTCGACCCGGGCGCAGATCGCGCGAAGCATCTCGGACAGGATCACCCCTGAGTTCCCCCGCGCCCCGGCGAGGGAGGCACCGGCCACTGCCCGGCACACCTCGTCGAGCCCCGCGTCGTCTGCCTCGAGGGCCAGGGCCCGCTCGACGCGCTCGTGCGTGACCAGCAGGTTGGTGCCCGTGTCGCCGTCCGGCACCGGAAAGACGTTCAGCGAGTCGAGCTCCTCCCGATGCTCGCGGAGGGCCACCCCGTACAGTGCCATCGCCCGGCGAAACGCTGCGGCGTCGAAACCCCCGAGCATCCTAAAACCGCAGGTAAACGGCCATGTGCGGCAGTATAGATCATCGGAGCGACCCGGCTCGTAGAGTGGTGGCGTGGATCGTCTCGCCGCCT
>JAJYHN010000079.1 GCA_021784765.1 Actinomycetes bacterium
GACCTGCCGGCGATCCTTCCCGAGTTCCTGGAGGGCGTCGTCGGCCTGGCGGCCGCCGAGGCCGACGCGCATCCCCGTCGCCACTCGCCCTACGACGTCGTGCACAGCCACTACTGGCTGTCCGGGTGGGTCGGGGAGCGCGCCAAGCAGATCTGGGGTGCGCCGCTCGTCGCCTCGTTCCACACGCTCGGCAAGGTCAAGAACTTCTCGCTGGCCGACGGCGACCATCCGGAGCCGCCGGTCCGCTTGGACGGTGAGGAACGCGTCGTCCGTGGCGCCGACCGCATCCTTGCCCCGACCCCCGTCGAGGCAGCCCATCTGGTCGGTCTGTACGGCGCCGACCCACGCCGCATCCACGTCGTGCCGCCCGGCGTCGACCGGACGCTGTTCTCGCCCCGCCCGCGGGACGAGGCCCGCGCCCGCCTGCACCTGACCGGCGCCCGGCTCCTCCTGTTCGTCGGACGCCTCCAGCCGCTGAAGGGGCCCGACGTCGCCATCCGCGCGCTCGCCGTCGCGGTGGCGCGCGCCCCGGCGCTGGCCCGCGACGCCGTGCTCGGGTTCGTCGGCGGACCGTCCGGCGTCGCCGAGGGGCGAGACGAGGTGGCTCGGCTGATGCACCTGGCCGCGACCTGTGGGGTGGAGGACCGGGTCGTGTTCTTCCCCCCGCAGCCGCAGGAGCGACTCGCCGACTTCTACTCGGCCGCGGAGATGGTCCTGGTGCCGTCGCGATCCGAGTCGTTCGGGCTCGTCGCGCTCGAGGCCCAGTCCTGCGGCGCGCCGGTGGTCGCCGCCGCCGTCGGCGGCCTGCGCTACGCGGTCGTCGACGAGGTCGGCGGGTTCCTCGTGCAGGGGCACGACCCCGCCGACCATGCCGAGCGGATCCTGCGGCTGCTCGGTGATCCGGCGCTCGCGGCCCGGCTGTCGGCCGGCGCGCTGCGCCATGCCGCGCGCTTCTCGTGGGACCAGACCGCGGCGGAGATCCGCGACGTGTACCTCGCGCTCGCGCGGCGCGGCCGGCGGGCCGGCCAGGGTCCCGGCGCGGCCGTTCCCGGATTTGTCACTCCAGATTCCCCGGGCACCCAACGGGGCTGACCTGCGGAAATGGGCGCGACCTGGGTTTTTGTCTCCTTGACGCCGGGCCCGCCCGGCCGCAAGATTCACCTTGCTCCGAGCAGCCGGAGCGGTTGAGTCAGGGAACCGAATGGGGACCCCTGGGAAAGCCGTAAGGCCGACTGGGCGCACCTGCTCGTACGGTTGGATAGGCCATCTGGCCGTCCGGGTGGGGAGGTTCGGGAGGCCCCAAAGCCCAACGAAAGGGTCGACCATAAGGAAACCAAGACAGTCGCAGTAGGTTACTCGGGGCACCTGGCCCGAGGGGTCGAAGGTGGTCGCCGGTCTCGGCCGGTGGGAACCGGAGGTCCCTCGGGCCAGTCTCTTTTCCGCGTGGGTCCGCGAGGGACGCGACGTCCCCGACCGGGAGGTGGTCGTCGATGAGCGCGCCGCCGCGCCGCGAGTTCAACGTGCGGATCCCGATGCGCGACGGCGCGACGCTGTCCGCCGACGTGACCCGGCCGTCGGGGCAGGACCCCGTCCCCGCGATCCTGCTGCGAACCCCCTACAACAAGAACGAGCCGCGGCTCGCCGACCTCGGTGCCAGGGCGGCCGAGCGCGGCTACGCGTTCGTCGCGACGGACGTGCGTGGACGCGGCGACTCCGACGGCGCGTTCGATCCCTACCGGGCCGACGGACGGGACGGCCACGACGCGATCGAGTGGCTGGCCGAGCGGGCGTGGTGCGATGGGAGGGTTGCCACCATGGGCGGGTCCTACCTCGGCCACATCCAGTGGTTGACCGCGCTGGAGCGCCCCCCGCATCTCGCCGCGATGATCGTCGCCGTGACCCCGTCGGACCCGTTCGTCGAGTGGCCGACCGGGACCCACGGGCCGATGCACCTGTGCTGGTTCCGCCTGGTCGATGGGCGCCTGGCGCAGAACGTGGCCCCGGTCGATTGGATGCGGGCCTACGAGCACCTGCCGCTCGCCACGATGGACGAGGCGGCCGGGTTCCACTGCGCGCACTGGCGCCGGGACCTCGAGCACCCGACGCTCGACGACCATTGGGAGCCGCTCCGCTACCAGCACCGGCTCGGCGAGGTCGACCTGCCGGTGCTCCACGTGTCGGGCTGGTACGACGACGAGCAGATCGGCACGCCACTGAACTTCGCGGGGATGGCCGCCGCGGCGCCGACCGAGCGGGCACGTCGCGGCCAGCGCCTGCTGATGGGGCCGTGGGGCCACCAGGTGAACAGGGACCGGCGCCTCGGCGACGTCGACTTCGGGCCGGATGCGGTGATCGACCTGGAGGGCGCGCAGTTCCGGTTCCTCGACCACTTCGTGAAGGGCGAGGACAACGGCGTCGGTGGCGAGCCGCCGGTGCGGATCTTCGTCATGGGCGCGAACGTCTGGCGCGACGAGGAGGCCTGGCCGCTGCCGGACACCGTCTGGACCCCCTTCCATCTGCGGAGCGGTGGCGCCGCGAACAGCCGGTTCGGGGACGGGACGCTCTCGATGGAGTCGCCGGCCGCGGACGAGTCGCCGGACGTCTACCTGTCGGACCCCGCGCATCCCGTGCCGTTCCTCACGAGCCCGACGTCCGACCAGATCGGCGGGCCCGACGACTACGCGGCGGTCGAGCAGCGGGGGGACGTGCTGGTGTACTCGACCGAGGTACTCGGGGAGGACCTCGAGGTGACCGGGCCGGTGCGCCTGGAGCTGTTCGCGTCGTCCTCCGCCCTCGACACCGACTTCGCCGCCAAGCTGGTCGACGTCCACCCCGGCGGGTTCTGCCAGCGACTGTGCGACGGCATCGTCCGGGCGCGCTACCGGGAGGGGATGGACCGCGAGATCCCGCTGGTGCCCGGCGAGGTCGCGCGGATGGAGGTCGACCTCTGGAACACCTCCCATGTGTTCCGCGCCGGGCACCGGATCCGTCTGGAGGTCGCCTCGTCGGCGTTCCCGAAGTACGACCGGAACCTGCAGACCGGCGAGCCGCTCGCGACCGGCACCCGAATGGAGGTCGCCGAGAACCGTGTCTGGCACACGCCCTCGTGGCCGTCGCGGCTGATCCTGCCGGTGATCCCCGCCGGGCGGGCAGGAGCTCGGCCGTGAGCGACGTCCCGCCGCCGGGCCCGCTCCAGGCGCGGATGCCTCCGGCGCCCGCGGCGCCGACGAACGGAATGGCCGTCGCGGCGCTCGTCCTCGGCATCGCGGGGCTGACGGTCCTTCCGGGACTCGGGTCGATCCTCGCGCTGGCGTTCGGCTACAGCGGACGGTCGGAGATCCGGGCGTCCGGGGGGGCGGAGACCGGCGAGGGCATGGCCGTCGCCGGGATCGTCCTCGGGTGGGTCGGGGTCGCGGTCGGAGCCCTGCTCGTGGTGGGCCTCATCCTGGCGCTGGGCCTCTTCGGGGCCGTGGCCCACCACGTTCACATCCAGATCGGCCCGACACCGATCATCCAGCTCAGCCCGTGACGTCGGTCAGAGGGGCGCCGTCCCGCCGGCGGGCCCGCCCGGCGCACCTATACTCGGGCTCGTGACGACGAGGGAAGACCGTCGGTGAGCCTGCTGCGCGGCCCCGTCCTGTGGGTGACCGGCCTTCCGCCGGTGCGGCACCTGGTGACCGAGCGGACGCTCGGGCAGCGCGTGGCGGGCCGGTTCGTCGCGGGGCCGGCGCTCGAGGACGGGATCCGCGTGGCCCGGGAGCTCCGCGACCGGGGACTCGGGACGATCCTCGACCACCTCGGTGAGAACGTCGAGTCGAAGGAGCAGGCCGTCGCCGCCACCGACGACTACGTCCTGGCGATCCTGGCCCTGCGCAGCCGACCCGAGATCGGGGGCGCCGTCTCGGTGAAGCTCACCCAGCTCGGCCTCGACCTGTCGGTCGATGGGTGCCACGAGAACATGGAGCGGCTGCTCGCGGTCGCGGCGGAGGCGGACCCCCCGATCCTCGTGATGATCGACATGGAGGCCCGCCAGTACGTCGAGGCGACGCTCGAGGTGTACCTGGCCCTCCGCGAGCGGCACCCGAACGTCGGCGTGTGCCTGCAGTCCTACCTCTACCGGACGGCCGACGACGCCGCCCGCATCGCCGGGCCGAACGCGATCGTCCGGATGACGAAGGGCGCCTACCTCGAGCCTCCGGAGGTCGCCTACCAGGACCGCCGGGACGTGTTCCGCAGCTTCGCCGCCCTGTCGCGGGACCTGCTGGCGGCCGGTTCGACCGTGCACTTCGCGACCCACGACCCGAGGCTGGTGGCCGGCGCGAAGGCGTACGTCCACGGCGAGCGCGTGCCGCGCGAGCGCTACGAGTTCCAGCTGCTCTACGGGATCCGCCGGGACCTCCAGGGCGAGCTGATGGCCGAGGGCGAGCCGGTGCGGATCTACGTCCCGTACGGCACCCAGTGGTACCCGTATCTGACGCGCCGGATGGCCGAGCGTCCGGCCAACCTGTGGTTCTTCGCGTCGAACGCCCTGCGCCTGCGCGGGTGAGGCCGGCCGGTCGGGGACGGTGAGCGCGCGTGGCTGAGGTGACGGCATCCCCCTCGACCCCGGCCCTCCCGGAGGGGAGCGCACGCGCTCGGCGGGTCGCGTTCCTGGGCGGTGGGCGGATGGGCGAGGCGCTGGCCTCGGGGCTGCTTCGCTCCGGGGCCCGGGTGCGTGACGAGCTGGTGATCACCTGCCGGCGCGAGGAGCGGGCGCGCGAGCTGGCCGAGCGGCTCGGAGTCGCCACGACCCTCTCGAACCCCGACGCGGTCGGCTGGGCCTCGACGGTCGTGCTGACCGTCAAGCCCCAGGACATGGAGCACCTGCTCGAGCAGATCCGCGACGCCGTCACCCCGCGCCACCTCGTGATCTCGTTCGCCGCCGGCATCCGGACCTCGTTCGTCGAGCGTTTCGTCCCCGAGGGAACCCCGGTCGTGCGGACGATGTCGAACGTGCCGGTGCTGGTCGACGAGGCGATGTCGGTGATCTCGCCCGGCCGCCACGCCGCCGACGAGCACCTGGCCGTCGCCGAGGAGCTGCTGTCGTCGGTCGGGCGGGTCATCCGGCTGCCCGAGAAGCATCAGGACGCGGTGACGGCGACCAGCGGCTCGGGTCCCGCCTACTTCTTCCTGCTGGCCGAGGCGATGATCGAGGCGTGTATCCTGCTCGGGCTCTCGCGCGACGTCGCGACCGAGCTGATCATCCAGACGATGCTCGGCTCGGCGCGGATGCTCCGCGACACCGGACGCCACCCGGTGGAGCTGCGGGAGATGGTGACCTCGCCGGGCGGCACGACGATCGCCGCGATCCGGCACCTGGAGGAAGCCGGCGTGCGGGCGGCGTTCCTGAACGCCATCGACGCTGCGTGCAAGCGCAGCGCCGAGCTCGCGATCGGCCACGACCCCGAGGGGGAGGAGCGCTGAATGGGCAGGGGAGACCGCAACAAGGTTCGCTGGGCGCACGATCGCGAGCGGAAGAGGAAGGAGCGCGAGGCCCGCAAGGCGGCCGAGCGCGGCGGAGAGCGCAAGAAGAAGGCCTAGACGGCTGGCGGCCGGAGGCGCGGTCCGTCAGGCCTGGGGGGGTGGCGCCGGCCCACGTCGCTGGTACCATCCCGCGATGGCGCTCATCGCTCCCTCGATCCTCGCCGCCGACTTCGCCGACCTGGCCGGCGAGGTGGCGCGGGTGCGCGACGCGGTCGACTGGGTCCACGTCGACCTGA
>JAJYHN010000149.1 GCA_021784765.1 Actinomycetes bacterium
CCGGGATCCTGTTCAAGGGATCGGGGTTCTACGCGACCGACTCGCGCTCGGGGGCTGCCAAGCCGGCCGGAACCCGGGCGCGCGACGCGGGGTCCGGCTCGTCGAAGGGCGAGGGCTCGACCTCCTCGTCGTCCTCTTCGCCGTCTTCTCCCCCCTCCTCCGGTTCCCCGGGATCCTCCTCCGGCGCCGGCGCGGCCGAGAAGTCGGCCTGACCGTGGCGGTCGCGACGCCTCCCATCGAGCCGGTCCGCTACGGCGTCCTCGGCGGCTCGGGCTTCTATTCGTTCCTGGAGGACGTCGAGCAGGTCGAGGTCGAGACGCCGTACGGCGCACCCTCCGGCCCGGTCGCCGTCGGGACCGTCGAGGGCCGGCGCGTGGCCTTCATTCCCCGCCACGGCCTCCACCACCAGTTCCCGCCGCACCAGGTGCCCTACCGCGCGAACCTGTGGGCGCTCCGGTCGGTCGGCGTCGAGCGGGTGTTCGGCCCGTGTGCGGCCGGGTCGCTGCAGCCGCACGTGCGGCCCGGCGAGTTCGTCGTCTGCGATCAGCTCGTCGACCGAACGAGCGGGCGGCCGTCGACGTTCTACGACGGGCCGGAGACGACGCACGTCTCGTTCGCCGATCCCTACTGCCCGACGATGCGCGCGACGGCGATCGAGCGGGCTCGCGAGGGCGGCCTGCCGCTGCACGACCGGGGGACCGTCGTGACCGTGCAGGGCCCGCGATTCTCCACGCGGGCCGAGTCGCGGTTCTTCGCGGCGCAGGGGTGGGAGGTCATCAACATGACGCAGCACCCCGAGGCGATCCTCGCCCGTGAGCTGGAGATGTGCTACGCGAACATCTCGATGATCACCGACTACGACGTCGGGGTCGAGGGTGAGATCGAGCCGGTGAGCCACGAGGAGGTCATCCGGGTGTTCGACGAGAACATCGCGAAGCTGCGCGGCCTCCTCTTCGCGGCCATCGCGGCGCTGCCGGAGGAACGGGACTGCGCGTGCGCGCACGCGCTCGAGGGCGCCCGGTTCGAGGTTTGAGCCCGCCCCGAATTTCCCCGGCAAGTGAGCTTCATCACAGACGTGCGCCGTCATCCCGCGTAGCGTCGCCGGTGGGCGCGAGCCCCGCGAGCACGGTCCGTCTCCTCCCCCCAGGGTGCTTCCCCGAAAGGAGCGCGCGTGCGCAGGAGGCGTCCCCGCGCGTCGGGCCTCTACACGGTCGCGGCGCTGGTGTCGGCGGCGCTGGCCGGCGCGATGGGACAGGCGGCGCTGGCTGGCGCGAGGTCGACGGCCGGACCGGCCCGAACCCTTCCGGCGGTCGTCGCCGTCGCACCGATCGCCCGCGGCGCGCCGATCGGCGCGGCGGAGGTGCGGGTCGAGCCGATGCTGGCGGCCGCCCTCCCTCCCGGCGCCTTCTCGCGGGCCTCGCAGGTCGTCGGCCGGGTGGCCCTCGCGGACCTCGCCCCAGGCGAGGTGGTGACCCAGACCCGGCTGGCTCGCGTACGCGCGGGCCCGGTGGCGTCACTGGTTCCCGAGGGGCTCCGGGCCTTCGCCGTACCCTCCACCCTTCCTCCCGGAGCGATCGGACCGGGGGACCGTGTGGACGTGCTCGCGACCTTCCGTGGCGGGCGCGTTCATACCGAGACGGTCGTCTCGGGCGCCGAGGTTCTGCTGGTGATCGAGAGCGGTGCCGGCTCGTCCGCCGGGGCCGGTCTCGACGTGCCCTCGGTGAGTGCCGGTGGGACGCCTCACGCCGTCCTGTTCCTGCTCGTCTCGCCCGACCAGGAGGAGCGTCTGGCGTTGGCGAGGGCGCTCGCCGATCTGCAGGTGGCCATCGAGCCGGCCGTCACGGCAGGCTTCCCGCCACCGGACGTCTCGCCGACGCCATGAGCGCCGCCCTCCGGAGGGGACGGCGCTCTGTCGCCGGATCGTGGCACGTGGTGTGCTGCCACTGCCGCTCGACCGCCAGGCGACCCTGTCGGGGACGACCGACCGTTCGACCGCAGGCCCCGGGGCACTGATGCCGGGGGGATGCGGCCATCCGCGCGCCCCGCGGCGGACGTCCTGCTAGCCTCGCTCGCATGCGGCGCGCGCTTCCCGGGGGCTTCGAACTGGACGACGAGGTCGAGCGGGTCGACGTCGTCGCCGTGCACGCGTTCCTGTCCACCGACGCCTACTGGGCGCTCGGCCGGCCCCGCGCGGAGGTCGAGCGGCTGGTGCGGGGCGCCACCCGCGTGGTCGGCCTCTACCGCGAGGGTCGACAGGTCGGATTCTGCCGCGTGGTCTCCGACGGCGCCTCTTTCGCCTACCTCGCCGACGTCTACGTGCTGGAGGAGTTCCGCGGCCGGGGCCTCGGCGTGGCGCTCGTGCGCGAGGCCGTCGAGCGCGGCCCCCGGCCGAGGTCGTGGCTGCTGCACACGCGCGACGCCCAGGGGCTGTATGGGAAGCTCGGCTTCGGGCCGCCCTCCGAACGGCTGATGGAGCTCCGCCCGAACGGCTGAGGCCGGCCCTCAGGTTCCGGCGACCGTCATCTCGCCGACGAGGACCGTCGGCGCGCCGAGGGCCCCGCCGAACGGGAAGAACCGGAGGTCCGAGCCGACGCCGGCGATCGCCTTCAGGACGTCGAGCAGCGTGCTCGCGATCGTCATCTCGCGCAGCGGCTCGGCCAGCGCCCCGCCCTCGACTCGCAGCCCCGCAGCTCCCACGGAGAAGTCCCCCGAGACCGAGCTGGCGCCCGAGTGCAGCCCCGACACCTCCTGGACGTAGACGGCCCGGCCGGCCCGCGCCAGCAACGCCTCAGGCGACTCCGAGCCGGGCGCGAAGAACAGGTTCGTCGGGGTCACGCCGGGGACCGTGCGGTAGGAGTTGCGGCCGGCGTTCCCCGTCGAGCGGATGCCCGCGCGGGCCGCGGTCGTCTGGTTGTGCAGGAAGCCGCGCAGCACCCCGTCCTCGACGAGGGCTGTGCGTCCGGTCGCGACCCCCTCGTCGTCGAACGGCGCCGCGCCAGGACCCTCGAGCAGCCGTCCGTCGTCCACCAGCGAGACGAGGTCGCTCGCCACGCGCTCGCCGACCAGGGGTGCGAGGGGCGAGCGGCCCTTCTGCACCGCCTCGGCCGAGAGCGAGCCGGCCAGCACCGACAGGAACGAGGCCGCAGCGGCCGGGTCCAGGATCACCGGCAGACGCTCGGTGGCCGGCTTCACGCCCCCGAGCAGCCGGGCCGCGCGCTCGGCGGCGCCGCCGGCCGCCCGCTCCCACGCCAGGGATTCCAGGCTCCGCGCGACCGCGAAATCGAACCCGGCCTGCGTCTCGTCCCCCCGCTCGGCGAGGGCGGCGACGGAGACCCAGCAGTCGGCGCGCTCGTGCTCGAGCGGCCCGCCCCGGGTCGAGGCGACGGCGACGCGGACGGCCGAATCGCCGTAGCTCGCGCGCTCGACCTTGCGGACCTTGGGGTGGGCGGAGACGGCCGCACGCTCGAGGTCCACGGCGAGCGCGACCTTCCGTTCGGTCGGTGCCGCCGCGAGCGCCGGATCGAACAGGCCGGGCAGGGGCTCGACCGGCTCGAGGGCCGGCAGTTCGTTGGCCGGGTCGGGCTCGGCGAACCGGGCGCCCTCGCGAGCGCTCGCGACCAGCGCCGGAACCTCCTCTGGGGAGGGATCGGCCTCATAGGCGTAGCCGACCCGGCCGCCGGCGATGACCCGAATCCCGAGCCCGCGCGTCTCGGCGGAGGTCAGGGCCTCCACCTCGCCGCCCCGGACCCGGACCTCCAGGCTCCGGCTCGCCGTCGCGTAGGCCTCGACCTGCTCGTCGCCGGCCGCAGCCTCGACGGCCCGCGCGCAGAGGTCGGTCAGGTCAGACATCGGTCCCCCCCACGGTCATGCGGGCGATCCGGAGCGTGGGGCTGCCGTTCGATACGGGGACCCCCTGGCCCTCCTTGCCGCAGACGCCGTCCCGCGTGTCGAAGTCGTCCGCCACAGCGTCGATCGCGGCCAGGATCGCCGGGCCGTTGCCGATCAGGTTCGCGCCGCGGACCGGCGCGGTGATCCGTCCGTCCTCGATCAGGTAGCCCTCGGCGACGCCGAACACGAAGTCGCCGTTGGCCGGGTTGACCTGCCCGCCGCCGAGCGTCCGTGCGTACAGGCCGCGCGGCGTCGAGGCGACGACGTCCTCCGGGCGCGTCGACCCCGCCAGGATGTAGGAGTTCGTCATCCGCGGGACCGGGAGGTGCGCGTAGCTCTGGCGGCGGCCGTTTCCGGTCGAGGGGACGCCGTCGTGCTCGGCCCGCAGGCGGTCGTAGAGCTGCCCCACCAGCCGCCCCTCGTCGAACAGGACCGTCCGCTGCGTGGGCATGCCCTCGTCGTCGAAGGCGTTCGTCCCCCAGGCCTCCGGGACCGACCCGTCGTCGACGCCGGTCACGAGCGGCGAGGCCAGCCGCTCGCCCTGCCGGCCCTTGAAGACCGACGCGTCCTTCTGGATGTGGTCGGCCTCCAGGCCGTGGCCGCAGGCTTCGTGGAACAGGACGCCACCCCCCCCGGGGCCGAGGACGACCGGCATCTCGCCTGCCGGCGACGGGCGGCCGTCGAGCATCGCGACGGCGACGCGAGCGGCCAGGCGGCCCGTCTCGGCTGGGGGACGGCGGTCGAACAGCTCGGCGCCGGTCGCCCCGGCCGGGCCCTCGAACCCCGTCTGGATGACCCCATCGCGGACGGCCACGACCTGGGCGACGAGCCGGATGCGCGGGCGCTCCTCCCGGGCGAGCCGTCCGTCGGAGGAGGCGATCAGCACGCGCTGCAGGCTGTCGGTGTAGGCGATCAGCACCTGACGGACCGACGGATCCAGCGCCCGGGCGGCCTCCTCGGCCTCCCCGAGCCACGCGACCTTCCACTCCCGCGGGATCTCGGCGGCCGGCCGCTCGACCTCGTGGCGAACCGGGGGGGCGGCGCGAAGGTCGGCGACCGCGCCGGCACCGGCCCCTCCCCTCCGGACGGCGCCGGCAGCCGTCCGAGCGGCCTCGCGCAGCGATGTCGCGTCGAGGCGGTTGGTGAACGCGTAGGCCTGGGCGTCGCCGTAGAGGACGCGGATGCCGGCGCCGCGGTCCCCGCCGGCCACGACCTCCTCGATGCGCCCGTTGTCGAGCCGGATCGTCGTCGAGGCGCGGACCTCCGCGAACACCTCCGCGAAGCGGCCGCCGGTCGCGAGCGCCTCGCGCAGGACCTCCTGGACGAGCTCCGGGTCGATCACGATGCTCCCTCCGGTGCCGGCACCGCGCTGGCCGCCACGATTGGCACTCTATCGAGGTCCGGGACTCAAGATGCGGACCGCGGGCCCCGAAGAGAGAACCAGAGGCGTGACCATCCCCCCAGTCCCCGAACCGCCCGGCCCCGACCCGGCCGAGGCGAAGCCTCGGGCCGCGCGGCAACGGCTGTCGGCTCTCGCGAAGGCCGCCATCTCTGCGGTGCTCGTCGTCGTGTTGTTCGCTCCGGTGGAGCGCATCGTCCAGCACGGCCTGCGCCTGCCCGGCCTTGGGGGCGGCCCCGGGTTCGGGGTGATCGGACTGGTGCCGAGGTATCTCGGGCCGGCGGTCGCGCCCCCGGCACCCTCGACGCCCGCCCGACCCCGGTCGACCACGACGATGCCGACGGCGCCCGTCGCGGTGGTGGCCGAGGGGTCCTCGGGGGTGACCGCGCCGCGGGCCCCGTCCGGGCCGGCGTCCCCCGGGGTGTCGGTCGCCACCGGCTCCTCGCACGGGGCCGCCGCGGCGCGCGACA
>JAJYHN010000040.1 GCA_021784765.1 Actinomycetes bacterium
CCCGCCTTTCGTGCAATTCGACTCCGTGGAGAACCGTATGGCCAGTGGGCCGGGTCGGCGGAGCGGGAGGGACGGTTGTGCGACGCCCACCCACGCTCGCCGCAGGTCACCCGACGACTCCGGGCGGCCCGTTCGCCGGCGGGACGGGCGGCGCAGCCGACATACCGTTCTGTACGGAGTCATGTTGCAGGATGCGTCGGACAGGCCCCGGCGTCGGACAGGCGAGGCGTCGGACAGGCGAGGCGTCGGACAGGCGAGGCGTCGGACAGGCCAGATGTCGGCCGCGGCCGCTCTTCCCGTCGACCCGCCGGCCCCGATCCCGCCCGGGATCATGCCCCGGCGGCGAGCCCGCGCTCCAGGAGCGCCCGGTAGCGCGCCGGGTCCACGTTGCCGCCGCTGAGGATGCAGACCACCGGCCCGGTGGTCGGCAACTCGCCGGCATGGAAGAGCCACGCCGCCAGGGTCGTGGCGCCCGAGGGCTCGAGGACGAGGCGGGCCTCGCGTGACGCGCGCACCATCGCCCGGGCGATCTCGTCCTCGGAGACGACCAGGACGCCGTCGAGGTAGCGGCGGAGATGTGCGAAGGGGATCACGCCGATGTGCGCGGTCCGCTGCCCGTCGGCGATCGTCTGCCCGACGCGGTCGGCCGGCCAGGTCACGATGCGGCCCTCGCGCAGCGAGTCGCGTGCATCCGCGGCGAGCTCGGGCTCCACGCCCAGCACCGTCGCGTGCGGGGCCAGCGACTTCACCGCCGTCGCGACGCCGCTCGCGATCCCGCCGCCGCCGACGGGCACGAGCACGGTGAACGGGGTCGGCGGGGTCGTCGGCCCGCCGCCGGGGGAGGCGGCTCCGCCGGCAGGGGAGGCGGCTTGGTCGGCGTGGGCCGCAGCTCGGCTGGCGCGAACCGCGGCCACGGCCGCAGCTCCGCCGGTGCGGCCCACGGCCGCAGCCACGGCCTCGATCTCGGCCAGCTGCTCGACGATCTCCAGCCCGATCGTGCCCTGACCCGCGATCGTGGCCGCATCGTCGTACGGCGCCACCATCGTCAGCCCGTCGCGCCGCGCCAGCTCCGCCGCCCGCTCGGCCCGCTCCTCGCTCGACGGCCCGACCACGACAATCTCCGCGCCGTCCGCACGGACGCGCTCGACCTTCACGGCGGGTGCGTCGGACGGCATCACGATGACGGCGCGCACCCCGAGGAGCCGCGCCGCGCGCGCGACCCCCTGGGCGTGGTTGCCGCTCGAGTGGGCCACCACGCCGGCCGCCCGCCGCTCGGCCGGCAGCGACGCGACGTTGTAGTAGGCGCCCCGCAGCTTGAACGCGCCGATCGGCTGGAGCGATTCGGGCTTCAGCCATGCGCGCGTCCGGCCCAGCGGGTCGTCCGGGATGGGCGGCCCGAAGCGCAGCAGCGGCGTCCGCACGACCACGCCGCGCAGGATGCCGGCGGCCTCCCGGATGCGCGTCAGCGTGACGAGCGGCGGAACGCCGGCGGCCTCCGGATCATCGGTGTCGGGCACCCCGTGCACCCCGGGCACCCCGGGGGCTCCGCGCGCCCCGTGTTCCGCGGTGCCGCGCGCCGCCGGCGTGTCGATGCCGCCAGGAGCGGGGCGGGGACCGGGCGCCGGGACCGACGGGTCGGAAGCCGAAGGAGGCGCCCCGCGGGTCGGGGAGTCGGGAGCCGGGGAGTCGCTGGCCGATGCGTCCATGCCCGTATACTGCCCGCCAACCCTCCGCCGTGCAGAGGAGCGGAACCCGTGCCCCAGGGCTCGCCCCGATCACCGTCGCTCGGTATCGCGTCCGCACCGGCACGCGCCTCCAAGGTCGATTCGATCCGCCCGACCTACGGCTTCGACGACGTCTCGCTCGCGCCCGGTCCCGAGACGGTCGAGCCCGCCGACGTGGATCTCTCGGTGGAGATCGCCGGGCTCCGCCTCGGGATCCCGATCCTGGCCGCGGCCATGGACGCGGTGGTCGACGCGAGGCTGGCCGGCGAGCTGGCGC
Source organism: Actinomycetes bacterium (assembly GCA_021784765.1). Classification (GTDB taxonomy): domain Bacteria; phylum Actinomycetota; class UBA4738; order UBA4738; family UBA4738; genus JAJYHN01. The sequence goes on from JAJYHN010000040.1 coordinate 2,002, forward strand.
GCCTCGGCGGGCTCGCGGTCCTGAACCTCGAGGGCGTGCAGGCTCGCTACGACGACCCGGATGAGATCATCCGGCGCATCGCCGAGGCACCGGAGGAGCAGGTCCGCGACCTGCTCGCCGAGGCCTACGCGCGGCCGATCCGCGACGACCTCGTCGCGCGCCGGATCGATGCGCTGCACGCCGCCGGCAGTCCCGCCGCCGTCGCCGCCACGCCGGCCGTCGCACGCCGGCTCGGCCCGCTCAGCGCGGAGGCGGGCGCGGATCTCTTCCTCGTCCAGTCGCAGGTCAGCTCGGCGCGCCACATGGCCGCCGGATACGACCCTCTCGAACTCGCCGACTTCACGCGCTCGATGCCGATCCCCGTCGCCGCCGGCAACACGACCTCGTTCGAGGCCGCCCACGCGCTCATGCGACAGGGCATCGCGGCGATCTTCGTCGGCGTCGGGCCGGGGGCCGCCTGCACCACGCGCGAGGTGCTGGGGATCGGCGTGCCCCAGGTGACCGCGATCAGCGACGTGGCCGCCGCCAGGGACGCGTACCTGGAGGAGACGGGCAGGTACGTGCCGGTGGTCGGCGACGGCGGCATGCGGCGCGGGGGCGAGATCGCGAAGGCGATCGCCGCGGGCGCCGACGCCGTCATGCTCGGGTCGCCCCTGGCACGCGCGGCCGAGGCACCCGGACGCGGCACCAACTGGGGCATGGCCGCCCCCTCTCCGACGCTGCCGCGGGGGACGCGGATCCGGGTCGGCACGGTGGGCACCCTGGAGCGGATCCTGCTCGGACCGGCGCGTGTGACCGACGGCTCGGAGAACCTGGTCGGCGCGCTGCGCCAGTCGATGGCGGCGCTGGGGGCCCGGACGATCGGCGAGATGCAGCGGGTCGAGATTGTCTACGCGCCGGCGGCCGCCAGCGAGGGAAAGTCCTGGCAGCGGGCAAGGTAGGCGGCGCCCCCGACCCGGCGGGCCGTCCGCCCGGCGATGACGCCGCTGACGGGGCTGCGGCCGCCGATGGCGCGGCCGCCCCCGATGACATGGCCGCCGGGGATGCCGTCGACGAGGACGCCGTCGGCGACGAGATGGTGTCCTGGGGCCGGGCGGCGCGGGTGGAGACCCGCGGCCGCCGTTCCGGGCGCATCCGCTCCGCCGTCGTCGGCTTCGTCGACGAGCCCGACGGCTCCGTGCTCGTCGCGGCGGACGAGTACGCGAACTGGGCGCGCAACCTGCTCGCCGACCCTGCGTGCCGCGTGACGATCGGGGAGCGCTCGTTCGACGCGCGCGCGGAGGAGCTGGCCGGCGAGGAGCAGGCGCGCGCCGTGCGCGAGCTCGTGCTGCGCTACGGGACTCCGTCGGAGCGCCTGGGAGACGGCCCGGCCTTCCGGCTCCGGCCCGCCCCGCCGGCCGTTCCCCTGGCCGGGTCGCGCCGCTAGACTCGCGCCACAGCCAGTCGCCGGGAGGGACCGTGCCCGAGATCCACCCCACGCCGCCCGACCACGAGCATCCGCCGCGCGCCGAGCGCGGCAAGACCGTGCACGGGGAGCCGGCCAACGCCGGGCACCGCGTGCTCGTCCCGGACGACGCCGAGTTCGAGGCGTACCTCGAGACCGCGCTGCACGCCCCATCGCCCGAGCGCGAGGTCGCGGAGCCGTCGGCGGCCCGCCCGGACACCGTGGTCGTGCTCGACTTCGGCAGCCAGTACGCGCAGCTGATCGCGCGCCGCATCCGGGAGCTGAACGTCTACTCGGAGCTGCTTCCCTTCGACACGCCGTGGGCCGGGATCATGGCCCGGCACCCGGTCGCGATCGTGCTCTCCGGCGGCCCGAGCAGCGTCTACGAGGCGGGTGCTCCGCGTCCGGCCCCCGAACTGTGGGCCGGCGAGGTCCCCACGCTGGGGATCTGCTACGGACTGCACCTCATGGCGGAGGCGCTCGGGGGTGAGGTGGTCGCCGCCGAGCGGCGCGAGTACGGGCCCGCGACGATCCAGGTCGTGGAGGTGGGAGGGCCCGACGACGGCGCGCGCCTCTTCGCCGGGACGCCGCGCGAGCAGCCGGTGTGGATGAGCCACGGCGATTCGATCGTCCGGCTCCCGGAAGGCTTCCGGGCGATCGCGCAGACCTCGTCGACGCCGTTCGCGGCGATCGCCGATCCCCGGCGCCGGCTGTACGGCATCCAGTTCCATCCCGAGGTCGTGCACACGCCCGCCGGGCGCGACCTCCTGCGCAACTTCGTCGTCGCGATCGCCGGGGCGCGCCCGACGTGGACGCCCGAGAACTTCATCGATGCCACGGTCGGCGACGTCCGGGCCCGGATCGACGCGCACGCGCGCGCGACCGGATCGGACGGGAAGGTGATCTGTGCCCTCTCGGGCGGCGTCGACTCCGCCGTCGCCGCCACGCTCGTCCACCGCGCCGTCGGGGACCGCCTGACGTGCATCTACGTCGACCACGGCCTGATGCGGAGGCAGGAGTCCGAGCTGCTGCGCGCGACGTTCGAGCGGAACCTGGGCATGCGCCTGGTGATGGTGGATGCGCGCGAGCGGTTCCTGGCCCGCCTCGCCGGCGTGGTGGACCCCGAGGAGAAGCGCCGCATCATCGGCGACGAGTTCATCCGCGTCTTCGAGGAAGAGGCGGCGAAGCTCGGGCGGATCGATTTCCTCACCCAGGGGACGCTGTATCCCGACGTCATCGAGTCGACGGCCCCGGAGACGAAGGCGGCCCAGAAGATCAAGACGCACCACAACGTCGGCGGGCTGCCGAGCGACCTCCGCTTCATGCTGATCGAGCCGCTGCGGTATCTCTTCAAGGACGAGGTGCGCCAGGTCGGGCTCGCGCTGGGCCTGCCCGAGGCGATGGTGCACCGGCAACCGTTCCCCGGTCCCGGACTCGCGATCCGAATCATCGGCGAGGTCACCGCCGAACGGCTGGAGACCCTGCGCGACGCCGACTGGATCGTCATCGACGAGATCAAGGCGGCCGGCCTCTACCGCTCGCTCTGGCAGAGCTTCGCGATCCTCACGCCGGTCAGGAGCGTCGGCGTGATGGGCGACGGGCGCACCTACGCGAACGTCGTCGCGATCCGGGCCGTGACGAGCGACGACGGGATGACGGCCGACTGGGCGAAGCTCCCGTACGACGTTCTGGGGAGGATCAGTTCGCGTATCGTGAACGAGGTCCCCGGCGTGAACCGGGTCGTGTACGACATCAGCAGCAAGCCACCCGCGACCATCGAGTGGGAGTGATCGTGGACGAGCGCCGGCCGGTCGACCAGTCGCCGGGGAGCTCCGCACCGGAGCCGGAGCGCGATGCCGACGCGGGTTCCGCGAACGGGGGTGCCGCCGGCGAGGTTCCCGCCGGCGAGGTCCCCACCGGCGAGGTCCCCGGCGGGGCCGTCCCGATCGACCCGGCCGACCCGATGGCGGCGGCCTTCGACGCGGCCGGCGATGCGTTCGCCCCCGGCCTCGACGACGCGGCGCTCGGCGTGGCGCCGATCACCGAGCACCGCGCCGCCTGCGGCTGGTGCGGCGCGTCCCTCCGGGATCCGGCGGCGACCACCTGCCCGAACTGCGGGGCTGCGCTGCAGCCGACCTTCGAGCTGCCCGAGATCCCCGGCGTCAACGTCGCCCCGGTCGATGTCCGCCGCGCCGTCCGGACGGTCGATCCGGAGATCCTGGCCCTCGTCGCGGCGCCCGTCGCCGACGGCATCGCCAGGCCGGGGACGCGTCCGGCACTCGAACCGCCGGACGCGTCGATAGATCGGAA
>JAJYHN010000126.1 GCA_021784765.1 Actinomycetes bacterium
CGGCGCCTGCGGCGATCCGCCGGCGGATGCGCGCGCCCGAGCGCCGGGCGCAGCTGCTGGAGGTCGCGCGCCGGGTCTTCGGGGAGGTCGGCTACCACTCGGCCTCCATGGACGTGGTCGCCCGCGAGGCGGGGGTGACCAAGCCGATCCTCTACGACCACTTTCCCTCGAAGCGGGACCTGTACCTCGCGCTCCTCGACGCCGACCTCGGCGCGCTGCACGAGCGGGTGAAGGCGGCCCTCGACTCGCCGATCGGCAACCGCGAGCGCATCCGCGCCTCGTTCCGCGCCTACTTCGACTTCGTCGACGAGCACGCCGGCGGCTTCCGGCTGCTGATGCAGGAGACGGTCGGGGCCGAGGGGGCATTCCGCGAGCGGGTCGAGGTCGCCCGCGCACGCATCATCGACGAGGTCGCCGACCTCATCGTCCGCGAGTCACGAGGAACCCTCGACCGCACGCACGCCGAGACCGCGGCCCTTGCGCTCGTCGGCATGGTCGAGACGGTCGCGCAGCGCGACCCGGGCGCGCCGGCGGCCGAGCGCGCGGCGGCGGTGGAGACGCTCGTCGCGTTCGCCTGGCGAGGGATCTCGGGACTGACGGTCTGAGGCCGGACACAGGCCGGCACGCCCGCGACCCCGGATCGCCTCCCGATTCGCGTCAGGCGCCGAGCACCGTCTCCGCGGCCTCGGGGACCTCGATCGCGCCGGCCGCCACCGCCCCGGCCCGGCCCTCCCGGACAGGGGGCTCGACGGCGTGGCGCCGGCGCGCCACCCACAGCGCGACCGCCGAGGCGAGGACGGCAACCGCGCCGGCGAGCAGCAGGGTCGCCCGAGGCCCGATCCGCTCGGCCGCCCAGCCGGTCAGCGGGCTCCCGATCGGGGTGCTGCCAAGGAAGACCACCGCATACAGCGCCATCACGCGACCTCGCATGGTGTCGGCCGAGGAGAGCTGCAGCAGGGAATTCGTGGACGCCATCAGCGCCATCGACGCGAGGCCGACGGCCACCCACACCAGCACCTCGGTGACGATAGACGGCGCCACCCCCGCGAGGGCGACCAGCGCGCCAAACGCCAGCCCGGCGCCGGCGATCAGCCGTTCGGTCGGACGGGCGTGCCCCGCCATGACGAGGGCGCCGACGAGCGAGCCCGCCCCGAACACGCTGAGCAGCAGCGCGTAGGTCCCCGCGCCGCCGTGGAACACCGACTTCGCGATGACCGGCATCAGGACCGAGAAGTTGAAGGTCAGCGTGAAGATCACGGTCACGAGCAGGAGCGTGCGGCGCAGGACCGGGGACGACCAGACGTACCGGAAGCCCTCGCGGATCTGCCCAGCGCGTCGCGCCGCCGGCGCGCGTCGAAACAGCTCGTTCGGCCGCATCATCATCAGGGCGACGATCACCGCGAGGAACGAGGCGGCATTGGCGAAGAAGGCGATGTCGAGCCCGCCGAGCTTAATGACGAGCGCGGCGACGGCCGGCCCCACGATGCGGGCGGACGTGAACGTCGCGCTGTTCAGCGACACCGCGTTCAGCGTGTCCTCGGGCCCCACCATCTCGGTGACGAAGGACTGCCGGGTCGGATTGTCGAGGACGGTCACGAGGCCGAGGCCGAGCGCCAGCACGTCCACCATCCAGAGCCGGACGGCGCCGGTCGCGTCGAGCACGCCGAGGGCCAGCGCCAGCACTGCCTGCGCGGCCTGGGTCCCGATCAGGATCGTGCGCTTGTCTCGCCGGTCCGCGATGAGGCCTCCCCAGGGCCCGAGCAACAGCACCGGGGCGAACTGAAACGCGCTCACCCAGCCGAGCGCCAGCGGGCTGGCGTCGGTGAGCTTCACGACCAGCCAGACCTGCGCGACCGACTGCATCCAGGTGCCGACCAGCGACACGATCTGCCCGATGGCGTACAAGCGGTAGTTGCGAACGTGGAACGAGCGGAACGTCCGGACGACGCGAGCGCGCAGCGCCTCGGTCACTCCGCCTCCTCCACCAGCCGCTCCAGGACGGGGAGGGCCATCTCGAGCGCGGCGACGTCTGCGGGGTCGAGGCCGCCGAGCGCCCTGGCCAGGTAGGCGTTCTTGCGGCTGCGCATGCGGTGGATCTGGCGCTGGCCCTCGGGGGTGCAGCGCACCCAGGTCACGCGGCGGTCCCGCCCGTCGGTCTCGCGCGCGACCATCCCGGCCTCCTCGAGCCCGGCGACGATCTTGGTCATGGTCGGGGGCTGCACGCGCTCGGCGGCCGCCAGGTCGCCCAGCGTGATCCGCCCGGCGCGATGCACGGCGGCCAGGGCCGATCCCGCCGAAGCGCTGATCCCGGCCTCGCCCTGCTGGCGCAGCACCCGGGCGAGCCGGGTCGTCGCCTGGCGCAGCCGGCCGGCCAGCTCGGGAACGCCCGGCGCGGCCTCCGGCCGCGCCTCCCGGCTCGCTCTCGTCGTGGCTCCCGTCGTCCTCATGCCGCTCATTGTTTCACAAAACTAATTAGTTGACCAAACTATTCCGCCGAGCCCCGATGCCTTCGGCAGCCGAGCGCCGCCTCGCAGTCAGGATCCGCCAACCGCCCTGAGCGACGCCGGCGGGCGCGGGGACATCTCGCTGCCGGCGATCTTCCGCGGCGTCCGCCTCGAGCCGCGGGCCCCGGCAACGTCGGCTACCTGCTGTGGCTGCTGCAGGGCTACCTGGTCGTGACCGCGGGGGTCGTCGCCGCCCTCCCGCGCGCCACGGCGGCGCGGCTCACCGGGACCACGTTCTTCCCCCACCTGATCGCCGCGCCGTTCAAGCACGGGCTCGCGATCGCGTTCGGCGCCTCACTGCTCATGTGCCTGATCGCGGCGGCCGCCTCGTGGCGGGCCGGCGGGGGACGAGCGCCGTCCGAGGCGGACCGACCGGGTCACGCCCCGGCACGGCCGCGACCACTCCCGGCCCCGACGGCACGAAGCGGCGAGATCAGCCGCCCGTAGACGCGCTCGCCGAACCCGGTGAGACGGTCGAGTGGGGCTCGCAGGAGCCACAAGACCAGGGCCGCCGCGGCGATCCCGTCGAGGGCGCCGACGAGAATGTCGATCGGGTAGTGGAGCCCGGCGACCACGCGGGCGAGCCCCACGAGCAGCGCCCAGACGCCGAGCGTGGCCGCGAGCCATCGCCGTGCCGCCCACAGGCCGGCCGCCGCCCCGAACCCCACCGCGGTGTGGTCGCTCGGGAACGAGTTGTCGGCGCTGTGCGCGATCAGCTGGTCGACCTGGCCGCGGTGGGCGACGAACGGCCGGGCCTCGTGCACGAGATGGCCCCAGGCCTGGTTCAGAAGGAGCGCCCCCAGGACGGCCACGGCGGAGACCACCGCCGCCGTGCGCACCCGGTGCGCCGAGCGGCCCGGGACGATCCAGAGCACCACGAGCGCGAGCGGGAACACCACCACGCCGTCGTTCGCCAGGAACCGCACGACCGCATCGAAGGCGGCACCGCCGTGGACGGCCAGGGAGTTCAGCGCGCGGAAGACCGCATAGTCCATGTCGCGCCATCGTACCCACGCGTCCCGGCCCCCCGGCCCCGCAGGGCCGTGGCGATCCTGTGACGACGGGGCTCCGCAGCGCGCAGGCCAGGCTCGGTGCGCTGCCCTCGTGCCGACTATCCTTCCCGGGTGGCCCTCCTGCTGCTGATCCGACATGCGCTGACCGACGCCACCGGACGACGGCTCTCCGGGCGCCAGCCGGGCCATCACCTGTCCGAGGAGGGCCGGGCCCAGGCCGGGCGGCTTGCGGAGCGGCTGGCGCCGGTGCATCTCGCCGCCGTCTACGCCAGCCCCCTGGAGCGCTGCCGCGAGACGGCCGAGGCGGTGGCGGCTCCCCGCGGCATCCCGATTCGCCTGGAGCCCGGGGTCATCGAGGTGGAGTACGGGCGGTGGACCGGACGCCCGCTCGCGCAACTCGCCCGCACCGCGCTCTGGAAGCGCGTGCAGCAGGTTCCCTCGTCGGTCCGGTTCCCCGACGGGGAGCGCCTCGACGAGGTCCAGCACCGGGCCGTGGAGGCGTTCGAGCGGATCGCCGGCACCCACCCGGCGGGCACGGCGGTCGTCGTCACCCACGCCGACGTCATCCGCCTGGCGCTCGCGCACTTCGCCGGCATCCACCTCGACCTGTACCAGCGGCTGGTCGTGGCCCCGACCTCGGTGACCGCGGTCGTCCTGGGCGACGGCGTCCCCCGGATCCTCCGGGTGAACGACACGGGGGGCCTCGAGGACCTCGCCGCCCGCCGACCGCGCGAGCCGCGACGAGGGCGGGGCCCCGCGGGGCGTCCCGGCCGGCCGGTCGCGGCCCGCGTGCGAGGATAGGGTCCGTGCACATCGAGCTCGATCGCGTCGATCGCATCACGGCGGGCGCCGTCGGCCCCGCGGGTGATCGGACGTTCTTCATCCAGGCGCGTCAGGGGGTTCGGCTCGTCTCGGTGCTGGTCGAGAAGCAGCAGGTGCAGCTGCTCGCCGCCTCGGTGCTGGAGATCCTCTCGCGCACCGGCAAGGAGACCGGCGAGGGTCCGCCCGACGAGGAGCTCGAGCTCGAGGAGCCGGTGATGCCCGAGTGGCGGGCCGGGCGCCTGGCGATCGGCTACGAGGAGGAGCACGACCTGCTTGTGCTCGAGGCCGAGGAGCTGGTGCCGGAGGTCGAGGAGGGTGAGGAGGAGGCCGAGGAAGGCGAGGAGGAGGGCGAGCGGGCGCCCGCGGACGCCCAGGCCGCGGAGGAGGAGCACGAGCCGGGGACCATCCGGCTGCGGGCCACTCGCGAGCAGATGCTCTCGTTCGCCCGGCATGGCACCGAGGTCTGCGCGGCCGGACGCCCGACCTGCCGCTTCTGCGGCAACCCCATCGACCCGGAGGGGCACGCATGTCCCGCCCTGAACGGCCACCGCTCGAGCGGGGAGTGAGCGGGACGCTCTCGCTGCTCTCCGGTGGCGAGCTGCGCCTGCTCGGGCCGATGCCGGGCGCGTCGAACGCGACGTTCCTCGCCGAGCTCGACGGCGGGGGCCGGACGGCCCTCGCCGTCTACAAGCCCCGCGACGGTGAGACGCCCCTGTGGGACTTCCCCGACGGCACCCTGCACCGGCGCGAGGCGGCCGCCTACGTGCTCGCTGCCGCCCTCGGATGGCCGAACGTGCCGCCGACCGTCGTGCGCGAGGGGCCGCACGGGCCGGGCGCGGTGCAGCTGTTCGTCGACGCCGACTACCGGCACCACTTCTTCACGCTGCGGGACGAGCGCCTGGCCGACTTCGCGCCGGTGGCCGCGTTCGACCTGGTGGCGAACAACGCCGACCGCAAGGGCGGGCACCTGCTGCTCGGCGCCGACGGTCTCGTGTATGCGATCGACCACGGCGTCTGCTTCGCCGTCGAGCCGAAGCTGCGGACGGTGATCTGGGAGTTCGCGGGGGAGCCCATGCCAGGGGACCTGCGGGTGGACGTCCGCCGCGTCGCCGGAGAGCTCCGCTCGGGACCGCTGCGCGAGGCCATGCTGGACCTGCTCGACGAGACGGAGGTCGACGCGACGGCCGCGCGGGCGGAGCGCCTGGCGAGCGTCGGGCGGTTCCCCGAGCCCGGCCCCGGCCGTCCCTTCCCGTGGCCACCGGTGTGAGCGGGGGCGACCCGGCCGGCGCCGGGCGGAGGGGCCGAGGAGGGCGGTGGGTCACCGTCCCCGCCGACCTCACGTTCGGCGGCTCGGCCGCGTTTCCCTGCTGATGGCCCGGACCGAGCTGCCACCC
>JAJYHN010000059.1 GCA_021784765.1 Actinomycetes bacterium
TCGGCAAGGGGAGCAAGGAGCGGGTGGTCCCCCTCGGAAGCTACGCCCTGGCCGCGATCGAGGCGTATGCGACGCGCGGCCGCCCGTCGTTGGTCGGCGCGCGATCGCGGGGCGCGCTGTTCCTCAACCAGCGGGGGGGGCGGCTCACCCGCCAGGGGGCCGCGCGCGTCCTGAAGGCGGCGGCGGCGCGCGCCGGCGTCCGCGCGCGGATCACGCCCCACACCCTGCGGCACTCGTTCGCCACCCACCTGCTCGAGGGGGGGGCCGACGTCCGGGTGGTCCAGGAGCTGCTCGGGCACGCATCGATCGCGACCACCCAGATCTACACGCTGGTGACGGGCGAGCGGCTTCGCGAAGAGTACTTCAGCGCCCATCCGCGGGCGCGCTTTCCCCGGACCATCGCGGGACGAGAGACGAAGGAGGTCTGAGGTGGGCAGGACGGACCGCGTGCTGCTTGTGGTGGGCGACTCGTTCGGGGTCGGCGAGGCGCCGGACGCCGCGGACTACGGGGACGTCGGCGCGAACACGCTCGGCCACGCGGCGGCGGCGGTCGGCGGCATCCATGCGCCGAACCTCGGGGCGCTCGGGCTCGGGGAGCTGACGGAGGTCGCCGGCGTCCCGCCCGGGGCGGAGCCGGGGACGGCGCATGGCAAGATGGCCGAGCGCTCGGCCGGCAAGGACACCACCACCGGCCACTGGGAGCTCGCGGGGGTCGTGCTGGAGCGGCCGTTCCCGACCTACCCGGACGGGTTCCCGGCGGAGGTCATCGAGCCGTTCGAGCGGGCGATCGGGCGGGAGGTCCTGGGGAACGTCCCGGCCTCGGGGACCGAGATCATCAAGGAGCTTGGCGAGGAGCACCTGCGCACCGGCCGGCCGATCGTCTACACGAGCGGGGACTCGGTGTTCCAGATCGCCTGTCACGTCGATGTCGTCCCGCTCACGACCCTCTACGAGTGGTGCGCCGTGGCTCGTGGCATCCTTCAGGGCGACCATCTGGTCGGGCGGGTGATCGCGCGGCCCTTCGCGGGGACGCCGGGTGCGTTCGTCCGGACGCCCGACCGCCGGGACCTCTCGGTGCCGCCGCCCCGCTCGACGGTGCTCGATGCCGTGGTCGACGCTTCGATCCCCGTCTACGGGGTCGGCAAGATCCGCGACATCTACGACGGACGGGGGATCACCGAGTTCCGGTACTCGCGCTCGAACGACGACGGCTGCGACCTGTCGATCGACTACCTCTCGCGAGGGGGCCCGGCGCTCGTCGTCACGAACCTCGTCGACTTCGACTCGAAGTACGGCCATCGCAACGATCCCGATGGGTACGCGCATGCCGTCGAGGCGTTCGACCGGCGGATCCCCGAGCTGCGCGCGGCGCTCGGGAGGGGGTGGCTCGTGATCACCGGGGATCACGGGTGCGATCCCACCGACGTGTCGACCGACCACACGCGCGAGTACGTGCCGGTCCTCGTCGGTGGGCCCGGCATCGGTCCGCCGGTCGACCTCGGGGTCCGACCGACCTTCGCGGACCTCGGCGCGACGGTCGCCGACCTTCTCCGTGTGCCACTGCCCGAGGGGCTCGCCGGGACGTCGTTCGCCCCGGCGCTCGAGCTTGCCGAGCGGTAGACTACGTGGGCCTCTCGGGATGACCCGTCGGCCCCGCGGCGACCACGCCCCGGCCACGAGGAAGAGCGAGCCTCGATCGGGGGTCCGATCGCGGGTGGGGCGTGCACGAGGCGTCCGCCGGGCGAGTCAAGGTTGGTATCAAGTGGAGCTTCAGCATGGCGTCATCGAGAGCGGCGAGGTGAGACTGAAGGTGAAGTCGAGATTCATCCCTGGTTGAACCCGAGGTGGCCATGAGCCTGCAGAGCTTGCTCTTCGTCGTGTACATGGCCGTGGGGCTGTTGATCGCCCTGCTCGCCCACGAGCTGGCGCACGGATGGCTTGCGGTCAGGCTCGGTGACCAGTCGCCGCGGATGATGCGGCGGCTCACCCTCGACCCTCGGGCGCACCTCGACCCCTTCGGCTCCCTGCTGCTGCCGGGGATTCTTCTGTTGCCCGTCCTGTTCGGCCAGCCGCTGTTTCCCGTGTTCGCCTACGCGAAGCCCATGCCGGTGAACCCCTGGAACCTCCGCCGGCGCGAGCGCGACGCCGTCCTCATCGCCCTTGCGGGACCGGCGGCGAACGTCGTGCTCGCCTTCGCCTTCGGTGCCCTGTTCCGGCTCGCCGCGAACGGCCCCGTCCAGCCGGCCCTGTTCGTCGCCGCCAACCTCCAGGTGAACGTCGTGATGGCCGTGATGCAGCTGGTGCCGATCCCGTCGCTGGACGGCTCCCGCGTGCTCGCCCGGTTCCTCCCTGCCCGAGCTCGGGAGGTCTACACGGGCCTCGATCCGTACGCCGCGCTGTTCATCCTGGTCGTGTTCTTCATCATCCCCGGACCGGTGGGCGCCTTCGTGCGGGTCGTCGGCAACGGGGTCTGCGGCCTGGTCGCCGGCGGTGCCTGCATCGGCTGAGGCAGGCACCGCTCGAGGCCGGGCGACCCTGCGGTGGGGGCCTGGATGATTGAAGGCCCCGCTCGCCGCCGATAGCATGGCCGCCATCGACAGATCGGAGGCCGTCTCGACGTCCGCTGGAACCGGGGCCCGGCGCGCCCGGGTCCTGACCGGCTTTCGGCCGACCGGGCCCCTGCACGTCGGGCACTGGTTCGGCAACATCCAGAACATGCTCGCGCTGCAGCGCGAGCGCGACGCGTTCTTCTTCATCGCCGACTGGCACGCCCTGACGACCGATTACGAGGACACGTCCCGCCTGCAGGAGAACGTGCGCGGGCTGGTGCTCGACTGGCTGGCTGCGGGCATCGACCCCGATGCCGCGACGCTCTACCTGCAGTCGCACGTGCCCGAGGTCGCCGAGCTCGCGCTGCTGCTCGGGATGCTGACGCCGATCTCGTGGCTCGAGCGCGTGCCGTCGTTCAAGGAGCGGCTCCGCGATCTCGCCGAACGGGAGATCGCGAACTACGGGTATCTCGGCTACCCGGTCCTGCAGACCGCGGACATCGCGATCGTGCACGGAGAGCTCGTTCCGGTGGGCGAGGATCAGCTCCCGCACCTCGAGCTCTCGCGAGAGATCGTCCGGCGCTTCAATCGGCTCTACGGAGACGTGTTGGTGGAGCCGCGGGCGCTGCTCTCCGAGACCCCGCTGGTCCCCGGAACCGACGGGCGCAAGATGTCGAAGTCGCTCGGCAACGAGATCGGGCTGCGCGACGCGCCCGACCAGATCCGGGCCAAGGTGTCGAGGATGGTCACCGACCCGCAGAAGGTCCGCCTGGGCGACCCTGGGCGTCCCGAGGTCTGCCCCGTGTTCGCGCTGCACCGGCGCTTCTCGGAGGACATCCTCGCCGAGACCGACGCCGGGTGCCGTTCGGGCGAGCTGCCGTGCGTGCGCTGCAAGGCGAACCTCGCCGACCGCATGGTCGTGCAGCTCGCCCCGTTCCGCGAGCGGCGGGAGGAGCTCGAGGCCCTGCCGGGCACGGCCGAGGAGATCCTCGCCAAGGGATCCGAGAAGGTTCGGCCGATCGTGGAGGAGACGATGGCGGCCGTCCGCGACGGGATGAACCTCGGGTGAGGCGGACGTGAGCCCCTCGACGCCCGTGCCGGGCCAGGAGGAGTTCGTGGTCGAGCTCCCGATCTTCTCCGGCCCCTTCAAGCTGCTCGGCGAGCTGATCCTCGACCAGAAGGTCGACGTCTGCGATGTCCCCGTGGCGAGGATCACCGACGAGTTCCTCCGGCGGGGCCGGGCCGAGGTCGGGCGCTGGACGCTGGAGGAAGCCACGTGGTTCCTCGCCGTCTGCGCCACCCTGCTCGAGTTGAAGGTGGGCCGGCTGATGCCTCGACGATCCGAGCCCGAGTCGGAAGAGGACCTGCTGCCGGGGGTCTCGCCCGACCTGCTGTACGCGCGCAGCCTCGAGCTCGCGGCGTTCCGGAGGATCGCCGGCGACCTCGCCGAGCGGATGGATGCCGCGGCGCTGCTCGTCGGGCGGACCGGGGGTCCGCCGCCGGAGCTCGCCCATCTGTACCCGGACCCGCTCGGGAGGGTGACCGCGAAGGACCTCCGAGACCTTGCGAGGCTCGCGCTGACGCCGCCGCCGGCGATCGACCTCTCCCACATCTCGCCGATCGTCTTCTCGATCGGCGAGGCGATGGAACGGGTGCGAGAGCGGCTCACCGCGGCACGCGAGGTCCGCTTCCGGGACCTGATCGACCACGATATGGAGCGGATCCACGTGGTGGTGCACTTCCTGGCCCTCCTCGAGCTTCACCGTCAAGGTCACGTTGATCTCCTGCAGGGACATCTGTTCGGGGAGATCCAGGTCCGATGGCAAGAAGCTCAACTGGAGGGTTCGAGCCCGTCATGGGACCCTGAGGAATGGGGCGAGGGTCGGGTCGATCCGAGCGACGGCGGCGGGGCCTCGAGCGGGGCCTCGAGGTGAGCGAGCCCGGCGGGGAGCGAGGGCCCGAGGACCGGGGAGGAGCCCGGTCCGGGCCGGCGGGCGGCGGCGAGGGGAATTCGCGCCCGGCCGGCGCGTCCCGCGAGGTTGCGCGGGCGTTGGAGGCCATCCTGTTCCTGGCCGACGAGCCCCTGTCGGCGGCGGTCCTCGCGCAGGCCGTCGAGTGGCCGAGACGCGACGTCGAGGAGGTGCTCGGGGGCCTCGCGGCGGCGTACGAGGGCCGGCGCTCCGGACTCGCCCTTCGCGAGGTGGCCGGCGGCTGGCGCCTGTTCACGCACCCCGACGTCGCCCCGTACGTCGAGCAGTTCGTCCTGGCCTCTCGGCATGCGCGGCTGACGAAGGCCTCCCTCGAGACGCTCGCCGTCGTGGCCTACAAGCAGCCGGTCACGCGCCACCAGATCGCCTCGATCCGCGGGGTCAGCCCGGACGGCGTGCTGCGGGCCCTGGTCGAACGCGGCCTCGTGCAGGAGGTCGGTCGGGACGAGGGGCCCGGACGGGCCATGCTGTACGGGACGACGCCGGAATTCCTGGAGCGGCTCGGCCTGCGGTCGCTCGCGGACCTCCCGGCGATCGCCCCGCTGCTCGCGCCTGCGGGATCCGAGGATGCCGAGGGAACGGCCGACGCGGCCACCGACTGAGGCGACGGCGACGCCGTCGCGGCCGCGGAGGCCGCGATCGTCGGGCGTCGTCCCCACCGGAGCTCGCGAGGCGCCCGGGGGCGTCGGCGCGCATGGGGCCGCGCCCGGGGTCGAGCGACTGCAGCGCACCCTCGCCCGCGGCGGGGTCGGCTCGCGCCGGCAGGCCGAGGAGCTGATCGCGGCCGGGCGGGTCACCGTCGATGGCCGGGTGGCGACCCTCGGGGACCGCGTGGATCCCCGGCGGGTGACGGTGGAGGTGGACGGCGTCCCGGTGCCGACGGACCCGGAGCTCCGGTATCTGGTGCTGAACAAGCCCGTCGGCGTCACGACCACCATGCGCGACCGCTTCGCAGGGCGAACGGTCGCCGACCTGCTGCCGGCCGGCACGCGGGTCGTTCCGGTGGGACGGCTCGACAGGGACACCGAGGGGCTGCTGCTGCTGACCAACGACGGCACCCTCGCGCATCGGCTCTCGCACCCGCGCTTCGGCGTCGAGAAGGAGTACCTGGCCGAGGTGCAGGGCCATCCGGCCCGGCCGGCCCTGCGATCCCTGACGGCGGGCGTCGAGCTCGAGGACGGGACCGCGCGCGCGATCGCGGCCGGCGTGACGACGACCGCCGGCGGCAGGGCCGCCGTGCGGGTGGTGATGGCGGAGGGGCGCAAGCGCGAGGTGCGGCGCATGCTGCAGGCCATCGGGTACCCGGTGCAGCGACTCGTGCGCGTGCGCGTCGGCCCGATCCGACTGGGCCGCCTGGGGCCCGGGGAGATCCGCGCCCTGGATGCGGCCGAGGTACGGGAGCTCTATCGCGTCGCCGGGCTGCACCGGGCTGCGAGGGATCGGCCCGCCTGACCCCACGGGCGCCGAGCGGCGGCCTCGCAAGGAGGACAACCTCGATTTGAGATTGGACCAACCCTCGAGTTGACGTTGACTCCCCGCCCGGCTCGGGGATCCGTCGGCTTCACGTGCAACACTGGATCGAGGCTTCAGGTCGCCTGGGAGGGGGCCGCCGCTGCCACCGGCCCCGGCGCATCCGCCGCGCCGGGGCGCACACATGCGATGCTCTCTGAGCCGTGCAGCAGTCGCGTCGACCATCCGACCCCTCCCGCGCCGCCGGGGCATCCGCCCGACCGGTGGTGGCGATCGACGGGCCCGCCGGGGCGGGAAAGAGCACACTCGCCCGAGGGCTCGCGCGCGCGCTCGGGGTGCCGTACGTGAACACCGGCGTGATGTACCGGGCCGTGGCCGCCGCCGCCCTCGAGCACGGGGTGCGCCCCGACGACGGCCCGGCGCTCGCCGCTGTCGCGAAGGGCATCCGCTTCGAGCTCGGCACCGGGGACCCTCCGGAGCTGACGGTCGACGGGGCGCCGCCGACCGTCGCCCTCGTGGGGGCCGGCGTGGAGGCCGTCGTCTCGCAGGTGAGCGCCCACGCGGAGGTTCGGGCCGTCCTCCGGGCGGCCCAGCGGGCGCTCGGGGCAGGGGGCGCGGTCCTCGAGGGAAGGGACATCGCGACGGTGGTGTTTCCCGACGCCGACGCGGCGCTGTTCGTGACCGCCGCAGCGGAGGTGCGCGCGCTGCGGCGGGCCAGAGAGCGCGGGGGCGACGTCGCCGCCGGCGCCGATCTCGCGCGCCGCGACGGGCGCGATGCGCGCACGAGCCCCCTCGAGCCGGCGCCGGGCGCGGTCGTCCTCGACACGAGCAACCTCGGCATCGAGGGAGCGCTCGAACGGGGGCTCGCGATCGTGCGGGGTCGCCTGGCTGCCGACGAGGCGACGGGGTCCGCTCGATGATGGCGGCGGGTCCCGGCCGCGTGCCGCGCATCGTCCTGCTGGGCCGGCAGAACGTCGGGAAGTCGACCCTGCTGAACCGCCTGGCCGGGCGGCGCGTGGCGATCGCGCACCAGACGCCCGGCGTGACCCGCGATCGGGTCGAGGTCCCGGTTCGCTGGGGGGGGCGCTCGTTGGTGGCGGTCGACACCGGCGGGTACGCACAGGGGGTCCGCGGCGTCGAGGCGTCCGTCGCAGCCCAGGCCGAACGCGCGCTCGCCAGCGCGGACGTGGTGCTGCTCGTCGTGGACGCCGTCACCGGGGTGCAGGAGGAGGACGCGAGCCTGGCGCGCCGTCTGCGGCGCTCGAACGTGCCGGTGCTCGTCGTCGCGAACAAGGTCGACGGCGAGCGTCTCGAGGCGGCCACGTTCGAGTTCCACAAGCTCGGCCTCGGCACCCCGGTTCCGGTCTCGGCCCTCCACGGCCGAGGAAGCGCGGAACTCCTCGACCTCATCCTCGACCTCGTTCCTGAAGAGGGTGAACCTGAGGTCGAGCCCGAGGCCAGGATCGCAATCGTGGGAAGGCCGAACGTCGGCAAGTCCTCACTGTTCAACCGCCTGGTTCGCGAAGAGCGGGCCGTGGTCCACGACCTGCCCGGAACCACCAGGGACACGGTGGACTCTGTCGTCGAGGTCGAGGGTAGGTCGGTGCGATTCGTCGACACTGCCGGGCTCCGCAGGGCGATCAAGACCCAGGCGGTTGAGTACTACGGGCTGATCCGCTCGCTTCGTGCGATCGGGCAGAGCGACGTGGCCGCCCTGGTGGTGGACGCCGTGGCGGGCCTCACCGGGGAGGACAAGCGGATCGGCGCGCGCGTCGTGGAGGCCGGCCGAGGCCTCGTGGTCGTGCTCAACAAGTGGGACCTCGTGCCCACCGGGGACCGCGCGGCGCGCTTCGCCGAGCTGGCGGAGGTCGCACGGCTGTTCCCGGGGACCCCGGTCGTCCGCTGCTCGGCGCTGACGGGGATGGGGACCCGGCGCGTTGTCCCCGCCCTGCTGGCCGTCCACGACGCGTGGGCGCGGCGAGTCCCGACCGCCGAGGTCAACCGCGTGCTGCAGGCCGCCGTCGCCGCGCATCCGCCTCCCCGCACGGCCGGTCGGATCCGCTACGGCACCGAGGTCGCGGCGCGTCCGCCCTCGTTCGTGCTGTTCGGGACCCGGGACGCCGGGGCCGCCTACCGGCGCTACCTCGAGCGCATGCTGCGGGACGCGTTCGGGCTCGACGGGGTCCCGGTCCGGCTGACGTTTCGCGCCGGCGGGCGGCGCCCCTCCCGCCGCGGCAAGTAGAATCGGCGCGCCGGGCCGTGGCGCAGTTTGGTTAGCGCGCTTGACTGGGGGTCAAGAGGTCGCCGGTTCGAATCCGGCCGGCCCGACGCATGGGGATGGAGCGGCGGTGACGGATGCTGGTGATCCGGCGGGGGAGCGGGAGACCGCCGGTGAGCCGCTCGACCGGGTCGCCACCATCCCGAACGCCATCTCGGCCGCGCGGATCCTGCTGATCCCGGCCTACGTCGCCTTGATCCTGCACCACGGCACCGAGCTCGGGGGCCTGCTGCTGCTCGGCTTCACGGTGGCGACCGACTGGGTCGACGGGACGGTGGCCCGAAGGACCGGCCAGGTCTCGAACCTCGGCAAGGTGCTGGACCCGCTGGCCGACCGCCTCGCCATCGCGGCCGGCCTGATCGCGCTGCTCGTGCGTGGCGCGTTCCCGCTGTGGGCGGGGCTGCTCGTCCTCGTGCGCGACGGGGTGGTGCTCCTCGCCTCCGCGGCGCTGCTGCTCATCGGCGGCGTCCGGATCGACGTGCGGCGCATCGGCAAGCTCGGGACGTTTGGGTTGATGACCGGCATCCCGTGGGTGTCCTGGGCGAACTTCGGGCTGATCTTCGCCCCTGCGTTTCGCGTTGCCGGCTGGATCTGCTTCACGGCGGGCATCGTCCTCTACTACGCGGCCGCCGTCCTCTACGTCGGTGACGCACGCGGCGCCCTGGCTGCGCGCCGGCGTTCGCCGGCCTGAGGGCGAACTCCACGCTCCGTGGGAGCCTCCTCCGCGTCGACCCTCCCGGTCGGGGGGCTCGCCCGCGAGCGGTGCCCGGCTATGATGGCGCGGCGCCGCGCCGTCCGGGCATCCCGCCCGCGGCCCCGGCCGCGCGGCGTCGTGTGTTGTATGTCGACATCACGCTTGTGACGGGCGGTCCTCGTCACCGGACGGGGACCGGCGGAAGGGAGGCTCGAGGATGGAGTTCCCCGGCGACCTTCGGTACACGAAGGAGCACGAGTGGGTCCGGGTCGAGGGGACGCGCGCGCGGGTCGGCATCACGGACTTCGCGCAGGATGCCCTCGGGGACGTGGTCTACGTCGACGTCCCCGAGATGGGCGCGAGCGTCCAGGCCGGCTCGACCTTCGCAGAGGTGGAGTCCACGAAGTCCGTCTCGGACGTCTACGCGCCGGTCAGCGGGACCGTCGTCGAGCGCAACGAGTCGCTCGGCGATGCGCCGGAGCGGGTCAACGAGGATCCGTACGGCGAGGGCTGGATCGTCGTCGTCGAGATGGGCGACCCATCGCAGGTGGATTCGCTCATGGATGCCGCGACCTACGAGGCGTTCATGAGGTCCCAGGCGGGCGGCTGACCGCCGCAGAAGAACGAGGGTCCGCCCCAAGGGGCCCGGGACGCAGGAGTGCGCGGCCGCGTTCCCGGGCCCCTCGCTTTCCCGGGGCGCCTCTGCCAATCGCCACCGCCGCCCGATGAAGCCTTTCCCTCGAGGCTGCATTCGAGTCACGGTGGAGCCAAGATCGCCAGGACTATTGACCTTTCATTGAACCTGGATCTAGAGTTTGAGCTTGGGCCCGAGTCTCGACGTCAGCCAGAGGAGCGGGTCGGCTGGAGGTTGAGCATGTACTGCACCAACTGTGGACATCAGAACCCCGAGGGGGCGCACTTCTGCGCCAACTGTGGAACTCTGCTGCAGGAAGACACGACGATGAGCTTCATGCCGCAGGAGGTGGAGGAGCAGCCCTCCGAGGGTCTCCACCCCGAGCGTCGCGACCTGGAGTCCGGGCAGGGGCTGCTCATCGTGCAGCGGGGGCCGAACGCCGGATCGAGCTACCTGCTCGACCGCGACGTCACGACGATCGGGCGAATGCCGGACAGCGACATCTTCCTCGACGACGTCACCGTGTCGCGTCGACACGCCGAGGTCCGGCGGGAGGTGGGCAGCCGCTTCTTCGTCCAGGACGTGGGGAGCCTGAACGGAACCTACGTGAACCTCCAGCGGGTGGAGCGCGCGGAGCTCGCCAACGAGGACGAGGTCCAAGTGGGTCGGTTCAAGCTGGCCTTCTACGTGGGGGAGTGAACCCGTGGTGACGCGCAACTACATGTCGATCGGCGAGGTCCTGGTGACCGTCAAGACCGAGTTCCCCGACATCACGATCTCGAAGATCCGATTCCTCGAGGGCGAGGGCCTCATCGATCCGGAGCGGACTCCCTCCGGGTACCGCAAGTTCTACGAGGAGGACGTCGAGCGGCTCCGCACGATCCTGCGGATGCAGCGGGACGAGTACCTCCCCCTCAAGGTGATCAAGGAGCGGCTCGCGAAGGAGGGCGCCCCTGGGCCGTCCGAGGCGGAGGCCGAGGGCGCCAAGCCGGAGCCGGCCGACGAGGTTGCGGTCCCCCCGACCGGGTTGCACATGTCAGTCGACGAGCTCGCGGCCGCGACCGGGGTGGATCGGCAGCGGATCGGCGAGCTCGAGTCGTTCGGTATCCTCTGCTCCCACGGGATGAACGGCGACAAGTACTACGACGGCGAGGACTTCGTGGTCCTCTCGATCGTCAAGGACTTCTTCAAGTACGGTGTCGAGGCGCGCCACCTCACCATGTACCGCCACTTCGCCGAGCGCGAGGCGAGCTTCTTCCAGGGGATCGTGATGCCGATCCTGCGCCAGCGGAACCCCGACGCGCGCAAGACGGCAGCGCAGAACCTCTCCGAGCTCTCCGCGATCTCGCGCAAGCTGAAGCAGGCGCTGCTCCGCACGAACCTCCGCCCGTACCTCCAGGGGAGCTAGCTCGAGCCCGGTGCGCGGCGCGAAGCCCCTGGCCGTGGTCCTGGCGGCGGCGCTCCTCGCCGCCGGCCTCAGCGGGCTCGCCCTGGCCGACCCCTCGCCGTCGACCTCGCCGTCGACCTCCCCGTCACCGTCGCATCGTCCGTCTCCCTCTCCCTCGCGCCGTCCCCCGTCGCCCTCGCCCTCGCCGAGCTCACCCTGCGGACCGACCCCCTCGCCGTTCACCGGCAACCCGGAGCTGACCCCGCCGCCGACCCCGATCCCACCGTTCAACTGCCCCTCTCCGTTCCCGACGGTGCTGGTGACGCCGCCGCCCTCGGTGACGGTCCCGCCGACGACCGCCCGGTCCTACGTCCTGGAGGACATGGCCACGGGGCAGGTGCTGGCGGCCCGGGGCGGCGCCGAGCGGGTCCCGATCGCGAGCGTCACCAAGATCATGACCGCGCAGCTCGTGCTCGCGCGCGGGCACCTCGGTGCGCCGATGACCGTCAGCGAGGCCGCCGCCTCGCAGATCGGCGCCGGCCTCGGGCTGAAGGCGGGCGAGGTCGACTCCGTCTATCACCTGTTGTACGGGATGCTGCTGGCGTCGGCGAACGACGCCGCGTACGCGCTCGGCCAGCACGAGGCCGGGGGATCGGCGGCCGCCTTCGTTCGGATGATGAACGCGCGGGCGCGACGGCTCGGGATGGCGCGCACGCACTTCCTCAGCCCGAGCGGCCTGAACGATCACGGGTACTCCACGGCCGAGGACGTCGCGACCATGACTCGGGCGGCGTTCCGGTTCCCGCTGTTCCGGAAGATGGTGCAGTCCAAGACCGTGGACATCCCCGGCCCGTTCGGGCAGGGCGTTCGCCACATCCAGAACCGGAACGTCTTGCTGTGGCTCTACCCGGGGGACCTCGGCGTCAAGACCGGCTTCACCTCCGCGGCGGGGTGGTGCATGGTCGCGGTGGCGAAGCGAGACGGGCTCGAGCTGATCTCGGTCGCGCTCGGGGACCCCACCGAGCAGGCGTCGTTCGACGACGCGGCGGCCCTGTTGAACTACGGGTTCGCGGCGTTCTCCCCGCGCACGGTCCTTCGGACGGGCCAGTCGGTCGGGACGGTCCACCTGCAGGGAGGGGCGGTTCCCGCCGTCGCCGGGAAGGCGCTCCGCGCGCTGGTGAACGGGGCGCGCGTCGGGTCGCTGCGGACGCGCCTGGTCCCCGTGGGAGGGATCTCGCTGCCGGTCCATCGCGGTGAGGTGCTCGGTCGGGTCGAGGTCCTCGACGGCAACCTCCCGGTCGGGTGGGTGCCGGCCGTGGCGCGGGAGTTCGTCCCCGCGCCCCCGATCCCGCCCGGGGCCCTGCCCCTGCCGTTCCTCGGCCGCGCCGATCGCCGCCCGGCCATGCTCGCCCGGGCGGCGCGCACGCTCGGCGGAATGCTCCGGGCGGCCTTCGGCGGGTTCCTATAATCGCGGCGGTGGCCGCCGACGCGACGATCCTGTACTCCGAGGACGAGATCCGGCGCCGCGTCCGGGATCTCGGGGCGGCGATCACCGACGCCTACGCCGGTCGCTCGCCGGTCCTCGTCTCGGTGCTGAAGGGCGGCATCGTGTTCCTGGCCGACCTCATCCGCGAGATCCGCCTGCCGCTGCGCGTCGACTTCATGTCGATCTCCTCGTACGGCGAGGATGCCGGGGGGGTCGTGCGGATCCTGAAGGACCTCGACGCGGACGTCGGGGGCGAGGATGTGCTCGTGGTCGAGGACATCATCGACACGGGGCTGACGCTGTCCTACCTTCTTGGCACGCTGCGGGCCCGCCGGCCGGCCTCGCTCGAGGTGTGCACGCTGCTCGACAAGAGCGCGCGCCGCATCCCACCCCTCGACGTGCGCTACCGGGGGTTCGACTGTCCCGACGTCTTCGTCGTGGGCTACGGGCTCGACGTCGACGAGCGCTTTCGGAACCTGCCGTTCATCCTCGCCCTCGACCGGCCGGCGCAGCTGCTGGAGGATCCGGGGCTGCTCGACGGCTTCCTGCAGGTCCCACCGGGTCCGGTTGCCTAACGGCGGAGGCCGTGGGTACAGTGGCCAAGAGATGGTCGAGCTGAGCCTCGTCGGGGTGCGGGTGGAGTTGCCCAGCAACCAGCCCATCGTCCTGCTCCGCGAGCGCGAGGGGCGGCGGCGCTACCTGCCGATCTGGATCGGCAGCAACGAGGCGACGGCCATCGCCTTCGCGTTGCAGGGGGTCCAGACCGCCCGGCCCATGACCCATGACCTCCTGAAGAACCTTCTCGAGGAGATCGGGACCGTGGTCGAGCGCATCCTCATCACCGAGCTGAAGGACGGCATCTTCTACGCCATGATCCAGATGGTCCAGGCGGGCGCCCGCCACGAGGTGTCCTCGCGCCCGAGCGACGCGATCGCGCTCGCCGTCCGGTCGAGCATCCCCATCTTCGCCAGCGAGGAGGTCCTCGCCGAGGCCTCGATCGACATGCCCGACGAGGAGGAGCAGGCGGTCGAGGAATTCCGGGAGTTCCTGGAGCACGTGAGCCCCGAGGACTTCGAGGGCAGCGACTGATTCTCCCGGCCGACGGGGGAGGGGAGCGCCCCGGACGGCGTCCTCCGGCCCCGCGTCGCCGGATCCCCCGGATCGTTGACACGCCAACCCTCCGTGGTAGCCTTCGCGTACGACCGCGTAATTACGGAGCTGTCATGCGCGAGACCACGCCAGGATTTCGAGTCCCCGAGGTGTGCAGGGTGGTGGGCATCTCCTACCGGCAGCTCGACTACTGGGCGCGGACCGACCTCGTGACGCCGAGCGTCCGCGACGCCGGCGGCTCGGGGACCCAGCGCCTCTACTCCTTCGGCGACCTCGTGCTGCTGAGGGTGATCAAGAAGCTGCTCGACACGGGGGTGTCCCTGCAGCGGATCCGCAGGGCCATCGCGTACCTGCGCCAGCACGTCGGGTCGCACCCCACCGGCATGACCCTGCTATCGGACGGCTCGCGCATCTACGCCGCCGACTCGCCCGAGGAGATCATCGACCTGCTCCAGAAGGGCCAGGGCGTGTTCGCCATCGCGCTCGACCGGGTGTGGGACGACCTCAGCGAGGCCCTGCCGCAGGAGGCGCCGGCCGCGGCGGGACGATTGAAGGGGGCCGCGAGCGCGTGAGTCGGCGCCGGGCCGCGGCCGATGCCGAGGCTGAACCGATGCCGAGCGAGTTGGTCGGTTTCGCCCACGCCAGCGAGCGGCAGTTCGCCCGCCTGCTCGACTTCTACCAGATCGAGTGGCAGTACGAGCCGCGGTCGTTCGATCTCGAGTGGGGTCCGGAGGGGAACGTGGTCCAGCGGTTCACCCCGGACTTCTACCTGCCGGCCTATGACCTGTTCATCGAGATCACGACCCTGAACCAGCGGCTGGTGACCAGGAAGAACCGGAAGGTGCGCCGCCTGCGCGAACGCTACCCGGAGGTCCGCTGCAAGATCTTCTACCAGCGCGACTACCTGTCGCTGGTCACGAAGTACGGGCTGAACGACCTGCGGGCCGGCTGATCGGGCCGCCGGCGGGCGGCCCGAGGGGGTGTCGTCGCCCGCCACACGAGTACAATCGCCACTCGGTATGCGCTTCGCGCCCCACACCGACGAGGACGTCCGCGAGATGCTCGCGGCCTGTGGGCTCGGATCCGTCGATGACCTCTTCGCGCACCTCCCCCCCGGCGTGGTGCTCGGGCGCGATCTGGACCTGCCGGAGGGGATCTCCGAGCCGGAGCTCGTGCGGCGCATGAGCGCGCTGGCGGCGCGCGACCGCACGGCCGACGACCTCGTGTGCTTCGCGGGCGGGGGCGCCTACGACCATTACGTGCCGGCGCTCGTGTGGGCGCTCGCGGGCCGGTCCGAGTTCTACACGTCCTACACGCCCTACCAGCCCGAGCTCTCGCAGGGCGTGCTGCAGGCGCTGTTCGAGTACCAGTCGATGATCTGCGAGCTCACGGCGCTCGAGGTGTCGAACGCCTCCCTGTACGACGGGTCCACCGCGCTCGTCGAGGCCGCGCACATGGCGACCTCGGCCACCCGGCGTGGCCGCATCCTCGTGTCGGAGGCCGTCGACGAGCGGCACCGGGAGACCCTGCGCACGTACGGCGCCGGCCTTGGCTACGCGATCGAGCTGGTGCCGGCCGACGGAGGGGTCACCCCCGTGCCGGCGGTGGCGGAGGATGTCGCCGCCGTCGTGCTGCAGCACCCGAACGCCTACGGGAACCTCGAGCCCGGCATCCGGGAGGCATTCGCCGCCGCGCGCGCCGGCGGCGCGCGCGCGATCCAGGTGTTCGACCCGCTGTCCCTCGGCCTGCTGGCGCCGCCGGGTGAGCTCGGGGCCGATATCGCCGTCGCCGAGGGCCAGGGGCTCGGCAACCACCTGAACTACGGAGGCCCCTACCTCGGGGTCATCGCGGCCCGAATGCAGGACGTGCGCCGGATGCCCGGGCGCATCGTGGGCGAGACCGTCGATGTCGACGGCGCGACCGGCTACGTGCTGACCCTGCAGGCGCGCGAGCAGCACATCCGCCGCGAGAAGGCCACCTCGAACATCTGCACGAACCAGACCCTGATGGCCGTGGCGGCCGCGATCTACCTCGCGTGGCTGGGTCCCGACGGCCTGGCCGAGCTCGGGCGGCACGCCCGGTCGAAGGCCGCCTATGCGGCCGAGCGGCTCGCGGGGGTCCCCGGGGTGCGGCTCGCCTTCCCGGGGGCGACGCCCTTCAAGGAGTTCGCGCTGCGGACCGACCGTGACCCGCTGGACGTGCAGGCCGCGCTGATCGCCGAGGGGTTCCTCGTGGGGCCGGCCCTGGCCGCGCCCGGCGGGCCCGTGCTGATGGTCTCGACGACCGAGCGGCGCACGCGCGAGGAGATCGACGCGCTGGCCGACGCGCTCGGCCGCGCCGGCGGCGCGGGGGCCGCCCGATGAGCGGGGCCCCGGTCCGTCGCGGGGGGCCGCCGCTGCCCTCGACGCTGAGAGAGCTGTCGCGCCCCGGCCGCCGCGCCTCGGGATTCGCCACCCTCGACGTCCCGGAGGCCGGCGTCCCCGGCGACCTGGCGCGCGAGGGGCGCCCCGGGCTTCCGGAGGTCGCCGAGCGCGACATCGTCCGCCACTTCACGCGCCTTTCGCAGATGAACTACGGCGTGGACACCGGCTTCTACCCGCTCGGGTCGTGCACGATGAAGTACAACCCGAAGGTTGCCGAGGCGACCGCGGCGCTGCCGGGATTCGCGCGGCTGCACCCGCACCAGCCCGAGGACACGGTCCAGGGCGCCCTGGAGCTCCTGTGGACGCTCGAGCGGTCCCTCTGCGAGGTCACCGGCATGCATCGGGCGACGCTGCAGCCTCCTGCGGGGGCGGCCGGCGAGCTGACGGGCCTGTTGATCATGCGCGGCTACCACACGAAGAACGGCAACCCGCGCTCGAAGATCGTCATCCCCGACTCGGCCCACGGGACGAACCCTGCGAGCGTCACGATGGCCGGCTACGTCCCGGTGCATGCGCCCTCGGACGCCCGCGGCCTGGTCGACCTCGGGCAGCTCGAGAAGCTGCTGGACGAGGAGGTCGCCGGCCTGATGCTCACCAACCCGAACACCCTCGGGCTGTTCGAGGAGGAGATCGAGGGCATCGCGGAGGCCGTGCACCGCGTCGGCGGGCTGCTGTACTTCGACGGCGCGAACCTCAATGCGATCCTCGGCCGGGTGCGACCCGGCGACATGGGGTATGACATCGTCCACATGAACGTCCACAAGACGTTCGCGACGCCTCACGGCGGGGGAGGGCCGGGCGCCGGGCCGGTGGCCGTGGTCGAGCGGCTCGAGCCGTTCCTGCCGGCCCCGGTCGTGGCCCACGACGAGGCGACCGGGCGGTTTCGGTGGGACCGCGATCGGCCCGACGCCATCGGGCGCGTCCACGGGTTCCACGGCAACTTCGGCATCCTGGTCCGGGCCTTCGCGTACGTGCTCGCCCACGGACACGACGGCCTGCGGGAGGTGGGGGAGCGGGCCGTGTTGAACGCGAACTACCTGGCGACCCTGGTGCGCGATGCCTACCCGCTGGCGTTCCCGGGGCGCCCGATGCACGAGTTCGTCTCGACGGCGAGGCCGCTCAAGGCCCACGGTGTCCGCGCCATGGACGTCGCCAAGCGCATGATCGACCTCGGCTTTCACCCCTCGACGGTCTACTTCCCGCTGATCGTGGAGGAGGCCATGATGGTCGAGCCGACCGAGACCGAGTCCAAGGAGACGCTCGACGCGTTCGCCGAGGCGCTGCTGCGCGTGGCGCGCGAGGCGGCCCAGGACCCGGAGCTCCTCCACGACGCGCCGACGACCACGCCGGTGCGTCGCCTCGACGAGGCGCGCGCCGCGCGCGACCTCAGGGTCCGCTGGTAGGGGGGCCTCGCCCCGGCGCTCAGGCCCTGGCGGCGTCGATCGCGGCCTGGATGGTCTCGTCGCTCGGGGCGACGCCCGGGTCCTCGGTGGTCCACACGTAGCGGACGGTCCCATCGGTCGCGACGCCGACCACGCCCCGCTTGGTCGTGTGCCGCAGGCCGAGGAGGTCGGCGTACGTCCCCACGTAGGCCTCGCTCACCTCGTGCTCGTAGTCGGCGAGCACGGGCACGCCGAAGTGGTGCTCGCGGTCCCAGGCCTGGATCATCCACGGGTAGTGGCCGGTGACGCCCCAGACCTTGACCCCCTGGGCCCCGTAGACGTCCTCCACGTGGTCGCGGACGCCGGTCATCTGCAGCTCGCAGGTCCTGGTGAAGGGCGCTGGGAAGAAGTGAAGGATGACCGGACCCTGCTGCAGGGCCTCGGCCAGGTGGTAGGGGCGGAAGCCCCCTTCGATGCGCTCGTCGCTCACGAGCGTGAAATCGGGGGCGGTGTCGCCGACTGAGAGGGCCATCAGGGCGTCCTTTCGGAGCTCGGGTGTCGCCGTGCGCGGCACGTCCACGTGGCTGCGTTCCTTCGAGGAGAAGACTACCGGGCTCGCCGCGAATGAGGTGCGCCGGTGGGCGTCGGGGGCGGGGAGGTGAGTCGGGGCGCGTCCGCGCGGCGCAAGTTCCATAATGTCCATTATCGGGAATCGAGCTGGCTCCCGACGCCGGGCGGTCGGCACCCGCCGCGGCGGGATCATCCCCGCGGCCCGCGCCGTGCACGGCGCGCGCGCAGCCCACGGGCCAGGTCGGTGACGGCCCACTCGGTGACGTTCCAGAGGGCCTCGAGGATGATGCGGCGGGAGAACTTCGAGTGCCCGTGCGCACGCTCCTGGAACGTGATCGGGACCTCGCCGACCCTCGCGCCGAGGCGCACCGCCCGGTAGACGAGCTCGATCTGGAACCCGTAGCCGTCGGTCGCGATCCCGGCCCGGACGAGCCGGTCGAGCAGGTCCCGGCGGTAGGCGCGGAACCCGCTCGTGGCGTCGGTCACCGGCAGGCGCAGCAGGGTCCGCGCGTAGAGGTTCCCGGCCCGGGAGATCGTGAGGCGGAGCCGGCTCCAGTTCGACACGCCGCCGCCCGGCACGTAGCGGCTCCCGATCGTGAGGTCGAAGCGCGCCGCTCCGGCGATGACGATCGGGAGGTCGGCCGGGCGATGGGAGAGGTCGGCGTCCATCTCCACGACCACGTCGAAGCCCTGCGCGAGGCCCTCCCGGAAGCCCAGCAGGTAGGCGCTGGCGAGCCCCTGCTTCGCCGCGCGCTCGACCAGGCGCACCCGGGGCTCGGACTCCGCGAGCTTCGCGACGAGCTCCCCGGTCCCGTCCGGCGATCCGTCGTCGACCACCAGGACCTCAACGCGCGAGCCCGCCGCGAGGGCCCCCCGGACTGCGTCCTCGACCGTGGCCCGTTCGTTGTAGGTGGGCAGGACCACCAGCGTCCGCGGCTCGAACGCTCCCCCGGCGATCTCCCGCACCGCCGCCACGGCCCGCCCCGCCCGGCGACGACGCCACGCGAGCCCCCAGGCAAGGGCGGCCCCGAGCGCGCAGAGGGCGGGGAACCAGTCCCCGAGGCGCGTGTAGATCGTGCGGGCGCTCGACTCGACGACCGTGCCCCGCAGGATCGCGGGCACGAACAGCCGCGTGCTGGCGACGATCCGGCCCGAGGGGTCGACGATCGCGCTCTCCCCCGAGATCGCCGCCTGGACTATCCAGCGCGCGTTCTCGACGGCCCGCAGCTGGCTCATGATCACGTGCTCGCGCGAGGCGACCGAGGTGCCGTACGAGGAATCGTTCGTGGTCACCACGACGAGGTTCGCGCCCTCGTCGACGAAGCGCCGGAACAGGTTCGGGAAGGTGTTCTCGAAGCAGATCGGCGCCGCCACCCGCGCGCCGTCGACGTGGAACAGCGTCAGGCGGTGCCCCGGGCTGAGGCTCGCGAGGCCGTGGCGGTAGCGCTGCGTCCAACCGAGCAGGCTCGGGTAGGGGATGTACTCGCCGAAGGGCACCAGGTGCGTCTTCGCGTAGCGGGCGACGACCCGGCCGTCGGGGGCGTAGAGGAAGGCCGTGTTGTAGTACGTGCCGTGGGGGCCGTCGGCGATGCCCCCGACGATCGTCGGGGCCCCGACCGCGCGGATCGACGCCGCCACCTTCGCGCCGAGCGAGCGGTCGACCGTCGGGTCGACCGCGAGCGTGTTCTCCGGCCACACGGCGAGCTGCGGTGGGTCGGCCGCGAGGCGCCGGTTCAGCCGGATCGCGGCGAGTGCCACCACGCTCCCCCGCAGCAGCCGGTCGGAGCGCAGGGACTTCGGCACGTTGCCCTGCACGACGGCGACCGACAGGCGGGGGCCGGTCGCCGCCGGCCTCGGGACCAGCGCCGGGCCCACGACGGCGACCAGGGCGACGGCGACCAGGGCCGCCGTCGCACCGCGCCTCGGCCGGCTCCGATCCCGCAGGTGGTCCAGCATCCCGAGCGCCAGGGCGTTCACCAGCACGATGACGAACGTGATCCCCCACACGCCGGTCACCGAGGCGAGCGGCAGCAGGAGGTGGTTCGCGTGCTGGGTGTAGCCGAGCCCGCCCCAGGTGAACCCGCCGAGCGGCCACGACCCGCGGAGCCAGTCGATCGCCGTCCAGAGCGCGGCGACGGCGAGCCCCGAGCGCACGGGGCGCTCGCGGCGCAGGAGCCCTGCGGCCAGGGCGCCGAACAGCGCGGCGAACGCGGCCTGGGAGGCCACCAGCGGCGCCCAGGCGATGACCCCGAACGGCAGCAGCCAGTAGAGCAGGATGCCGTAGTAGGTCAGGCCGAAGAGGAGCCCGAGCAACGCACCGCGGCGGGGCCGAACGCCGCCCAGCGCCGCGAGGAGCGGCATGAGGGCGACGAAGGCGACCGGGCCGACGTCGGGCGGCGGGTTCGCCAACGAGAGCAGGAGGCCCGCCCCGACGGCCGCGGCGGCCGCAGACGGAAGGGGCGAGCGGGGGCGGCCTACGCGCAGTCGCGACAGAGCATGCGCTTCTTGTCCGCCAGTTGGCTCCGGTGCTTGACGAGGTAGCACTTCCTGCACGTGAACTCCGTCGGCTGCTGCGGGATGACCCGAACGGTCAGGGTCTCGAGCCGCTCCTCGCGCTCCAGGGAGAGCAGGGACTCCTCGTCCTCCTCCTCGCCCTCTGCGACGATCCGCTCCTCGGGTCGCTTGGTCAGGATCTCGTCCAGGCTGGTCTCGGCCGGTAGGTCCTCCTCCGGCTCCTCCCCCGCCTCGACCGCCGCCTCCGCGTCCTCGGGGAATTCCTCTTCCTCTTCGGTATCGAGGTATTCCTCTTCGTCTTCCAACGCAGGTTCCTCACTTGCTCGCCCGGACGACGCCTTCGCCCCTCACGGGGTGCGAGCGAGGATTGTACGCCCCAGGTTCGCGGATGACCGTCGAGGCCGCAAAGCGCGACAACATCGAAATGGCCCGGCCCGTCGCCGGGAGTTGGCGACGGGCGGACGCGGGAGACGCGGAGGACCCGAGCGACCTTTGGTGCCGCGGCGCCGGGGCGCCGCGTTCTCTACTCGGCCTCTCGGGTCCTCCCGCTCGGCGCCCGGGGGCGTCGAGCGGCCCTCACTCTAGGACCGGGCCAACCTCCCTGTCAACCGGAGCTTCAGGGATTTGGCGCTCGTTGACATCGTCACACGGCGGACGCAGGCAGGGCGGGGTCGAGCGGTGGTCGAGGGTTCCCCCGCTCCCCCATCGCGGCCGCCGGTGGGCCGGTGGGTGCGTCAGCGGCGCGCCGTAGGATACGCGGGACGATGCTGGTCCTGCGCGCCGACCCGTGGATGCCCGAGTACGGCATGGGCTTCGATGCCCCCCTCGGCGCCGATGGGCCCGAGGCCGTCGCCGACCCGTTCGTCGAGACGCGCGACTGGTCCTCTCCCCGCTCTCCCGGTCCGCCGGACCCGGGGCCGCTCTGGTTCGTGGACGGCGTCCGCCGCGTTGACCTGCGCCTGCTGGCCGACGACGGGGACCGGAGGGTGCCGGGGCTCTTCGGCTCCTTCGCGGTCGGGTCCGTCCGCTGCGACCGGCGCGCGGCCTTCGGGGATCACGAGGTGGGGCGGGCGATCGTGCTCGGCGGCGGCGTCAGGGCCGAGGCCGTCGAGGCGCCCCTCGCCGGCGGGCGCGTCCGGTTCGCGCCGTCGACGGTGCCCGGCGAGGAGCCGGACGCGCCCCTGCTCGGCCTGCAGGAGCTGATGCGAAGGGCGGAGGGGGCCACCGCCGCCCGTCTCGCCGCCGAGGAGGGCACCCTGGTGCTCGCCGACGGGCCGCTCACCTTCCATGGTGCGAGCGCCGCCCCCGTCGTCGGGGTCGTCAAGCGGACGGCCCGGCGCTACCTCGGGCCCGAGCACGAGGCCCTGGTCGGCCGACTCGGCCCCGGGCAGCGCACGCCCCTGTTCTCGCTCGGCGAGGACGAGCGGGTCCGGCGCTACTCGTGGTACGCGCGCCTCGTGCCGCTGCGGCTCCCGTGGCACGATCACGCCGGCATCGTGCGCTGCGAGGTTCGGGTCGGCATCGGTGAGCCCGGGCACGTCGCGGCGCTCGCCGATCGCGTGAGCGCGCTCCTGCCGACCTTCGCCGGACGCCCGACCGATCCCCGGGCGCCGCAGAACCTGGCGCCGGTCGGGGGGCTCGAGGCATGGCTGCGCCACCGGATGGGGCATCCCGGCCTGGTCCGCCGGGCGCTGACCGACTGGCTGAGGGGGAGGGAGGGCTGAGGTGTGGAGGTGACGAGCGAGCCGGTGGGGATGGTGCTCGGGACCGAGGACGCGACGCCGCTGACCTTCTGGGTGGGGGTCGCGCCGGATGCCTACCTCCAGCTCGACGACGCGGTGATCGTCGAGACCTCGGTCCCCGGCCGGGGGCCGCTTCGCATCAGCGGCATCGTCCAGGACGTCCGGGCCCGCCACGAGGGGGCGCAGTTCGACTCCGACGTGTTCCTGGTCGACCGCGGCGTGCTGCCGGTCGAGACCGCCGTCGCGGCGCAGGTCGTGGCGACCCGCTTCGAGCCCGAGATCCTTGTTCCCCCGATGCCCGGCCTGCCGGCCCGCCGCGCGCGGGGCGCCGAGCGCGACGAGGCGCTGTACTTCGACCAGATGGCCCGGCGCGTGCCGGCCGGACTCTCGCGCGACGGCGAGCCGGTGTTCCTGGACCTCGACTTCCTGGACGGCTCGCGCGGCGCGCACGTGAACATCTCGGGGATCTCCGGCGTCGCCACCAAGACCTCCTACGCGATGTTCCTGCTCTATTCGCTGTTTCACTCCCCGGTGCTCGGTGGCTACCGGACGAACACCAAGGCGATCGTCTTCAACGTGAAGGGCGAGGACCTGCTCTGGCTCGACACGCCGAACGCGCGGATCGTCGACGACGACCGGGCGGCCTACGAGCTCCTGGACCTGCCGGCGGGTCCCTTCGAGTCGGTCGGCCTGTGGGCGCCCCCCCGGGGGACGGCGGGGCCCGCGGTGCCCCACGTCGAGGGCCGCGGCGAGGGCGTGACCGCCTACTACTGGACGGTCCGCGACTTCGTCCGCGAGAAGTACCTCCGCTTCCTGTTCGCCGAGGCCGAGGACGAGCGCTCCCAGATCGCCGACCTCGTCGCGCGGGTCGAGGCCGTGCTCGACCGCGAGTGCGAGGACGACCCGACGAACGATGCCACGGTCGTGCACGTCGGCGGCGGCGTCGTCGAGCCGATCGGGGACTTCGACCAGCTCTGCGAGCTGATCGCCCGCGAGGTCGACCAGGACGGGTCGCCCTGGCGCGGCCGGGTCTCGGACGCGACCGTGGCCGCGTTCCTGCGCCGCCTGGACGCCGGGCGCTTCCGCGTGCGCGGCCTCATCAGGGGGCGCGACGCCGAGGACCCCGCTCGCCACCGGATCGACTGGGGCGCGAGCCAGGTCACGGTCGTCGACATCCACACGCTGCACGACCGGGCCAAGCGGTTCGTGACCGGCGTGGTCATCAAGCGTCTGTTCGACGACAAGGAGCGCATGGGCCGCCGGGAGCCGCTCACGTTCCTCGTGCTCGACGAGCTGAACCGCTACGCGCCGCGCGAGGGTTGGAGCCCGATCAAGGAGGTGCTGCTGGACGTCGCGGAGCGTGGCCGCTCGCTCGGCATGATCCTGATCGGGGCCGAGCAGACCGCGAGCGAGGTCGAGCGCCGCGTGATCGCGAACTCGGCCTTTCGGGTGGTCGGGCGGCTCGACACGGCCGAGGCGGCGCGCGGCGAGTACGGGTTCCTCCCCGCCGTCACGCGGTCGCGGGCGGCCATCCTGAAACCCGGCTCGATGATCCTGCAGCAGCCCCACATCCCGGTGCCGATCCAGGTGCGCTTCCCGTTCCCCTCGTGGGCGACGCGCGCCGACGAGGCCGCCGCGCCGCCGGGCGACGTGTTCGACGCCTTTCGGGGCGACTGAGCGCGACGAACGCTCCGCGTGTGACTCCTGTCACCGCCTGCCGGTAAGGTTCGCCGCATGAGGCTCCTGCACACGGGCGACTGGCACGTCGGCAGGACGATCCGCGGGCGCTCGCGCGCCGAGGAGTTCGCCGCCGTCCTCGACGAGGTGGTCGGGATCGCCGTGCAGGAGGGGGTCGACGCCCTCCTGCTTGCAGGCGACGTCTACGACCAGCGGGCGCCGGGCCCGGAGGCCGACCTCCTGGTCTTCGAGACGCTGGTCCGTCTCCACGAGGCCGGCATCCCCGTGATCGCGATCCCCGGGAACCACGACTCGGCCCTGCGGATGGAGGCGCTCGCCCGGCTCCTGCGCCCGATCGGCGTGCACCTGGCACCACGGGTCCTGCCGCCGGACGAGGGTGGGATCCTCGAGGTCCCGGCCCGCGACGGGTCCGCAGCCGCCCTCGTCGCCTGCGTGCCGTTCGTCCCCGAGCGCCGCTTCGGCGACGCCGCGGCCCTGTTCCGCGGCAGCGAGGACTGGTACCAGTCCTACGCGGAGGGGATGGGACGGCTCCTCGCGGCGATGGGGGATGCGTTCCGGCCCGATCGGGTGAACGTCGTCCTCGCCCATCTGTTCACCGACGGCGCGATCCCCGGTGGTGGCGAGCGGGAGCTGACGATCGGCATGACCTACGCGGTCGCGCCGTCGCGCCTGCCGGCGCAGGCGTCGTACGTGGCCCTCGGACACGTGCATCGGCCGCAGGCCGTGCGGGGGGCGCCGGCCCCGGCCCGGTACGCTGGCTCGCTCCTGCAGCTCGATTTCGGCGAGGTCGACCAGCGGAAGTCGGTCACGGTCGTCGACGCGGAGCCGGGGCGCCCGGCGCGGGTCCGCGAGGTGGCGCTCGCCTCGGGGCGGAGGCTCGTCGACGTCGGGGGGACGCTCGACGACCTGGTGGCCCGGGCGGGCGCTCTCGGGGACGCGTATCTGCGCGTGTCCGTCCGCGTCGACGGGCCGACGCCCGGGGTGGCCGACCGTGTCCGGGAGGCGCTGCCGAGCGCCGTCGACGTACGGCTCGACTACCGCAGGACCGAGCCGGAGGCGCGACCGGCCGGCCTCGCGAGCCTGCGCCCCCGCGAGCAGTTCGAGGCCTATTACCGCGCGAGCCACGGGGCCGAGCCGCCTCCCGAGCTGGCGGGCGCCTTCGACGAGGCGCTCGAGTCGGTCCAGGGGGCGGGCTAGGTGCGGCCGCTGCGGCTCGAGGTCCGCGGCCTGACGGCCTTCCGCGAGACGGCCGTGGTGGACTTCGCGGACCTCGACCTGTTCGCGATCGCTGGGCCCACCGGGTCGGGGAAGTCCTCGCTGCTCGACGCCATGACCTACGCCCTGTACGGGCGCGTCGACCGCGTCGGCAACCAGGTGTCCCAGCTGATCAGCCAGGGGCAGCCGTCGCTGGCCGTCGTGCTCGAGTTCGAGGTGGGCGGGAGTCGGTTCAGG
>JAJYHN010000033.1 GCA_021784765.1 Actinomycetes bacterium
TCGCCTGGGGCGCGGCCGGGCGGAGCGAGCTCGCCGCGGCCGAGCGGACGCTCGCCGCCGCGCGCCCCGACGCGGCGGCGTACCGTGCGCTCCTCGGGGCGCTCGACGGCCGCGACGTGCGCGTCGCGGCCCTCCTGCCGCAGGGCGGGGCGCTGATGTCGGGCACGGCCGTCCTCTACGACTCCCGGTCCGGAGAGAGCTGGGTCCTCGTCCTCTGCCGCGGCTACCCCTCGGGCTCCACGGAGGCCTTCGTCACGCTCCGGTCAGCGAGCGGGCGCGCGATCCGGCTGCCCGCGCCCATGCGCTTCGACGCGGCCGGCAACGGGTCGGCCTGGCTGGTCACCTCCGCGGACCTCACGGGGTTCGACCGCGTGACGGTCACGGCGCCGGGCGGCCGGGCGCTCGTCGCCGGGACCGTTCGCGCCGCGTAGCCGGACGGCCTACCGGTCGATCACGAGCCGTCCGATCGGGCGGGGCCGGGCGCCGAATCGGTACTTGTAGTCGAGGTCGCCCTTCAGCAGGTCGAAGGTGTGGCGCCGCTCGCCGATCGCCCGCTCGATCATGTGGGCGATCAGCACCATCCCGGGGCTGAAGTGCGCGAAGCCGCGGTCGAAGGCGGAGTTGTACAGGAGGAACGTGTCCTTGTACGCGAAGCCGATGAACCCGGCCGCTCGCACGCCCTCGACCTCGATGAAGCCCAGGTGGAAGATGTGGTCCGCGATGAGGGCCTCGCCGAGGCGCCGGAAGAAGATCTCCATCCCGGCGTGCATGAACTTTCCCTTCGGCCCCGGGCTCTGGCGGTGCAGCTCGAGGAACCGGTCGTAGAACTCCGGCAGGCGGTCGGGCCCGCAGAACTCCACGACGTAGTCACCGAACTCCGCCCGCAGGCGCCGCTCCTTGCGGCGGATCTCGTGGCGGAGCTTCGCCGGCAGGCCGGCGAGGTACGCGTCGTAGCTCGCCGGCAGCGGCAGCACGGGGCACACGCCGTCCTCGCCCGGCTCCACCGAAAGGCCCTGCGCGGCCGCGGCGGCCTCCAGGGCCCCGAACCACGGCGACTCGATGGGGATCCCGCGCAGGTCCGCGCGCGCCCACTCGACCTCGTCGGCGAGGGTCGCCAGGAGCTCCTTCGCCGCGCGATCCTCCACCCCCGGCAGGCCGACCGGGCCCATGTAGTCGGTCACGTCGAAGCCGCCAAGGAACGTCAGGAGCCCGTCCTCGACCTGGAGGCAGCAGGCCGCGACCGGCCGGCCCTCGTCGTGGACGAGGGCGACCACGAGCCGCCCGTCGCCGAACTCCTCCCACCAGAGCTTCAGGTATGCGGGCGTGTGGAAGAACGTCCCGCTCGGATCGGAGGCAACGAGACCGGTCCAGTCGCGCGCGCGAAACGCGGTCGGGTCGTCCAGGAGCTCCACCGGCATGGCGGCGATGCTAACAAGCGGCGGCGCAGCCGCTATTCCGCCGCGGGCCGGCGCGGCACGGCCCCGGAGCCCTCGCGCTCCAGCACGAACAGCGTGTGGTGGTAGGTGCCGAGCGTCGGCCACAGCGGCCGGTAGGACTCGACGTGGACCGCCCGGAGGCCGTGGTCGGCGAACGCCTCCAGCCACTCCCCCACGCCCCGGAACGTGAAGGGTGTCGGCACGCCGTGGCGCAGGTTCAGGGCCTTGTCCCAGGCCGTGTTGGCGAGGCGGTCGAGCATGCCGAACGGCGTGTCCTCGACGACCACCAGCCGCCGCGTGAACAGCCGGGAGGCCTCGGCCAGCACCTTCGGCTGCGCCTCCCACGGGTTGTGATGCAGCGCGAAGAGCAGCAGCGCGGCGTCGAACGCGAAGCCCTCGACCGGGACGTGAAACGGGTCGCCCATCTCGAGGAACGGGAAATCGGGCAGCCGGTTGCGGTAGTCGACCAGGTCGGCGAGCGTCGGCCGGATCCCAACCCGACGGGTGAGGTAGCGGGCCAGCAGCCCGGTTCCGGCCCCGTAGTCGAGCACCGTCCAGCCCGGCTCCAGGTGTCGGGCGACGCGCCGACCGACCTCGTCCTCACGCAGGAACACCGGTGGCAGTATCCCCCAGCGGAGGACGGGGCGCGAGCCCGAGCCGATGCGTCCCCCCGGGGCGGGAGACGCGTGGCGGTGGAGCGATTCGCGCGCGCGGCCCGCCCCGGATTATCCTCGGGCTGCGGGCGGCGCGTCCGGCCCGGTCCCGCGCGGAGGGTCCATGACGGGGACGGTCGGCTTGGTCGTCAACCCCGGGGCCGCCAGGGACGTCCGGCGCCTGACGTCCCTGGCGCGGACCGTCGACGTCCACGAGCGGATCAACGCGGTGGCGCGCGTCCTTGCCGGCCTCGCCGCGGCGAGGGTCGAACGAGTGCTGTTCATGCCGGAGCCCTCGGCGATCGTGTCCCGCGCGCTGGACCTGCTCGCCGCGATCGGCGCCCCGGCCCCCGCCGGCGGCCCGCCGCGTGTGGCGCCGGTCCACCTGCCCGGCGAGGGGCTGGCACGCGACGCGGCTGGCACGGCCGCCGCGGCATCGGCCATGGCCGAGGAGGGCGTCGACTGCGTCGTGACGTTCGGCGGCGACGGGACCAACCGGGCCGTCGCGGCCGGATGGCCGGGCGGACTGCTCGTGCCGCTGCCTGGGGGCACCAACAACGCCTTCGCCGTGCGAGCCGAGCCGACCGCCGCCGGCCTCGCCGCGGGTCTGTTCGCCGCCGAGCCGGACGCCTTCCCCGGGCTCACGCGGCAGGCACCGTCCCTCGAGGTCCATGCCGACGGCGCGACGCCCTGGGCGGCGCTCGTCGACGTCGCCCTCGTCCGGGGCCCCTGGATCGGGACCCACGCGCTGTGGGACCCGGCCCTGCTGATCGAGGCGGTGGTGACGTGCCCGGATCCCGCCGCCTCCGGCCTCGCCGGGGTCGCCGGCATGGCACCGCCCGCCGTCCGCGGCGACGCCGTGCCCTCCGGTCGCGCCGTCCACCTGGTGTTCGGCGAGGGCGGCGTCGAGGTGCTGGCTCCCCTCGGGCCCGGCCAGCTCGAGCGCGTCGCGATCCGGTCCCGCCGACCGCTCGCCGTGGGCGAGGTCGTCCGGTCGATCCCCGGCGCCGCCACCGTGGCCTTCGACGGCGAGCGCGAGATCTCCTTGCTGCCGGGGACGCCGGTCGAGGTCCGCCCGGTCCCACGGGGTCCCCACGTCCTCGACGTCGACGGGGTCCTGCGGGCCGCCGCCGTCCGAGGGGACCTCGTCGACCGCGCCCCGGTCCCGAGGAGGTGAGGCCTGCCCACCCCTGGAGGAACGCCCGCCGACGGACGAGAGGAGCTGATCGCATGCCGAGCGACGACGTGCTGCGCGACCTGCATCGCCAGATGGTGCGGATCCGAATCTTCGAGGAGG
Source organism: Actinomycetes bacterium (assembly GCA_021784765.1). Classification (GTDB taxonomy): domain Bacteria; phylum Actinomycetota; class UBA4738; order UBA4738; family UBA4738; genus JAJYHN01. The sequence continues at coordinate 3,387 of JAJYHN010000033.1, forward strand.
CGATGGTCTCGGTCTACCAGGAGGGGAAGACGCCGGCCTTCGACATCGCGGCCGGCCCGGTCCCGGGCGAGATGCACCTTGCGGCCGGGCAGGAGCCCGCGGCCGCCGGGGTCTGCGCCCACCTTCGCCCCTCCGACGCGGTGACGGCCACCCACCGCCCCCACCACGTGGCCCTGGCCCACGGGATGGACATGAGCCGCCTCGCGGCCGAGATCTTCGGGAAGGACGCCGGCCTCGGGCACGGCAAGGGCGGCCACATGCACCTGTTCGACACCGAGACCAACTTCGGCTGCAGCGGGATCATCGCAGAGGGCATGCCGACGGCCGTCGGCCATGCCCTTGCCTTCAAGAAGCTCGGCCGCGACGACATCGCCGTGTCGTTCTTCGGCGACGGCGCCGCCAACCAGGGCGCGTTCCACGAGTCGCTGAACCTGGCGGCGCTGTGGAACCTGCCGGTCGTGTTCGTCTGCGAGGACAACGCCTGGGCGATCAGCGTCCCGAAGGACAAGTCGACCGCGATCCCGAACAACAGCGACCGCGGCGCCGCCTACGGCATTCCCGGGGTCCTCGTCGCCGACAACGACCCGGTGGCGGTCTACGAGGCGGCCGGCGAGGCCGTGGCTCGGGCGAGGCGGGGCGGCGGACCCTCGCTGATCGAGATCAAGACCGACCGCCTGCTCGGCCACTTCGAGGGCGACCCTCAGCTGTACCGGACGAAGGAGGAGATGGACCGGCTGCGCGAGCGCGATGCGATCCGGGCGTTCGAGGGGCGGCTCGTCGAGACCGGCGCGCTGGACGAGGCCGGCCGGGACCGCGTCTGGCAGGAGGCGCGGGTCGAGGTCGACGCCGCGATCGAGTTTGCCCGCCAGAGCCCGTACCCAGCGCCGGAGAGCGCGCTGGACCACGTCTTCGCGTGAGGGGGGAGCCCAGATGGCCGTTGCAGCCAAGCGACTGCTGACCACGTCGAAGGCCATCTCCGAGGCCATCGCGGAGGAGATGGAGCGCGACCCGACCGTCTTCGTCATGGGCGAGGACGTCGGGGTCTACGGCGGGATCTTCGGGGCGACCGAGGGCCTGCTCGCGAAGTTCGGCCCCGATCGGGTCATGGACACGCCGATCTCCGAGACGGCGTTCATCGGCGCGGCCGTGGGGGCCGCCGTCTCCGGGATGCGCCCGATCGCCGAGCTGATGTTCGTCGACTTCTTCGGCGTGTGCATGGACCAGATCTACAACCACATGGCGAAGATCCACTACGAGTCCGGGGGGAACGTGAAGGTGCCGATGGTGCTGACCACCGCGATCGGCGGCGGCTACAGCGACGGCGCGCAACACTCCCAGACCCTGCACGGGCTGTTCGCGCACCTGCCGGGGATGAAGGTGGTGCTGCCCTCGACCCCGTACGACGCGAAGGGGCTGATGATCTCCGCCATCCGCGACGACAACCCCGTGCTGTACATGTTCCACAAGGGGATCATGGGGCTCGGCTGGATGACGCCGAACCCGCGGGCCACCGACGACGTCCCCGAGGAGCCGTACACGGTGCCGATCGGCGTGGCCGACGTCAAGCGCGAGGGCGGCGACGTCACGATCGCCACCGTCTCGCTGATGGTGCACCGGGCGCTCGACGCGGCCGAGACGCTGGCGGGCGAGGGCATCCAGGCCGAGGTGCTCGACCTGCGCTCGCTGGTGCCGCTCGACCGGCAGGCGATCGTGGACTCCGTGCACAAGACCCACCGCCTGCTGGTGGTCGACGAGGACTACCGGAGCTTCGGGATGTCGGGCGAGGTGATCACGACCGCGATCGAGGGCGCATTCGACTACCTCGACGCCCCGCCGGTGCGACTCGCCTACCCGGACGTGCCGATCCCCTACAGCCGGCCGCTCGAGCACTTCTGCCTGCCCGATGCGGAGAAGATCGCGACTGCGGCGAGGGAGCTCGTCGGTCGGTAGCCGTTCGTCGCGCGAGAGGGGGCGCACCGCCCCCTCTCGCGTCCGGCCCGCGAAGGAAGGTGGACGCATGCGACACGACGTGCTGATGCCGGCCGTCTCGGACGAGGTGGAGGAGGGCGTCCTCGTCACCTGGTTCGTCGAGCCGGGCGCCACGGTCGCCGAGGGCGACCTCGTAGCCGAGGTGCAGGTCCAGAAGGTGAGCATCGACGTGAACGCGCCGGTCGCCGGGCGCGTCGCCGAGCTGCTCGCCGTGCAGGGCGACGCGATCCGCCAGGGCACGCCGATCGCAGTTATCGAGACGGCCGGGACGGCCG
>JAJYHN010000112.1 GCA_021784765.1 Actinomycetes bacterium
CGCACCGCCCCGTTCAGGTACGGGATCAGCAGCATGTTCACGATGAACCCGGCGCGGTCCTTGGCGAGCACGGTCGTCTTGCCGAGCCGCTCGCCCATCGCCCGCGCGAACGCCACCGTCTCCTCCGAGGTGGTCACCCCGCGGACGATCTCCAGCAGCTTCATCACCGGCGGGGGGTTGAAGAAGTGCATGCCGACCACGCGGTCGGGCCGGCCCGTCGTGGCCCCGATCTCGGTGATCGAGAGCGACGAGGTGTTGGAGGCCATCACGACGTCGTCGCGCACCAATCGGTCGAGCGTGCCGAACACCCGGAGCTTCTCGTCCATGCGCTCGACGACGGCCTCGATCACCAGGTCGGCCCCGCCGAGCTCACCGAGGTCGGTCGTGCCGAAGATCCGCGACAGCGTGGCCTCGCGCCCCGCCTCGTCGAGCTTGCCCCGCTCGACCGCCGTGCCGAGCGAGCGCTCGATCAACGAGCGGCCGTGCCGGACGCGCTCGGCGTCGGCCTCCGCATAGATCACGTCGAAGCCGGCCTTCGCACACACCTCGACGATGCCCGACCCCATCAGGCCGCACCCCACCACCCCGACCCGCTGCACGTCCTCGGCGTTCATCGACCCTCCCCGATGCGAACGGACTGCGAACGCCGAGAGCCTACTGCGGGCGGCCCGAGGCCGGCCGTGCGCTCGCCGCGAGCCCCCTCAGGAACGCGCGTCCGGCAGCCCGAGGTCGCGGGCGATCAGCAGCCGCTGGATCTCGCTGGTCCCCTCGCCGATCTCCAGGATCTTCGCGTCGCGGTAGAAGCGCGCCACCGGGACGTCGTCGATGTAGCCGGACCCCCCGTGGACCTGCACCGCCTCGCGGGCGGCCGCGACCGCGACCTCGCTCGCATGGAGCTTCGCGATCAGGGCCTCGGCGGTGAACGGCCGCCCGCGGTCGCGAAGCCACGCCGCGCGGTAGGTCGCGAGGCGCGCGGTCTCGACGGCGACGCGCATGTCCGCGAGCTTGAACTGCAGGGCCTGGAAGGCGCCGATCGGCCGGCCGAACGCCGTGCGCTCCCGCGCGTAGCTCACCGACTCGTCGAGGCACCCCTGGGTCAGGCCGACGGCCAGGGCCGCGATCGCCACCCGCCCCCCGTCCAGGATGCGGAGGAACTGCGAGAACCCCTTCCCCCGCTCGCCGAGCAGGTGGTCCTCCGGGACGCGGCAGTTCGAGAACGTCAGCTCGTGGGTGTCCGAGGCGTGCCAGCCGAGCTTCCGGTAGGAGGGCCCCACGGTGAGGCCCGGCGTTCCCGCCGGGACCACGATCGCAGAGATCTCCTTCCTCCCGTCCGGCCGCTCGCCGGTGACCGCGGTGACGATCACGAGGGAGGTGATGGCGGTCCCGGAGTTCGTGATGAACGCCTTCGAGCCGTCGATCACCCACTCCCCGCCCTCCAGGCGGGCCGTCGTGCGGGTCGCGCCGGCATCCGATCCCCCGCCGGGCTCGGTGAGCCCGAACGCCCCCAGCGCCTCCCCGCGACAGAGCGGCGGCAGCCACCGCCGCTTCTGCTCCTGCGTCCCGAACAGGAAGATCGGCATCGCGCCGAGGCCGACCCCGGCCTCCAGGGTGATCGCGACCGACGAGTCGACGCGCCCGAGCTCCTCGATCGCCAGGCAGAGCGTGGTGAGGTCGGCCCCCTGCCCATCCCATTCCTCGGGGAACGGGATGCCGAACAGCCCGAGCTCGCCCATCCGCCGGACGATGTCCAGCGGAAACTCCCCCGTCCGGTCGAACTCCACGGCCCGCGGGCGCACCACCTCCTCCGCGAACTCGCGGACGGTGCGCCGGAAGGACTCCTGTTCCTCGGTCAGGTCGAAGTCCACGGCGCGGAGTATATCCGGGCGCGCGCCGCCGCTCAGGCTCGGGGGCGCGCGTACTCGATGAGCTGCACGGTGTTCCCGTCCGGGTCGGCGAACGACACGAACCGGGCGTACCCGGGCGCCTCCCCCTCGTGCCCGACGGCCACCCCGTGGGCCGCCAGCGCGGCCCTCGCGGCGTCGAGGTCCCCGACCTCGAACGAGGCGGCGGCGCCACCGCCGGCCGCGCGCCCGTCGGCGGCGCCGTGGAGCGCGAGCCGGCCGCCGTCCGCGTCGAGCTCGACCCAGGCGTCCCCATCGCGCCGGGCGACGCGCAGGCCCAGCACATCGCGGTAGAAGGCAACGGCCCGGTCCATGTCGGCCGTCCAGTACGTGACGTGGTCCAGGCGGACCCGGATCGGCCGCGGCGCGTCGCTCATCGCCCGGAGTCTAGCGCCGGGGTCGCCCGCCCCCTCACGGCGAGCCGAGCAGCCTGGCCTTCTGGGCCGCGAACTCCTCGTCGGTGAGGACCCCCTGGCGCCGCAGCCGGTCGAGCTTCTCCAGCTCGTCGGCGACCGACACGACCGGACTCCCCCCGCCCGGCCGGGGGATCGTCGGGACGGTGACCGTGCGGGTGCTCGCCTGCGCCTCCTCGTAGATCACCCGCTGGACGTCCTCGGGGTCGCGCACGTTCTCGAACTGCTGCTGGCCGAACTCCCCCGCCGATTCGATCGTGAGCGTCCCGGCGCCGATCATCCGCTGGAGGATCCCCTGCGAGAAGTGAACGTCGCTGATCCGCTCGAGCGGGATCTCCATCGCGTGGCGCGCGAGCAGGCCCGATCGGTGGATCACCCGGTGGCTGGTCACCACGAAGTGCGAGCTGCCCCACCGCACGAACCCCTGGAGCGGCCAGGCCCAGAGCGCGACGAGCGCCAGCAACAGCACCGCCCAGCGGAACCACGATGGCCACGAACCCGGGGCGAAGGCCAGGATCAGGCCGGCGACGACGGCGATCCCGATCGTAAGGAACGCGGGGACCACCAGCGCGATCCAGTGCTCGCGGAGGTCGAGCGCGACCTCCTCGCCGGGCACCAGCAGCCGCTCGGGGAAGCTCATGGCCGGACGGTACCCCCGGCGCGACCGCGCGACAACCGCCGCCGGCAGCGCGGCGGCGCCGCGGGCCGGCGGCCCCGCCCGCATCCCCTACCGGAGGTGTTCCACCTCGCCGAAGGTCACGGGCGCGACCCGCCCACCGGCCTCGATCAGCAGCTCGCCGAACGGCCCGATCCCGATCGCGAAGCCCTCCATGGGCCCCCCGGGCGTCTCGGCGCGCACCGTGCGACCGATCGTCTCGCACCGGGGCCGGTAGTCCTCCAGCACGCGGCTGGGGAAGCCGCGGGGGCCGTCCTCGACGATCTCACGCAGGCGCCAGAGATAGGACTCGAGCACCGCCCCCGGCTCCGGCCGCCCTCCGGCCGCCGCCACGCTCGTCGCCCGGCCCCGCAGCTCCTGCGGGAACTCCTCCTCGGCCTGGGTGAGGTTCAGCCCGGCCCCGACGACCACGCAGGCGAGCCGGTCGCCCTCGACCACGGCCTCCGGCAGCACGCCGCAGAGCTTGCGCCCGCCGGCCAGCACGTCGTTCGGCCACTTGCACGTGGCCCCCACGCCCGCGGCCTCCTCCAGCGCGGCCGCCATGGCCGCCGCGGCCGCGAGCCCGACGAGCGGCGCCTCGGCCGGCGGGATCGGCGGGCGCAGCAGCACCGAGACCAGCAGCGAGGTTCCCGCCCGGTCCACCCAGGGCCGGCCCAGCCGCCCCCGGCCGGCCTCCTGGTGCCCGGCCACCTCGACGGTCCACGCCGGCGCGCCCTCGGCGGCCGCGCGCAGCAGGTCGGCGTTGGTCGAGCCGGTCGATGGGAGGAACCTCGGAGGGACCCGGATCCCGGCCGTTCGCACCGCCTCGGTGACGATATGCTCGCTCTGCAACAAGACCCCCGTCGAGGAGCGCGGACGTGATTATCCCAGGGCCCACGCCCAAGATCCTGGTGGCGAACCGCGGCGAGATCGCCGTGCGCGTCATGCGGACCTGCCGCGAGCTCGGGATCCCGACGGTCGCCGTCTACTCGGACGTCGACCGCGACGCGCTGCACGTCGAGGAGGCCGACGAGGCCTACCACCTCGGCCCGGCCCAGCCCTCCGAGTCCTACCTGAACGTCCCCCGGCTCCTCGAGGCCGCCCGCAAGTCGGGCGCCACGATGGTCCACCCCGGCTACGGGTTCCTCTCGGAGAACGCCGACTTCGCCCAGGCCGTCGGCGACGCCGGGCTCACGTTCATCGGCCCTCCGCCCTCGGCGATGGCGATGCTCGGCGACAAGGCCGAGGCCCGCCGCGCGGCGAAGGAGGTCGGCGCCCCGATCGTCCCCGGCACCGAGGGCCCGGTCTCCACCGAGGAGGCCATGGCCGTCGCCGGCGAGGTCGGGTTCCCGCTGCTCGTGAAAGCCGCGTTCGGCGGCGGCGGCAAGGGCATGCACCTCGTCGAGCGCGAGGAGGACCTCGCCGAGGCGCTCGAGCGCTCGGCCCGGGAGGCCAAGGCCTACTTCGGGCGCCCCGAGGTCTACCTCGAGCGCTACATCGAGCGGGCGCACCACGTCGAGGCGCAGATCCTCGCCGACACGCACGGCAACGTCTCGTTCCTCGGCGAGCGCGACTGCTCGCTGCAGCGGCGCCACCAGAAGCTCGTCGAGGAGAGCCCCTCGCCGGTCGTCGGCCCCGGCCTGCGGGCGCGGATCCGCGAGGCCGCGATCGGCATCGCCCGCCGCGCCGGCTACGTGAACGCCGGCACCGTCGAGTTCCTGGTCGAGGCCGAGCGCGACGCCTTCTACTTCATGGAGGTCAACGCCCGGCTGCAGGTCGAGCACCCGGTGACCGAGATGGTGACCGGCCTCGACCTCGTGCGGCTGCAGATCATGGTGGCGCTCGGCGAGGAGGTCCACGTCGAGCCAGAGCTCCGCGGCCACGCCATCGAGTGCCGCCTGAACGCCGAGGACCCCTATCGCGACTTCCTGCCCTCCCCCGGCCTCGTCACCCGCCACCGCCGTCCCGGCGGACCGTTCGTCCGGCTGGACTCCGGGCTCACCGAGGGGCGCGCCGTCGCCGGCGCCTACGACTCGCTGTTCGCGAAGCTGATCGTCTGGGCCGAGACCCGCGAGCTGGCGCGGCGGCGGATGCTCCGCGCGCTCGACGAGCTCGAGCTCGACGGCATCGCCACCACCGTGCCATTCCACAAGTGGGTCCTGCAGACCGACGAGTTCATCGAGGCCACGCACACGACCAAGTGGGTCGAGCGCGCGCTGGAGGACGGGCGCTTTCAGCTGCCCGACGGGGCGGCGGCGACGCAGGTCGCCCCGGCGCCATCGCGCGCGCCGATGCGCATGATCGTCGAGGTGGACGGGCGGCGCGTCCCGGTCGCGCTGTGGGGCGACCACCTGCGGCGAGCGCCGGCCGCGCCTGCCGCCTCCCACGGGGCCGGCGCCGCGGCCGCCG
>JAJYHN010000093.1 GCA_021784765.1 Actinomycetes bacterium
CGCCGGCGACCGCGTGCCGTCGGCGACGAGCGCCGGGACGGTCTCGTCAGTCACCGGGCACCACCTCGTTCGAGAGCACCCCGAGGCCCTCCACCTCCACCTCGACGACGTCCCCAGGCGAGAGCGGCCCGACACCCGCCGGCGTCCCGGTCATGAGCACGTCGCCTGGCAGGAGCGTCATCACCCGCGTGACGTACTCGACGATCGTCCCGACGCCGAACGCCAGCTCGGAGGTCCTCCCGTACTGCCGCCGCTCGCCGTTCACGCGGCACTCGACGCCGACGTCGGTCGGGTCGAGGGCGGTCTCGATCCACGGGCCGAGCGGGCAGAACCCGTCGAAGCCCTTCGCCCGCGTCCACTGCCCGTCAGCGCGCTGCAGGTCCCGGGCGGTCACGTCGTTGCCGCACGTGTACCCGAGGATGAACCGCCCGGCCTCCTCGGCGGGGACGTGACGGGCAAGGCGCCCGATGACCACCGCGAGCTCGCCCTCGTGCTCGACCTGGTGCGAGAGCGTCGGGAGCGGGATCGGGTCGCCGGGCCCGGTCACCGCGGTCGAGGGCTTCAGAAAGATCAGGGGCTCCTCCGGCACCTCGTTCCCGAGCTCCTCGGCGTGCTCCTGGTAGTTGCGACCGACGCAGACGACCTTCGAGGGGATCGTCGGCGCCAGCAGGCGAACCTCGGCCAGAGAGAGCCTCTCCCCGGTCGGCACCGGGTTCTCGAAGAACGTCCCCCGAAGGGGATGGACGTGGTCGTCCTCGAGGACCCCGGTGGCGATGCGGTCGTCGCGACGGAACCTGACCAGACGCACCCGGCTACCCGACCGGTTCGTTCCAGGCGCGGTAGCGCTCGAGCTCACCGCGCGCGGCGGCGAAGAACATCTGCTGGATCTCCTTGGTCACGCCGCCACGCTGGCCGGACCCGACCACCCGATCGTCGACCTCCCGGATCGGCGTCAGCTCAGCCGCCGTCCCCGTGAAGAACGCCTCGTCGGCCTCGTACAGGTCGGTGCGGGTGAGGCTCCGCTCGAGCACGTCGTAGCCGAGGTCGCGGGCGATCGTCATCACCGAGTCCCGGGTGATCCCCTCGAGGCATCCATCGGCGAGCGGCGGGGTCGCGAGGGCACCGTCCCGGACGACGAACACGTTCTCGCCGGACCCGTCGGTCACGTACCCGTGGACGTTCAGCATGACGGCCTCGTCGTAGCCGGCCTTCACGGCCTCCATCTTCGCCAGGCTCGAGTTGATGTACTGGCCGGTCCCCTTCGCCGCGGGCGGCAGGCTGTTGTTGTCGTTGCGCTTCCAGCTGCTGACCTTGACGCGGACGCCTGCGTCCAGCGCGTCCTCGCCGAGGTAGGCGCCCCACTTCCAGACCGCGATCGACACGCTGACGGGAGCGACGAGGGGGTTCAGGCCCATCTCGCCGTAGCCGCGGAACACGAGCGGCCGGATGTAGCAGGAGGCGAGGCCGTTCGCGCGGATCGTGTCTCGCACGGCCCCGTGCAGCTCGCCCTGCGAGAACGGGATCTCCATGTGGTAGATGTGCGCCGAGCGCGCGAGGCGCCGGAGGTGGTCGGAGAGGCGGAACACCGCCGGACCCTGCGTGGTCTCGTAGGCGCGAATGCCCTCGAAGACGCCGCTGCCGTAGTGCAGCGCGTGCGTCAGCACGTGGACCTTCGCGTCCTTCCAGTCCACGAGCTGTCCGTCCATCCAGATCTTGTCGACCTCGGTCACCGGCATCGCGTGCCTCCTTCGGCGGCCAACCGTGCGGAGCAAGGATACCGGCCGGCACGGGGGCCGGTCCGACCGCGCCGGGAGCCTCTCCTCAGCCGGGCAGGTCGATCGCGCGGGAGCGCTCGACCTCGATCTCGACCCCGATCCTCGCCAGGACCTCCGACGGGATCGGGCTGTCGAGGGTCAGCACCATCAGCGCCGCGCCGCCGGCCTCGCGGCGGGCGACGTCCATGCTTCCGATGTTGATGCCGGCGTCTCCGAGGATCGTGCCGACCTTCCCGATGATGCCCGGGCGGTCCTCGTAGACGAAGAACGCCATGTGGCCCGACGGCGCCACGTCCAGGTCGTAGTCGTCGACGCGGACCAGCCGCTCGCCGTCGCGCGAGCCCACCATGGTTCCGGCGACCGTCACCGGCCCGGCCTCGGTGTCGGCCGTGAGCCGCACCAGGTTCACGTAGTCCCGCGCGTCGGGCGTCCGGGTCTCCGAGACTCGCACGCCCCGCTCCCGCGCGATCACGGGGGCGTTCACGAACGTCACCGGCTCGTGGACGACGGCCTGCAGCCCGCCCTTCAAGGCCGCCAGCGTGCAGGCCTTGGTCTCGTGCTCGGCGATCTGGCCCTGGTACTCGATCTCCAGGCCCCGCACGGGCATCGCCGCGAGCCCGGTGACGATGGCGCCGAGCCGCTCGGCCAGGCCGACGAACGGGCGAAGCTGGTCGGCCACCTCGGGTCCGGCCGAGACGTTCACGGCGTACGGGACGAACTCGCCTCGTAGCGCCAGGCGAACCATCTGCGCGATGGTGAGGCTCGCCCGGTCCTGCGCCTCCTTCGTCGAGGCGCCGAGGTGGGGCGTGACCACCACGTTGTCGAGCTCGAGCAGCGGGCTCGACGTCGGCGGCTCCTCGGCGAACACGTCGAGGGCGGCGCCGCCGAGATGTCCGGAGGCGACCGCGCGCGCCAGGGCGGCCTCGTCCACGATGCCCCCGCGGGCAGTGTTCACGAGCCGCGCGCCCTGCTTCATCATCGCGAGCTGCGCCTCGCCGAGCAGCCCCTCGGTCTCCGGCGTGCGCGGGAGGTGGATCGTGACGACGTCTGCCTGCACGAGCAGCGCGTCGAGGTTCGGCTCGAGCGCGACGCCGAGCTGCGCGGCCCGCTCACGAGAGACGTACGGGTCGTAGCCGATCACCCGCATGCCGAGCGCCGCCGCCCGCTGGGCCACCATCGCCCCGACGCGTCCGAGCCCGATCACCCCGAGGGTCTTGCCGGAGAGCTCCATGCCCTGGAACTTGGATCGCTCCCAGCGCCCGGCCTTCAGCGCGGCGTGCGCCTGGGGCAGGTTGCGGGCTTGGGCCAGCATCAGGGCCATCGTGTGCTCGGCCGCCGACACGATGTTCGACTGCGGCGCGTTCACCACCATCACGCCGCGCCGCGTGCAGGCCTCCACGTCGACGTTGTCCAGGCCGATCCCGGCACGGCCGACGACCTTCAGGCTCGCGGCCCGCTCGACCACCTCGGCGGTGACCTTGGTCTGGGACCGCACGATCAGCGCGGCGTACGGGGCGATCGCCTCGGCGAGCCCCCCGGCCGCGAGGTCCCTCCGGACCTCGACGTCGAAGTCCTCGCGCAGCAGCGCGAGCCCGGACTCCGACAGCGACTCGGTGACCAGCACCCGCTGCTCCGTGACGAGGACCCCCATGCCGTTCTCCGCGACGCTCCCTCGGGCGGCCGTCCGGCCGCGGCCCCCTACCGGCCGGTGAACACCGCCTGGGCGGCGACGACCCCGGCACCGGGCTCGACCGGGTGGCCGAGCTCCACCAACGTCGACTCCAGGGCCGCCATGCAGCGGACGATGTCCAGCCGGTCGTAGTAGCCGAGGTGGCCGATGCGGAAGATCTTCCCCTTCAGCGGACCCTGCCCCGGCGCCAGGATCACGTGGTGGTCGCGGCGGACCTTCGCCACGATCTCGTCGCCGTCGATGCCCTCCGGCGCCCGGACCGCGGTGACGGCCCACGCGCGCTCGGGGTGCTCGCCGAACAGCTCGAGCCCCATCGCGCGCGCGCCGGCCTTCGTCCCCTCCGACAGGAGCCGGTGGCGGGTGAGCACCGCCTCGGCCCCCTCCTCGAAGTACAGCGCGAGCGCCTCGCGCAGCCCCTGCATCAGCGAGATGGCCGGCGTGAACGGGTTCTCGGGGTTCTTCCGGTCGAAGGCGTCCTTGTAGAGCCGCCAGTCGAAGTAGAAGCGGGGGCTGGTGCTCGACGCCGCGGCCTCCCACGCCGCCGACGAGACCGAGACGAACGCGACGCCCGGCGTCGCCGAGAAGGCCTTCTGCGAGCCGCCGATCGCGACGTCGACGCCCCAGGCGTCGCCGTCGTAGGGCACGGCCCCGAGGCTCGAGACCACGTCGACGGCGAACAGGGCACCCGCCTCCCGCACGACGCTGCCGACGGCCTCGACGTCGTGGATCACGCCGGTCGAGGTCTCGGACTGCTGCATGAACACGGCCTTCGTCGGCGCCTCGGCGAGCGCCGCCGCGACGTCCTCGGGCCGGACGGCCCGGCCCCACTCGTAGTCGACGCGCCGGACGTCCAGCCCGTAGGCGGTCGCGATCTTCGCGAAGCGCTCGCCGAAGTAGCCGGCCACCGGCACCACGACCCGGTCGCCCGGCGAGCAGAGGTTCGCGACGGCCGACTCGAGGCCGCCGGTCCCCGACGCGGTCAGCACCAGCACGTCCGAGCGCGTGTGCATGATCTCCTGCAGGCTCTCGGAGACCTCGCGGAGCAGGCGGCCGTAGCCCGGGCCGCGATGGTAGACGAGCGGTCCTCCCTGCGCCAGCAGGACCTGCGGCGGCACCGGCGTGGGACCGGGCGCCATGATGATCTCGGGCTTGTCCACGGCGTTCACCAACCTTCGCTGCGTTCGCGCGGCGCTGCTCGGGGGCGCGCCTCACCCCGGCCGGCAGTGCGGCCGGCCGCTCGCTGCGGGTCCGGCCAGGGTACCAGCCTTGCGTGTCGGGACGGTTACGGCGTCGTGGAGCGAGCGGCGTCCAGCCTCCCCGCATCGCCGCCGGCCAAGCTCAGAGCCGCAGGGTTCGCCAGACGTCCTCCGCTTGCGGCCGGAGATCGTGCGCGTCGACGGCGACCTTCGGGCGCCGGCGCCCGAAGGGCAGGCGGATCCGCCGGATGCTGCCGTTCGCCAGGCCGACCGACCTGGCCGCGGAATCTCGTCGCGCGAGCTCGATCTTCCGCTGCAGATCCAGGTCTCAGGTGACGTGGCTGACGATCGGGGTCACGGTCGCTCCTCACCGGTTCCGCCGCCCAGTCTACGGTGGGGGCGCTTCGCGGGGCGGGGGGGCGAGGCGGCCGGGCACCCGCCCCCGCGACGCAGGAACCCCTCAGACCTCCGCGGGCGGCGCCGCCGCGGCCTCCCCCTCGGTGATCGCCTGGATCTCCTCGGTCCGGAACCCGCTCGCCACGCCCCAGTAGAACGAGACGAGCCCGATGACGAGCGCGACCAGGTTGTCGACGGGAAACGCCAGCGGCGGCTTCGTCAGCGGGCCGTAGCCCCCGTAGTAGGAGAGCAGGAAGAGCCCCATCACGAGGAACAGGAACCACAGCCCCGAGACCACCGACCGCTTCCCGTCCGGCCCGCTGAGCGCCCAGGCGATGGCCGTGAACAGCACGACCTCGGCGAGCACCAGCCCGAAGTACAGCGGGAAGCCCCAGGACGCGTGGTGCCCCATCTCTCCCTCGTACTGCGTGACGATCCACGCGACTAGGAACACGATCCCGAGGACCCACCCGGCCGTGGCGTTCATCCAGCCGCGGCGCGGCGCGTAGAAGACCGTGTACAGCGGCAGGCCGACGAACACCGCCGCCACCACGTAGACGAGCGTCGAGAACCCCGACCAGTACACGATCATCGAGGCGGCGAGGAAGCTGATCGGCGCCAGCACCCCCGCTCGCTGCAGGCGAAACGGCCGGTGGACGCCGGGCGCGGTCCGCCGCAGCACCTGCAGGCCGATCCCGCCCATGACGTAGGTGAGGACCGTGGCCGACGAGATGAATCCGACCAGCTTGTACCAGCTCGGGAACGGCGCCAGGAACAGGCACCCGACGACCAGCGAGGCGATGAGCGCGACCCACGGGATGCGGTGCCGGTCATGGAGCGACTGCACGGACTTCGGCAGGTACCCGTGGACCGACATCCCGTACAGCGTCCTCGCGGAGGTCCCCATGTAGACCCAGCCGGTCCCCGACGGGGAGATGAACGAGTCGATCAGCAGCACGCTGGCGAACGCGCCGAGCAGCCCGATCCCCGTCGCCTTCATCGCGTCGTAGAAGGGCGCGCTCGCCCACGCCCCGCTCGACAGGCCGGCCCAGTCACCGGCCTTGACCCCGGCCGAGTGCCAGTTCAGGGCGCCGGTGAACGCGAGCTGCAGCAGGACGTACAGCACCACGGCCGCCCCGACCGACAGCAGCGTGGCCATCGGCACGTCGCGTTGCGGATTGCGGGCCTCGCCGCCGTGGTCGAGGGCCTGGCGGAAGCCGAGGAACGCGAACACGATCCCCGACGTGGCGATCGCAAGGAACACGGGCTTGAACCCCATCGGCGCGAACCCGCCGTACGAGCTGAAGTTCGAGCCGTGGAACGCGGTGAACAGCAGGATGAACGTCAGGGTCGGGATGATGAACTTCCACCACGTGAAGACCTGGTTCCAGGCACCGAGCAGCCGGATCCCGAAGTAGTTCACGAAGAAGAACAGCACCATCAGGACCAGGGCCAGCCCGATGCCCTTCCCGGTCAGCACCGTGACCCCGCTCGATACCTTCGTCAGGCCGGAGATGTACTTGGTCGCGTACGTGATCACGGCCTCGGCCTCGATGGCCGGGACGGTCACCGCCGAGAGCAGGTAGGCCCAGCCCAACAGGAACCCGGTATAGCCGCCGTGCGTGAGATGCGGGTAGCGGACGATCGCCCCGCTGCGCGGCAGCATCCCGGCGAGCTCGGCGTACGTGAGGGCGATCAGCAATACGAGGACGCCGCCGATCAGCCACGAGAGCAGGACGGCCGGTCCGGCGATCGCGTTTGCCGCCAGCACGGCGAACAGCCAGCCCGAGCCGATGATCCCGCCCATGGAGAGGAAGAACAGCTGTTGCAGCGTCAGCGTCTTTCGGAGTCCATGGTCGACGGACTCGAAGTCACTCTGGGTCTTTATGGCCATGTCCGATCCCTCCGACATGATTCCGGGGCGGGCGTCCGGCCCGGGGCCGAACGGCCGCCGAAGGGACGAATGTGCGCGGATGCGCGATGGTGCGCCCTGGCGGCGGGGGGGCACGCGAGGAAGCCCCGCGGCCCACACGAGCCGCAGCTCCATTGGCGGTTCCGGCCGGACGCGAGCACGGCTGTCCGGCCCCCACCCCACAGTCAGCCGGCCAGCCCATCGTCGCTGGAGACATCATTGTATCCCGCCGGGGCCCCTCGGGCCACGATGGTGAGAGCAGCCGCGGCAGAAACGGCCTTCGCGGCACGAGGCGCCGGCGGCGGGGACCGGGCGGGACCCGGGGGACGGGCCCCTACCGGGACAGGCGCGCGCGAAGCAGGTCGCGGACGACCTGCGGGTTGGCGGAGCCGCCCGTCTTCTTCATGACCGGGCCGATGAGCGCGTTCAGCGCCCCCTCCTTGCCGCCGCGGAACTGCTCCACGGGGCCCGGGTTCTCGGCGATGACCTCGTCGACGACGGCGGTGAGGGCGCCCTCGTCGCTCACCTGCGCGAGCCCCCTCGCCCGGACGACCGCCTCGATCGCCTCGCCGGTGGCGAACGCCTCGGCGAGCGCAGCCTTCGCCCCGGCCGAGGAGATCGTGCCGTCGGCCAGCAGGCGCGCCAGCGCCGTGAGGTGCCTGGGCCCGACCTTCGCGCCGGCGAGCTCGATCCCCGCCTCGTTCAGCAGGCCGGCGAGGTCCCCGGTCATCCAGTTGGCGACCAGTCTCGGGTCGGCGCCGGCCGCCGCCTCCTCGAAGAACGCGGCCCACGCGTGGTCGGCCGCGAGCGTCGCCGCCTGCGCCGGCGGGACGGCGTACCGCTGCTCGAAGCGGCGTCGCCGCGCGGCCGGGAGCTCGGGCAGCTCGGCGCGCAGGCGCTCGACCCAGGCGGGGTCGGGCTCGAGCGGCGAGAGGTCGGGCTCGGGGAAGTAGCGGTAGTCGAACGCCTCCTCCTTCGAGCGCATCGACGTCGTCGTGCCGGTGGTCTCGTCGAAATGGCGGGTCTCCTGCACGACCCGGCCGCCCCCGGCGAGCACGCCGACCTGCCGCTCCTGCTCGTGGCGGAGCGCGCGCTCGACCGAGCGGATCGAGTTCATGTTCTTGATCTCGACCTTGGTGCCGAACTCGGGGTGGCCCACGGGGCGCACGCTGATGTTCGCGTCGCAGCGGAGCGACCCCTCCTCCATGCGGACGTCGGACACGCCGAGCGCGAGCAGCGTCGCCCGCAGCTCGGTGAGGTAGGCGCGCGCCTCGGCGGGGCTTCGCAGGTCGGGCTCGCTGACGATCTCGACCAGGGGCACGCCGGCCCGGTTGTAGTCCTCCAGCGCGTAGTCCGCGCCGGCGATCCGCCCGGTGGCGCCCGCGTGCGTGGTCTTGCCGGTGTCCTCCTCCATGTGCACGCGGGTGATCCCGATGCGGCGTCCCTCGCCGTCGACCTCGACGTCCAGGTGCCCACCGACGCAGATCGGCAGGTCGTACTGGGAGATCTGGAAGTTCTTCGGCATGTCCGGATAGAAGTAGTTCTTGCGATGGAACAGGCTGTGCGGCGCGATCTCGCAATCGAAGGCGAGCCCGATCCGCACGATCGACTCGATGGCGCGCTCGTTCGGCACCGGGAGCGTTCCGGGATGGCCGAGGCACACGGGGCAGACGTTCGTGTTCGGCGGCGCCCCGAACTCGTTGCGGCACCCGCAGAACATCTTCGTCCGGGTCGAGAGCTCGACGTGGCACTCGAGGCCGATCACGGTCTCGTAGGCCGTGTCGGTGCCGGCCACAGGCCCGGCGGTCGTCGCGGCGTCACCCATCGCCACGAACGATAGCGGGTTCCCGGCGCCCGGCGTCCGGGCCCCACCGGGGCGAGCGGAGGAACAGACACTCGGCGCCGATGGGGCGGTAGCCGGCGGCGAGGATCGCCCGCAGGGACGCCGCGTTCCCCGGGGAGCACTGGGCGAACAGCGGCTCGCCCGCCGGGATCAGCGACCGCGCGGCCGCCACCAGCGAGCGCCCCAGGCCGCGGCCCCGCGCGCCGGGGTCGACCTCGAAGGACATCTCCCACCGCCCGGCCAGGCCGCGTCCGACCATGAGGACCCCATCGCCCGCGGGATCGGCATACACGCGCAGGTCGTTGCGGTACCGCAGGGACCGCGCCACCCGGGGGTGCTCCCACAGATCGTCCCGGCGGGCCACCGCCGCCTGCGGGACGGCCGGTTCGGCGGGCGCCACGAGGACGGCGTCGACCACCCCGGGCACGGTGCCGAGCCGGGCGGCGAGCCACGCCAGGAAGCCCGCCGACATGGGCGAGCCGAGGTCCTCCGGGTCGAGGTGGGCCCGGATCTCGTCCCCCGGCACCGCCGCCGCGACCACGTTGTGGGCGGTGAACGCGCAGACGGCGTCGACCGGCCCGTCGAGCGGGGGGAGGATCTCGATCCCCCCGTCGGGCGGCGGGGGCGCCCCGAGCGCCGCGCCGCGGAGGATCCGCGCGAGCGGGTGCTCGCCCGTCACGCCGGCAGGCCGGCGACGAGCGGCGGGCGCGCGGCGAACCCGATCGCGTCCTCGAGCGCCCGGGCCGCCCGCAGCACCGTGGCCTCGTCCCGCAGCCGCCCCATCAGCTGGAACCCGACCGGCAGGCCGTCCGCCAGCCCGCAGGGGATGCTGATCCCGGGCACCCCGGCCAGATTGGCCGGGATCGTGAAGATGTCGGACAGGTACATCGCGAGCGGGTCGCCGGTCCGCTCCCCGAGGCGAAAGGCCGTGGTCGGGGACGTCGGCGAGGCGATCACGTCGACCTGCCCGAAGGCGGCCTCGAAGTCCCGGATGACGAGCGTCCGCACCTTCTGCGCCTGCCCGTAATAGGCGTCGTAGTAGCCGGCCGACAGCGCGTAGGTGCCGAGCATGATCCGGCGCTTGACCTCGTCGCCGAACCCGGCTCCCCGGGTCCGGGCGTTCATCTCGACGACGTCGGCCGCCCCCGCGGCCCGGGCCCCGTAGCGCACGCCGTCGTAGCGGGCGAGGTTCGACGAGCACTCGGCGGGGGCGATCAGGTAGTAGGCCGACAGCGCGTAGTCGGCGTGCGGAAGCCGGACCGGCACGACCGAGGCGCCGAGGCCCTCGAGCCGGTCGAGCGCGGCCGAGACGGCGTCGCGCACGCCGGGCTGGATCCCCTCCATCGAGAGCCACTCCTCGACCACTCCGACCCGCAGCCCCCGGACTCCGTCCTCGAGGCCCCGCACGTAGTCGCCGGCCGGCTCCGGCAGGCTGGTCGCGTCGCGCGGGTCGTGTCCCGCGATCGCCGACAGCAGCGTCGCGGCGTCGCGGACGTCGCGGGTGAACGTCCCGACGTGGTCCAGCGACGAGGCGAACGCGATCAGGCCGTAGCGCGACACCAGGCCGTAGGTCGGCTTCAGCCCCACGACCCCGCACAGGGCCGCCGGCTGGCGAACCGACCCGCCGGTGTCGGTGCCGAGGGCCCACACGGCCTCGCCGGCGGCCACCGCGGCGGCCGAGCCGCCCGAGGAGCCGCCGGGCACCGTGTCGAGGTTCCACGGGTTGCGCACGGGCGCGTACGCGGAGTTCTCGTTCGAGCTGCCCATCGCGAACTCGTCGCAGTTGGTCTTGCCGACCAGCACCGACCCGGCCGCGGCCAATCGCTCCCAGGCCGTGCAGTCGTAGGGCGGCACGTAGGGCTCGAGGATGCGCGATCCGGCGGTCGTGCGGACGCCGCGGGTGGTCAGCACGTCCTTCAGCGCGAGCGGGATCCCGGCCACCGCCGGCAGCGCCGCGGCCTCGCCGGCGGCGAGCCGGGCGTCGACTGTCGCGGCCTGCCGGGCAGCGAGGTCGCCGGTCCGGGTGAGGAACGCGCCCACGCGGGCGTCGACCGCCTCGATCCGGGCCGTGGTCGCGGCGAGGATCTCGGCGGCCGAGACCTCGCCGGCCCGGAGGGCGGCAGCCAGGTCGTGCCCGGTGCGATCGCAGAGCGCCGTCACCCCTCCTCCTCCCGCTCGGTGATCGGCGGGACGCGGAACATGCCGGCCTCGGCCTCGGGCGCGTTCGCCAGGGCGTCCTCGTGCGAGAGCGATGGCCCCGGCTCGTCGGCCCGCAGCACGTTCGCCCGCGGGATCGGGTGAGAGGTGGGCGGCACGTCGGCGGCCGCCACCTCGCGCACCCGGTCGGCGTGCTCGAGGATCAGCGCGAGCTGGCGCCCGAAGCGCTCCCGCTCCTCGTCGGTGAGCACGAGGCGGGCGAGGCGGGCGACGTGGTCGACATCGATCGTGGGGGTCACGGCGACCGATTCTAGCGGCGGGCCCGAACCCGCCGACAGGGCGAGCGCCGGCCGCGGCCTACAGCAGGATCTGGAAGCCGGACCCGACCACCACGGTGATGTCGGCGCCGGCAGGCGGCTGCTTGGACTCCTTGACGAGGATCCGCGGCAGGTAGGCGGAGAGCACCTTCATCTCGTCGACGGCCGGCGCCCCGTAGAGGATCTCGGAGGTCGCGAGGCCGGCCGGAGCCTGCTTGACGCCGATCACCTGAAACCCCGCCTTGCCGAGATAGCGCGCCACCTTCTGCGCCTCGGTCGCGTTGCCGGCGTCGTAGACCTGCACGCTGATCGTGGCGGGGGACGGCGGCGTCCCGTACATGACGAGGCCGAGCTTGCCGAGCGGCTTGTTGTGCTGCAGGCACCAGAAGATCCGGCTCGCCTCCGGCTGCTGCATCTCCACGTAGTCGATGCCCCCGATCGTGACCGGCAGCGCCGGCAGCGAGCGGAACTCGACGCCGGACTGCCCGATCGAGTCCAGCCGGCGGGTCAGGTCCTGCAGGTCGTAGAGGTTCATGCCCTCGTCGATCGCGACCCCGTGGTGCAGGGCCGTGAGGATCGCCTGGAAGTTCGTGATCGAGACCAGCGGCGAGGTGATCTTCTGCATGACGGCCCGCATGAACTGCTGCTGGCGCGCGATCCGGGAGAAGTCGGGGATGGCGTCGCCGGGGATGTGGCGCGCACGGACGAACGCGAGGGCCTGCTTGCCGCGCAGCCGGTAGCACCCCGCGTGGGGCAGGTGCAGGCCCGAGTAGGTGTCGATCATCGGCTGGCTGACGCAGATCGGCACGCCCCCGACCGCGTTCACGAGGCCCATGAACCCGGTGAAGTTCACCTGGATGTAGTGGTTGATCGTGAGGCCGGTCAGCGCCTCGACGGTCCTGATCGACTCGTTCGGCCCGTAGTCGAGGGCGGCCGTGATCTTGTTGATGCCGTGGCCGGGGATCTCGACCCGCAGGTCGCGAGGGATCGAGAGGATCGTCGTCAGGTTGCGCGGGATGTCGACGTGGACCAGCATCATCGTGTCCGACCGCTGGCCGGTGATCGTGGAGGCGCTGCCGTACACGGACTGCTGCGCGCTCGTGAGGCCCCCGCGGCTGTCGCTGCCGAGGATCAGGTAGTTGCAGACGGTCGTGAAGCAGGCCGGCTGGGGCTGCGCCTTCCCGTTCTTCCCGACGTTCAAGAGCAGGCAGTGCTCCTGGTTGGCCTGCGCGGCGGTCGTCCCGGTCGGGCACGTCGTGAGATGGGGGACCGACGCGTTGGCGGCGTAGATCTGGCGGATCGCCCAGCCGGACCCCGCCATGACGGCGACCCCGAACACCGCGGCGACGAACAGGAAGGCCATCCGGCCGCGCCGCCGGGGGGGCGTCGGCCGGCCGCCGCCGCCACCGGCGCGAGCCGGCTCGTGCACGAACCGACCGAGGTACGGTTCCCTGGAGGGGTCGTCGGACATTAGGCTCAAGCCTACAGACCGCCTCGGAGCCGGAGGGTCGAAACGTGCGGGACGTCCTGTGGAGTCCGTCTGAAGATTACGTGGAGGCCGCCAACGTCACGCGGCTCATGCGAGCCCACGGGATCGCCACCTACGACGAGCTGGCGCGCCGCTCGGTGGAGGACGTCGCCTGGTTCTGGGACGCGGTGGTCTCGGACCTCGGCATCGAGTTCGACGAGCCCTACGAGCGGGTGCTCGACGTCTCCGACGGCCCCGCGTGGGCGAGGTGGTTCGTCGGGGGCAGGCTGAACCTGGCCCGGACCTGCGTGGACCGCTGGGCGGAACGGACGCCGGGAGCGGTCGCCGTCCGCTTCGAGGGCGAGGAGGGCGTCACGCGCTCGCTCACCTATGCCGAGCTGCGCTCGATGGCCAACCGCCTCGCGAACGGCCTGCGCGCGCTCGGCATCGGCAGGGGCGATCCCGTCGGGATCTTCCTGCCGATGGTGCCCGAGATCGTCGCGGCGACCCTCGCCTGCGCGAAGCTCGGCGCGATCTACCTGCCGATCTTCTCCGGCTACGCGCCCGAGGCGATCGCGGCACGCCTCGCCGACGCCGACGCGAAGGCCCTGATCACCGCCGATGGGTTCCTGCGCCGGGGCAAGGTCGTCCCCATGAAGGAGACGGCCGACGCGGCCGTGGCGCTCTCCCCCACCGTGGGAACGGTCGTCGTGGTGCCCCGGCTCGGGCGGACCGACCTCCCGTGGGACGAGCGCCGCGACGTGGCCTTCGAGGACCTGCTGGCGGGCCAGCCCGAGACCTTCGAGAACGAGGTCCTCGACGCCGAGCATCCCCTGTTCATCGCCTACACCTCCGGCACCACCGGGCGCCCCAAGGGGGCCGTGCACGTCCACGGCGGGTTCCTGGCGAAGGTCGCCGAGGAGGTCGCCTACCAGGTGGACCTGCACCCGGACGAGACCCTCTTTTGGGTCACCGACCTCGGCTGGATCATGGGTCCCTGGGAGATCACCGGGGCCGGGGCCCTCGGGGGGACGGTGTTCCTCTACGACGGGGCGCCGAACCACCCCGGGCCCGACCGCCTCTGGGACATGGTCGAGCGCCACCGGATCACGACGCTCGGGGTCTCGCCGACCCTGGTCCGGGCGCTGATCCCGGCCGGGGACGAGCACGTCACCCGGCATGACCGCTCGAGCCTTCGGATCCTCGCCTCGACCGGCGAGCCCTGGAACCCCGACCCCTACCGCTGGCTGTTCGACACGGTGGGCGAGGGGCGCTGCCCGATCATCAACCTGTCGGGGGGAACCGAGGTCGGGGCCTGCTTCCTCTCGCCGACCCCGGTCAGCCCGCTCAGGGCCTGCACGCTCGGCGGCCCGGCACTCGGCATGGACGTGGAGGTCTGGCGCCCCGACGGGACCAGGGCCGCCCCCGGGGAGGTCGGGGAGCTCGTCTGCACGCAGCCCTGGCCGGGCATGACCCGCGGGGTGTGGCGGGACCCCGAGCGCTACCTCGAGACCTACTGGCGCCGCTTCCCCGGCGTGTGGACCCACGGGGACTGGGCGAGCGTCGACGAGGACGGGTTCTGGTTCCTGCACGGGCGATCGGACGACACCATGAACGTCGCCGGCAAGCGTCTCGGCCCGGCGGAGGTCGAGAGCGTGCTCGCCGCCCACCCCGCCGTGGCCGAGAGCGCCGCGGTCGGCGTCCCCGACGCGGTCAAGGGCGAGGCGGTGTGGTGCTTCGTCGTGCTGCGGCCGGGGGCCGAGGCGACCGAGGCCCTGGCGGCCGAGCTCGCCGCGGTGGTCGCCGAGCATCTCGGCAAGTCGTTCAAGCCCTCGCGGGTGGTGTTCGTCGAGGAGCTGCCGAAGACCCGCAGCGCGAAGATCGTCCGGCGCGCGCTCCGCGCCGTCGCGGCCGGGCAGGACCCGGGGGACCTCTCCAGCCTGGAGGACCCCGGCGCGCTCGAGGGCGTCCGCGACCGGATCGCGGCGGCCGGAGGGGACGGCCGGGATCGCCCGCCGCCGCCGGACGGCACAATGGGATCGAGGTGATGCCACATGCCGATGTGGGGTTGGGGATACACGGGCGGCTGGTGGGTGGGGCTGCTCATGATGCTGCTGTTCTGGGCGGTCGTGATCGTCGGGATCGTGCTGGTCGTCCGGGCCCTGACGAGCCCCGACCGGGGGCGGGCCACGCCGCTCGCGCCGCCCGCGCCGCCGGCGGCCGGGCCCTCGCCCTCCGCGCTCTCGATCCTCGAGGAGCGGTTCGCCCGCGGTGAGATCGACGAGCAGGAGTTCCGCAGCCGCCGCGCCACGTTGACGGGCGGCCCCGCGGGGACGCCCTAGCCGGTCGGGCCGGCTCGACGCTCAGGCTTCGCCTCGCTCCTCGCGGATCCGCTCGATGGCGGCCGTTCGCGCGAGGCGCGCCTCGCGCCGGAGCTTCGCCTCGTGCTGGCGGCGCAGGTCGAGGTCCGACTCGGGGGCGACGGGCGGGACCGGACGTGGCCGCCCGTCCGGACCGAGCGCGACGAACACCAGGTAGGCGCTGGAGGTGTGGGTCCGTCTGCCGGTGGCGATGTTCTCGGCCTCGACGCGCACGCCGACCTCCAGCGAGGTCCGGCCCGCGTCGTTCACCAGCGCACGGACGGTCACGACGTCCCCGACGACGACCGGCTCCAGGAACGACATGCCGTCCATCGCCACGGTCACCGCCGGGCCCCCGACGTGCTTCATGGCCGCGAGGCCGGCCGCGGTGTCGACGAGCCGCATGATGACCCCGCCGTGCACGTTGCCGAGGAGGTTCGCGTCGGCGAGCTCCATCTGCTGGATGAGCGTCACCGCGGAAGCCCCGGGCGGCCTGGGCGTGAGGTCGTAGTCGCCCGCGGCGGCCCCCTCCGCGCCGGGCTCGCTCACCCGGCGACGGCCTTCAGGATGTGCCGCGCGATCACCACGCGCTGGATCTGGTTGGTGCCCTCGTAGATCTGGGTGATCTTGGCGTCGCGCATCATGCGCTCGACCGGATACTCGCGGACGTATCCGTAGCCGCCCAGCACCTGCACGGCATCGGTCGTCACCCGCATGGCGGCGTCGCTCGCGAAGCACTTCGCGACCGAGGCCATGTAGCTCATCTGCGGATCCTTGGCGTCGACCAGGCTCGCCGCCCGGTACACCAGCATCCTCGAGGCCTCGATGTCCATCGCCATGTCGGCCAGCATGAACTGCAGGCCCTCCTGCTCCGCGATCGGCTTGCCGAACTGCTGGCGCTCGGTCGCGTAGCGCGCGGCGACGTCGAACGCGCCCTGGGCGATGCCGAGCGCCTGCGCCCCGATCGTCGGGCGCGAGTAATCGAGCGTTCGCATCGCGTAGGTGAACCCCTCGCCCTCCTCGCCGATCAGCCGATCGGCGGGGATCTCGGCCCGCTGCAGGATCACCTCGTTCGTCGGCGAGCCGTGGATCCCCATCTTGTGCTCGGGCCTGCCGAACGACACGCCGGGGTCCTCCCGGTGCACCAGGAAGGCCGCGACCCCCTTGGCGCGCAGTGAGGGGTCGCGGGTGGCGAAGACCGTGTACCAGTCCGAGACCCCGGCCCCGGTGATGAATCGCTTCACCCCGTCCAGCACGAAGCCGTCGCCGGTGCGCTCGTAGCGGGTCGTCATGGCCGCCGCATCGGAGCCGGCGCCCGGCTCGGTCAGGGCGTAGGACATGAGGAAGTCGCCGCGGGAGATGCCGCCGACCGTCATCGCGAGCTGCTCGGGGGTGCCGGCCAGCATGATCGGGATGACCCCGAGGCGGGCGACCAGCGGCATCAGCGAGATGCCGGCCGAGATCCGCGAGATCTCCTCAGCCATCAGCGCGAAGGTGAGCGAACCGCCGCCACCGCCGCCGTGCTCCTCGGGATAGCCGACCCCCATCAGGCCGTTCTCGACGAACAGCTTGTGGACGTCCCAGGGGAACTCGTCGGCCTCGTCGATCTCGGCGGCGCGGGCAAGGCCGATGCGCTCCTCCATGATCTGGCGGACGACCTTGCGGAACTCCTCGAGCTCCTCCGGCAGCGCGAACAGGGTCTCGCTCATCGCGATCCTCCTCAGGACATGCTTCAGGACATGCGGCGAAGGATCAGGGCGTCGCCCTGGCCGCCGCCGCCGCAGAGCGCCGCCCCGCCGACGTCGACGCGGCGGCGGCGCATCTCGTAGGCGAGGGTCAGCGCGAGGCGCGCCCCGGTCGCCCCGATCGGATGGCCGAGCGCGACCGCGCCGCCGTTCACGTTCACCCGCTCCTCGTCGAGGCCGAGCATCCGGGCCGCGTGCAGCGACACCGCCGCGAACGCCTCGTTGATCTCGACCAACCCGAGGTCGTGGGCGTCCAGGCCCGCCTTCTTCAGCGCCCGCTCCATGGCGAGCGCCGGCACCGTGTGGAGGTAGGCGTAGCGCTCGGCCGACATGCCGTGGGCGACGATCTCGGCCATCGGCGCCAGTCTCATCTCCTCCGCCCGCTCGCGCGAGGTCACCACGACCGCGGCCGCGCCGTCGGAGATCTGGGACGCGTTCCCGGCCGTGATCGTGCCATCGGCGGTGAACGCCGGGCGCAGGCCCGCGAGACGCTCGGCGGTGGCGTCCGGCCGGATCCCCTCGTCGCGCCCGACGACCAGCGGGTCGCCCTTTCGCTGCGGCACCTCGACCGGCACGACCTCCTCGGCGAGGCGACCGGCCTCCCACGCGGCGTGCGCGCGTGCGTGCGAGCGGACCGCCCAGGCATCCTGCTCGCCCCGTGAGATTCCGAGCTCGGCGTTCACCTCGTCGGAGGACTCCCCCATGTGCTGGCGGGTGAACGTCGACCACAGGCCGTCGTGGACCATCGAATCGACCAGCTCGACGTTGCCCATGCGCGAGCCGGTCCGGGCGCGCGGCAGCAGGTAGGGGGCGAGCGACATCGACTCCATGCCCCCGGCCACCACGACCTCGACCTCACCGGCGCGGATCAGCTGGTCGGCCAGCGCGATGGCGGCGAGCCCCGACAGGCAGACCTTGTTGATCGTGATCGCGGGAACCTCCTTGGGGATCCCCGCGCCGATCGCCGCCTGGCGGGCGGTGATCTGCCCGGCACCCGCCTGCACCACGTGGCCCATGATCACGTAGTCGACCCGCTCGGGTGGGATGCCGGACCGGGCCAGCGCCTCGCGGATGGCGACGGCGCCGAGGTCGACGGCAGGGATGGTGGCGAGGGCGCCGCCGAACTTCCCGATGGGCGTGCGGGCACCGGCGACGATGACGGACGTCGTCATGTCTGCTCCTTCGTCGAAGGACCCGCCCGGCCCGGCCGGGCGGCTGGGCCTATTCTACGGACGTCTCGACGTCGGGCAGGACGATGACCGCGTCGCCGTCAGCCGTGGACGCGTCCGGCACCGCCTCACGCCGCGCAAGCGTGTCGCGGATGACGGTGAGGATCTCGTCGCCGACCAGCTCGTCGCGCGCCACCAGCGCGTCGCGCAGCGCCTCGACCACGTCCCGGTTCGCCTGAAGCACCGCGCGGGCTCGCACCTTCTGCGCCTTCAGCAGGGCGTCGGCCTGGCGCTTGGCGTCCCGGTCGGCCATGACCTTCGACACGAGGTTCTGCTGCAGCATCCCGGAGTCGACCGCCTCGAACGACAGCAGCGAGCCGCCCATGCCGAGCGCGCCGACCATCGTCGCCGCGACGGCCGTCGCCTGGGCGAGATCGCCCCCGGGGCCGGTCGTGCTCTCCCCGAGGAACAGCTCCTCGGCGACCATGCCGCCGAGCGCGATCGCCATCGAGACCTCCAGCTCGCTGCGCGTCCGGGTGAACCGTTCCTCGGTCTCGGCGTGCGCCAGCAGCCCGAGCGACTCTCGACGCTTGATGATCGAGAGGACCTCCAGACGGCGACCCGTGCCGAGCAGGTGGGCGACGGTCGCGTGGCCGGACTCGTGAACGGCGATCGCTCGGCGCTCGTCCTCGGTGTAGGTGACCGGCTGCTTCAGGCCGATCTCCTCGGTGAGCCTCGCGTCGTAGACGTCGGCGACCTCCATCGCCCGCCGGCCCTTCCGCAGCGCCACCACCAGGGCCTCGTCGAACAGGTGCTCGATCATCGCCGGCGTGGAGCCCAGGGTGTCGTGGGCGAGCCGCTCCCGGACCTCGTCGGGGTCGAGCTCCGGCTCGTGGGCCTTGCGCTCCAGGAAGAAGTCGACCAGCTCGCGCCGCGCCCGCTTGGTCGGAAGGTCGAAGTACAGCTTGCGGTCGAAGCGCCCCGGCCGCAGCAGCGCCGGGTCCAGGGCCGACGCGCGGTTGGTGGCGGCGACCACCAGCACGTTGTGGTAGGCGCCGCCGGGAGTCGAAAGCCGCCACTCGGCCGGCAGGTAGCCGTTCACCCACTCGACCAGGCGCCCCCACGCCCGGCGGCCGCGGCCCTGCTCATCGAAGGACTGCATCTGCACCAGCAGCTCGTTCACGATGCCACTGGTGTCGGTGGCGAGGAACGGAGCCACGGCCCGAGCCCCGAGGCCGGCGGCCGGCACCCCGGGCGTCCCGGCGACACCGCCGCGGTTGCCGCCGATCGCGTCCAGCTCCTCGATGAAGCCGATCGCGCCCCCCTCGCGAGCCGCGAGCCTGCGGAGGCGGCGGAAGAAGCGCCGGATCCGCATGTTGGTCATCCCGTACCACATCGTCTGGAACTCCGAGGCCGAGACGAACATGAACGGGACCCCTGCTTGCTTCGCCATCGCCTTGGCGAGGTAGGTCTTGCCCGTCCCCGGGGGGCCCTCGAACAGGACGCCTCGCCGGGGGTTCCCGCCGAGCACCTCGCGGAAGGTCCGGTAGCCGAGGAACACATCGAGCGTCCGCATGACCTCGTCGACCTGCCCGTCCAATCCCCGAACGCCGTCCAGGCCGATCTCGATCTCCTCCGGGCGGATCACGCGGTGGGGGGAGCGCCCAGCCGTCATCGGCAGCAGGACGAACGCCCCCAGGAGGAGCATCATCAGCACCCAGAGGACCATCGGGAGCCAGATGTCGGCATTGGGCGGCAGGTGCGGAAGGATCGACTGGTGCCGCCACGCGCGGAGGTCCACATAGCCGCCGACGACGACCACCAGCAGGAGCGCCCGCAGCAGTCGGCGCCGGAGCTTGCGCTCGCGGACGCGCGCCACGTCGGCCTTGCCCTCGGACAGCAGCCGCGAACTGGTGAGCTCGGATGCGGCCGCCGCCTCGTTCCGTTCGGTCATCGGCTCCCCCCCGACGGGCGCCCACCCCTCGCGACGGCGCCCCGAGCATCCTTCAGGCATCGTACGCCCGACGTGGGATGGCGGTCGATTCGCCGAAGGATGCATATTCGAATGACAATCTCGAGAGGGCGTGGGTAAGCTCGGCATCGAACCACCCGACCGCCCCACACGACCGCGAAGGACGTCCGTGCCCAGGAAGAAGCAGGTCCCTGTCAACGTCGACACCGCCAAGCAGATCGGCGGGCTGTTGCGCGGGCTCCGCCGCGCGGCGGGCTACAAGGCGGTCCGGGACGCGGCCATCGGCCTGGACGGACGGGTCGCCCAGCAGACGATCTACGCCTACGAGCGCGGCGGGCTGGTCCCGTCGCTCAAGCAGTTCATGGAGCTCGTGGACTTCTACGCCCTCGAGTCCCCGAACGCGGGGCCGGAGGTCCGCTACCAGGGCGTCGCCGCGATGATCTTCGCGCTCTCCTCGAACGCCTACCACATCCCCGAGGCGATGGAGCTGATCCAGCGGCTCCAGCCTCCGCCGACGGCGGGCCGTTCCCGCCGGCGCCGGGCGAGCGGCGCATGAGCGCCGGCGGGGGCACCGGTCACGGCGACGGCGACCCCGGCCTTCCGCAGGGCCTGCTCCTCGGGATCGACCACGTCGGCATCGCGGTCGCGGACCTCGACGCGGCCGTCGAGCAGTACCGCGCCGCGCTCGGCGCCCCGCCGGTCCACCGCGAGCGCGTCGGGTCCCAGGGGGTCGAGGAGGTGCTGTTCCGGGTCGGGGATTCCTACCTGCAGCTCCTGGGGGCGCTCGGGCCGGAGACGCCCGTCGGCAGGTTCCTGGACAAGCGCGGGGAGGGCGTCCACCACGTCGGCTACCGCGTCGCGAGCGTCGCCGCGGCGCTCGAGCGCCTGCGCGCGCAGGGGGTCCCACTGATCGACGAGGCGCCACGTCCCGGCTCGCGGGGCACCACGATCGCGTTCGTCCACCCGAAGGGGTTCCGGGGCGTCCTGGTCGAGCTGGTGCAGGAGCCGCCCCGCGCCCCGGCGCCCGAAGACCCCGGCGCCCGCCCGACCGCGTAGGACGAATCCTCTCGCAGCGCGCTCGCCGCCCGTCCCGGGCGGTCCGGGCCGACCGGCACTGCACCCGGCGGGACCCGTGACGGATCCTTCCGCTGAAGGCAATGCCGCATCCCGGGCGAGAGCGAGACCTCCGGCGGTGCCCGAGCCGACGTGTTCCGACCCCCGGTCCGGATGGATGGAGAGGGGATGCGCGATGCGAACGCGAACGTTCCGGTTGGGCGCGGGGTTCCGGCTGTTTGCGCTGACCGCCGGCCTGGTCGTCGGCGGAGGCGTGCTGCTGCCGGCGGCCGCTCCGGCGGCCCCATCGGCCCAGGCTGCGTGCACGCCGCCGCCCGTGTACCCGATCGACCAGCTGCAGCCGGGCATGACCGCGTACGGCCTCACGGTCATCCAGGGGACCGAGCCGACCCGCTTCGACGTCACGATCATCGGGGTCCAGCCCGACGGCCTCGGGCTCGGCGTCGACGCGATCGTGGTCCAGGGGGGATCCCTGATCCAGCAGTTCGGCGGGTTCCCGATGGGGGTCTCGGGGTCGCCCGTCTACATCGGCGACCGCCTGGTGGGGGCGGTGAGCGCCATCGCCTACTCGGACCCGTCGATCGGCGCGCTCACGCCGGCGCAGCCCATGCTGGACCTCTTCGGGTACCCCCAGTCGTCCGCGGGGACTGTCCCGGGGACCGTGATGTCCGGGAGCGCGACGGGAACCCTGCGCCTCTCGCCCGAGCTCCGCGCCGCGGCAGCGAGGGCAGCCGGGATCCCGGTCGGGTCCTTCTCGCCCGACATGGTCGCGATCCCGACGCCGCTCGGGATCTCCGGACTGTCCTCGCAGGCGTTCGCGCGGCTGCAGGCGGTGCTGGCGAAGCGGGCGCCGAACCTGGTCCCGTACCGGGCCCCGTCAGCGTCCGCCCCGACCCCGGGTGAGGCCACGACGACCCTGCAGGCCGGCGACTCGTTCGCCGCGCTCCAGAGCTACGGCGACGTGACCTGGGGCGGCGTCGGCACCACCACCGCCGCGTGCGGCGACATGCTCGTGGCCTGGGGCCACCCCTACTCGTGGCGGGGCAACGTGACGCTCGGGCTGAGCGACGCCGACGTCCTCGGGGTGATCCCGAACCGCAACGCCTGGGTCCCGATGAAGCTCGCCTACCCGACCACCCCCGTCGGACTGGTCGACCAGGACCGGTACGCGGGCCTTCGCGGGATCCAGGGAGCGCTGCCGGCCCAGGTGCCGATCGACAGCACGATCGCCGAGCCGGACCTCGGCCGGTCCCGCACGGGGCAGACGGAGCTCGTCGACCCGACCCAGGCCATCTACGTCGTCCTCAGCCACTTCCTGGCGAACTTCGAGACGGTCGCGGATCGCTGGGGCGAGGGGACGACGGCGCTCACGTGGACGATCAAGGGGATCACGCCCTCCGGGGCGGCGTTCACGCTGCGCCGGACCGGCATGGTGTACGACAAGGCCGAGGTCGGCTGGGCGGGCAGCCGAGAAGTGACCTACGACGTCGGGATGCTGCTGACCGACGCGTTCGGCACGCCGACGATCACCTCGATCTCGGCGACCGGCAGCATCGTCTCGCGGCGGGTCACCGCCACCGTCGAGCGCGTGCTGTCGGCGAGCTCCGTGCAGCCCAGGCTGGCCGAGCGCCGGCAGCTGCTCGTCCGCCGGGGCGGCTGGGTGAAGCTCCGGATCGAGCTGCTGCCCTTCGGCCGGACCACGGTCGTTCCCGTCGACATGACCCTCCGGGTGCCGCGGTCGATGCCAGCCTCCGCGTTCCTGAACGTGCGCGGGGGCCGGCCACCGACCGAATGGTGCTGGGAGCCGGGATGTGGCGCCGAGCCGATCGACGCTTCCTACGAGGACATGGTGGCGCGCCTCGCCGCGCAGGAGTCGGCGAACCAGCTCATCGCCTCGATCGGCTGGGGCGGGACCTCGGTCACGACATCCTCGCTCCGCGAGTGGATCGTCCAGGGAAAGGGGTGGATCAAGCTCGTCGCCAGGTGACCGGAAACAGGGCGGCCGTCCGCCGCTGTTCCGGTACCGTGGACGGGTGCTGCGGGTTCATGAGCTGACGCTCGAGGTGGGGGGCCGGGAGATCCTGGCCGGCGCCTCGTTCGTCGTCGCATCGGGCGACAAGGTCGGGCTGGTCGGGCGCAACGGCGCCGGCAAGACCAGCCTGCTGAAGGTCCTGGCCGGGCGAGCGGCCCCAGCCGGCGGCGCGCTCGAGCGCCGGGGCGCGCTCGGCTACCTGCCGCAGGACCCGGGCCTTCGCGACCTGGACCCGGGGCTCACCGCGCTCTCGCACGTGCTCTCGGGCCGCGAGCTCGACGACGCGGCCGCGCGGCTGGAGAAGCTCCGGCTGGCCGTCGAGGAAGAGCCGTCCGAGCGCAACGTCGCCCGCTTCGCCCGTGCCGAGGAGGCGTTCCGCGACGCGGGAGGGTACTCGGCGGAGGCGGAGGCGCGGCGGATCGCGGCCGGCCTCGGCCTCGCCCCCGACCGGCTGGACCTGCCGGTGCGCGTCCTGTCGGGCGGCGAGCGGCGCCGGATGGAGCTCGCGCGGATCCTGTTCGCCGGCAGCGACCTGCTGCTGCTGGACGAGCCCACCAACCACCTCGACAACGACGCGAAGTCGTGGCTGATGGCGTTTCTCGCCGGTTATCGCGGCGCCCTGCTCGTCGTGAGCCACGACCTGGCGCTGCTCGACCGCTCGATCACGCGGGTCCTGCACCTGGACGACGGGGGCCTGGTCGAGTACCGCGGCACCTACTCCCAGTACCGCGAGGCGCGGCGCCGCGACGAGGAGCGGCTGGCCCGCCTGGCGATCCGGCAGCAGGAGGAGATCCGCCGCCTCTCGACCCTCGCCGACGCGATGCGCCATTCGACGGCCAAGCGGGCGAGGAAGGCTCAGACCCTCGACACGCGGGTCGCGCGCCTGCGGGCGGGGGCCGTCCCGGGGCCGCGGCGCGAGCGCGCCGTCCGGTTCCGCTTCCCCGACCCTCCCCACTGCGGTGGCCTGGTGCTGGTCGTCGAGGGGCTCGCCAAGGACTACGGGGGGCCGCCGGTGTTCGACGAGGT
>JAJYHN010000069.1 GCA_021784765.1 Actinomycetes bacterium
GTGTCGGGCCGCTCTCGCCTGGGGACGTCGTCGAGGTGGAGGTGGAGGGCCTCGGGGTGCTCTCGAACGAGGTGGTGCCCGGTGACTGACGAGACCGTCCCGGCGCTCGTCGCCGACGGCACGCGGCCGCCGGCGACCGGCCGGGACGTTCGCTGTCGCATCGCGCCGTCGCCGACCGGCGAGCTGCACGTCGGCAACGCCCGTACGGCGCTGTTCAGCTGGCTGACGGCGCGCCGCAGCGGCGGAACGTTCGTGCTGCGCGTTGAGGACACCGACCGCGAACGCTCGACCGATGAGGCCATCGAGATCCTGATCCGGTCGCTGCGGTGGCTCGGCATCGACTGGGACGAGGGGCCGGAGGTCGGCGGCCCCTACGGCCCGTACCGGCAGACCGAGGCCCTGGACCTGTTCGCCGGGGTCACGCGGCGGTTCCTGGACGAGGGGCGTGCGTACCGCTGCTACTGCACGCCCGAGGAGCTGGAGGATCGCCGGCAGGAGGCGCTGAGCCGGGGCGAGACCCCCGGCTACGACGGCCGCTGCCGGAACCTGTCGGCCGCCGAGCTCGCCGCCTTCGAGCGCGAGGGACGGCCGTTTGCGGTGCGCTTCGCGATGCCGGGCACCGACATCACGGTCTGGGATCTGATCCGCGGCGAGACCACCTTCCCGGCGAGCGACCTGCGGGACTTCGTGATCATGCGCTCGAACGGCATTCCGACCTACCTGCTGGCAGCGGCCGTCGACGACGTGCGGATGAAGATGACCCACGTCATCCGCGGCGAGGATCTCATGCCCTCGACACCGCGGCAGCTCGAGGTCATGCGGGCCCTGGGGGCCGAGCCGCCCGCGTACGCGCACCTTCCGCTGATCGTCGGCCCCGGCGGACAGAAGCTCTCCAAGCGCTTCCACGCCGTGTCGGTCGAGCGGTTCCGCGAGGAGGGATTCCTGCCGGAGGCGCTGGTGAACTACATGGCGCTGCTCGGGTGGTCGAGAGACGCCGAGACGACGTTCCTCTCTCGCGAGGAGCTGATCGAGGCGTTCGACGTGACCCGCGTATCGCGCAACCCGGCCGTGTTCGACCTGGCGAAGCTCGAGTGGATGAACGGCCACTACATCCGGGAGTCCAGTGGCGAGCGGCTGGCCGCGATGCTCGGCGAGGCCTTCGCGGCTGACGGCGTCCCTGCGGACCCCGCCCTCCTCATGCGCGCCGTGCCGCTCGTGAAGGAGCGGATGAAGGTGGTCGGGGAGGGGCCGGCCCTGCTGCGGTTCCTCTTCGCCGGGGTCGAACCCGACGAGCGGGCCGCCAAGGCCCTGGAGGGGCAGGCGGGGCTGCTCGCCGAGGCGACGGCCGTGCTCGAGGGCCTGCCCGAGGGCGGCTGGACGGCCTCGACCATCGAGGAGGCCCTGCGCGGGCTGCAGGAGCGGCTGGGGCTGAAGCCGAAGGAGGCCTTCCAGCCGATCCGCGCGGCCGTCACCGGCACGACGGTGTCGCCGCCGCTGTTCGAGTCGATCGAGCTGCTCGGGCGGGAGCCGACCCTCGCACGCCTCCGGGCGACCGCCACGGCCGGCGGCGCGTAGGCGGTCGAGGTCTTCGGGCTCGCCCGCCCGAGGCCCTCGCGAACACTCATTGACAAGTATCGATGCATGCCCTAGGGTGCGATCTATCGAGAAGTGTCGATGAATGGAGGACCGGCATGCGGCCTCGATCGAGGATGGCGCGGACCACGGCGGCCGATTCCACGCCGCCGCCGGCCGCGTGCTGCACGCCGGTCGCGGCGCCCGGGATGGGCGAGGCGGAGGCCGGGACCCTCGCGACGCTCTTCAAGGCGCTGGCGGACCCGCACCGGGTCCGCATCGTGAACATCCTTGCCAACAGCGGCCGGCCGGTGTGCGTGTGCGACTTCCAGCCGCTGCTCGGCCTGTCGCAGCCGACCGTCAGCTTTCATCTGAAGAAGCTCCTGCAGGCCGGGCTGGTGACCCGGGCGCAGCGGGGCACGTGGGCGCACTACGAGCTGGATCGGGGGGCGCTGCGAGGCGTCGCCCGGGCGTTCGAGGGGGGGCGATGAGCGTGAGCGGGAACGAGCGAGACGTCCGCGAGGAGGTCCGGGAGCACTACGCGCGGGCGGCCCTGGCAGTCCGCGACGTGTCGACGGGAGTCGGCTGCGGCTGCGGCGACGGCTGCGGCTGCGGCGACGGTGAGAGCCTCGAGGCCGGCCCGTTCGGCGCCGGGCTCTACGAGGCGGCAGAGCGCGCCGGCCTTCCAGACGATGCCGTGCTGGCGAGCCTCGGATGCGGGAACCCGACGGCGGTCGCGGAGCTGCGGGAGGGGGAGACCGTGCTCGACCTTGGCTCTGGCGGCGGGATCGACGTGCTGCTCTCGGCGCGGCGGGTCGGCCCGACGGGCAGGGCCTACGGCCTCGACATGACCGACGAGATGCTCGTGCTGGCGCGGGACAATGCCGCGCGCGCTGGGGCGACGAACGTGGAGTTCCTGAAGGGCTACATGGAGGACGTTCCGCTGCCGGGCGCCGCGGTCGATGTGGTGATCTCGAACTGTGTGGTCAACCTGTCGACCGACAAGGCGCGGGTGTTCGCGGAGATGCTCCGCGTGCTGCGGCCGGGCGGCCGCGTCGGGGTGAGCGATGTCGTGGCGGACGACGGGCTGACGGCCGGCGAGCGGGCGGAGCGCGGAAGCCACGCCGGATGCATCGCCGGGGCGCTGTCGTTCGCCGAGTACCGGGAGGGGCTCGTGCGGGCCGGCTTCGTGGACGTCGAGCTCGAGCCCACGCACGAGGTGGCCGACCGCATGTACTCCGCGATCGTTAGGGCGCGGAAGCCGGGGGGCCCTACATGAGCGGAGGTCGGGATCGCGGCTCGCGGGGCCTCTCGACCCTGCCGGCGGCGACGACGATCCCCTCTGCGCGGAGCCGAGCCGCGTGCTCGGCCTCATGGCCGGGGACGAGGCGTCCACCTGCCGTGACGACCCTCCACCAGGGGACGTCGTCCTCGCAGCGGGCGAGCACACCCCCGACGGCCCGGGCCGCGCCCGGCCGGCCCACCTCTTCGGCGATCTCGCCGTAGGTGGCGACCTCGCCCGGCCGGAGGCTCAGCACGATCGTGAGGACGAGGTCCTCGAAGTCGGTGGGCACCGCGGCCGAGCCTCACATGTAGCCGGGAACCGTGCCGCCCTCCTCGGTCGGGCCCGCCGGCTGCGTGCCCGGCTGGGAGCCCGGGGGGCCGTCGTGGACCCAGAACTCGACCTCCCGCTCGGAGACCCCGGGCACCTCGGCCCGCGCCAGGTACCGGCCGGGGCGGGGGAATCCGACCGTGACGTTCGCGCCCAGGGCCGTTCGCTGCGCCGCATCGGGGTTCCCCGGATCGACGGCCACCCCGAAGGTCCCCTCGAGGCGCATGACCTCCTCACCATCGGGGTCGGCCACCAGCCGGAGCACGAAGGAATGGGTCAGGCCCGCCTCGGCGGCGGGTATCAGGAACGTGACCGCGATCCCGACCTGCGAGGGGGGGAGCTGTCCCGGCGGGGCGTCCGGGCGCCAGTGATGGCTCCAGCCGCCACCGTGGATGTAGAGCAGACCGCTCAGCGCCTCGACGTGGTTCGCGAGCATCAGGGTCTCGACGACGGCCATGGATCCTCCTCGCGCCGCGGCTGGCGCGCTGCGCACGAGCATAGAGGTGTCGGCCCGGCCGCCGCGCCCGATCGCCGGACGCCGCCCGGCGGTGCCCGGTCAGGCGGCCGGCCGTCCGCTCGAACCGCGCCGGGGGCGGCGCCGGAGGTCCTCGTCCGGCAGGAGCCCCGGGATGGGCTCGAGACGTCGCCGCCCGGGGCCCGCGCCGGCGGAGAGCAGGCGCAGCTCGGTCCGAACCTGGGTCAGATCGGCGGTCTCGTTCTCGATCTGCATGAGATCCTGCCAGGTCACCACCCTCGTGGGGCGGGTGGGCGTCGGGTCCCGGGGAGCGGCGCACGCCGCGGGCGTGCCGCCCTCCGGGTCGGCCACGGTCGTCTCGGTCCGACGCCACTCGTCGTGGGCCGTCCGAACGAGTCCACGGATGGAGTCTCGAAGCAGCGCCACCTAGTTCTCCTCGCGCATGAGGCTGTGGTTCTGTTATACGCGGCACATCCGGATTCGGGGCACCCGGAAGCGAGAGCCCAACCGATCGCGCTCCGTCGCACATGGAGAATCCGTGAGCGCGACCCAGGCTTCGCCCCCGGGGCCTGTACTGTGGCGGCATGGCCGCTCAGGGATCGGACCGCCCCCTGGGGGACGGCGCCGTCGTCGAGACCCACGGGCTCACGAAGCGGTTCGGGCAGCGCGTGGCCGTCGACGGCGTGGACCTCGTGGTCCCTCGCGCGACGGCGTTCGGCTTCCTCGGCCCGAACGGGGCCGGGAAGACGACCCTCATCCGCACGGTGCTCGGTCTGACCCACCCCACCAGCGGCACCGTCAGGCTCCTCGGTCGCACCATGCCGCACGAGCGCTCGACGGCCCTGCTTCGGGTGGGGGCCATCGTGGAGGAACCTCGGTTCCACCCGCACTTGACCGGCAGGGAGAACCTGCGGATCGTCGCGGCCGCCCGCGAGCCGGACGCAGACGGGCGCATCGCCCCGGCCCTCGACCGCGTCGGGCTCACGGCCAGGGCCGACGAGCGCGTCGCCTCCTACTCGATGGGCATGCGCCAGCGCCTTGGCGTGGCGCGGTGCCTCATCGCCGATCCGCTCCTGTTGATCCTCGACGAGCCGATGAACGGGCTGGACCCCGCGGGCATCCAGGAGTTCCGGGAGATGGTCGCGGGCCTGGTCGAGGAGGGGCGCACGGTGTTCCTGTCCTCGCACCTGCTCGACGAGGTCGAGAAGACCTGCGACCACGTCGCGATCATCGATCGTGGGCGCATCCTGATGCAGGGCAGGGTCGAGGAGATCGCCCGGGGGGCGCGCCCCTCGATTCGCCTTCGGTGCGACGATCGGACTGCAGCCACGGCCCTGCTCGGGGAGGAGCCCGGCGTGGAGGAGGTGGTCCAGTCCGACGGCTCCCTGCTCGTGACGCTTCGCGCCGAGGCAGGCGGTGAGGTCGACGGGATCGTCGCCGCCATGAACCGGCGTCTGGTCGGGGGCGGCGTGTCGGTCTTCACGATCGCCCCAGAGCGGGTGTCGCTCGAGGAGCGGTTCCTGGAGATCACCTCCCGTCTGGAGGCGAACCCATGAACGTCCGGCTCGTGAGCGCCGAGCTGCTGAAGCTCCGCAAGCGCCGCGGTCTGTTCTGGTGGACGCTGCTCCTCACGGTCGGGGTGATCGTGGTGGTGTTCGGGATCCTCGAGGGTCTCCATCTCGCAGACCCGAGCCG
>JAJYHN010000157.1 GCA_021784765.1 Actinomycetes bacterium
CGCGCCGGGATCGACGAGCTGCTGCCCGACCAGATCCGGCTCGTGCACGGGCCCGGGTGTCCCGTCTGCGTCACGCCACTGGCGCTCATCGACGAGGCCATCTCGATCGCCAAGCGCCCCGACTGCGTGCTGACGTCGTTCGGCGACATGCTGCGGGTGCCGGGGTCCTCCGAGGACCTCTTCATGGCCCGCGCGGCCGGCGGCGACGTCCGCGTCGTCTACTCGCCCCTCGACGCCGTGGAGGTGGCGCGCCGCAACCCCGACAGGACCGTGGTGTTCTTCGCGGTGGGCTTCGAGACGACCGCGCCCGCCAACGCGACGGCCGTCAAGGTCGCCCACGACACCGGCGTCGAGAACTTCGCGCTGCTCGTGGCCCACGTGCTGGTTCCGCCGGCGATGGCGGCGATCCTCGTCTCCCCGGGGAACCGCGTGCAGGGGTTCCTCGCGCCGGGTCACGTGTGCGCCGTGCAGGGCTGGACGGAGTACGAGCCGATCGCGGACGGGTTTCGCGTGCCGATCGTCGTGACCGGATTCGAGCCCGTGGACCTGCTGGAGGGGATCCGCATGGTCGTGGCACAGCTCGAGGAGGGTCGCCACGACGTGGAGAACCAGTACGTACGGGCGGTCACGCGCCTCGGGAACGTGCCGGCGCAGACGGTGGTCGGCGAGGTCTTCGAGGTCTGCGATCGCGCCTGGCGCGGCATCGGCGTCATCCCGAAGAGCGGGTTCCGCCTGACGGAGGCGTACCGCCACCACGACGCCGAGCTCCTGTTCCCGCACGAGGGGCCGGTCGCGAGCGAGTCGGAGGTCTGCATCGCCGGCGAGGTGATGACCGGCAAGGCGACGCCGGACGTGTGCCCCGCGTTCGGCGACGCGTGCACCCCCGAGCGACCGCTCGGCGCGCCGATGGTCTCGAACGAGGGCGCCTGCGCGGCGTACTTCCTGGCCGGCCGGCAGCGGCGGGAGGCGTCGGTGTGAACGACGCGGAGGCGAGGGCCCCTCGCGACGTCCGGGGCGCGCCGCCCGCCCGCGACTTCGAGCTGTCGTGCCCGGTGCCCCTCCCGCCCGGTGAGCAGGTGCTGCTCGGGCACGGCAGTGGCGGCAAGCTCACCGCGCAGCTGATCCGCGACCTGTTCGTGCCGGTGTTCGGCGGGTCCGAGCTGCGGCGGCTCGGGGACGCCGCGGTGGTCGAGGTCGGGGGCCAGCGCCTCGCGTTCACCACCGACGGGTTCGTGGTGCAGCCGCCGTTCTTCCCGGGCTCGAACATCGGCGAGCTCGCCGTGAACGGCACGGTCAACGACCTCGCCATGATGGGGGCGCGCCCGCTGTTCCTGTCGGCGGCGCTGATCCTCGAGGAGGGCCTGCCGATGGAGGTGCTCGGCACGGTCGTGGCCTCGATGGCGAGCGCCTGCGAGCGCGCCGGCGTCCAGCTCGTCACCGGCGACACGAAGGTCGTGGAGCGGGGCGGCGCCGACGGCCTGTTCGTGACGACCTCCGGCGTCGGGATCGTCCCCGAGGGAATCGACGTCGGTCCCGACCTCTGCCGGCCCGGCGACGCGGTGATCGTGAGCGGTCCGGTCGGGTCGCACGGGGTCGCGGTCATGTCGCGGCGCGCCGGGATCGAGTTCGAGGCGGAGGTCGAGAGCGACTCCGCACCGCTCACGTCGGTGGTCCAGGCCATGCTGGGCGCGGGCCGGGTTCGATGCCTGCGCGATGCGACCCGCGGCGGCCTCGCGAGCGTCCTGAACGAGCTGGCGGAGTCGAGCGGCGTGTCGATCACCGTGGAGGACCGCGCGATCCCGGTGCTCGGCCCGGTCCGGGCGGCGTGCGAGATGCTCGGCCTGGACCCGCTCTACGTCGCGAACGAGGGGGTGTGCGTGGCGGTGGTCGCGCCGGAGGACGCGGGGGCGGTGCTCGAGGCGGCCCGCACGGACCCGCTCGCCTCGAGCGCGGCGATCGTCGGCGAGGTCGGGACGGGCCCGGCCACGGTGAGGCTGCGCACCGCCCTCGGCACGACCCGGCCTCTGCTCATGCTCGCGGGCGACCAGCTGCCGCGGATCTGCTGATCGCGGGGGTGGCCTCCCGGGAGCCCCGGCGCCTCCCCGGCGTCTCGGGTCGCCGTATCCTCGTTGGGTGCGGGAGTCCACGAGGGCCGGCGAGGTGTCCGCCGGGGCCGCCGCGCGTGGCGAGCGAACGGGGCTCGCGCTGCTCGTGATCGTGACCGGCGTCCTGATCACCGCCGTCGACACCACGATCGTCGTGCTGGCGCTGCCGAAGATCCAGCTCGCGCTGCACGTCGGGCTCTCGGGCGTCGTCTGGGTGATCATCAGCTACCTGCTGGTGATCACCGTCCTCGCCACGCAGGTCGGGCGCCTCGGGGACATGTTCGGTCGGGTGCGGATGTACGAGGCCGGGTTCGCCGTGTTCGTGGTCGGCTCGCTGCTCTGCGCCCTCGCCACCAGCGAGGCGACGATCATCGCCTACCGGGTGCTGCAGGGGGTCGGCGGCGCGCTCGTGACCGCGAACAGCGGCGCGGTCATCGCCGACATCTTCCCGCCGGACCGTCGCGGACGCGCCTATGGCTTCAACGCGGTCGGTTGGAACGTCGGGGCGATCCTCGGCATCCTGCTCGGCGGGCTCATCACGACCTACGTCTCATGGCGCTGGATCTTCTGGATCAACGTCCCGATCGGGGTCGCGGCGCTCTCCGTCGCCCTGCGCGTGCTGCACGATCGAGCCGAGCGCCAGTCCCGCAGGCTGGACGTGGCCGGCATGCTGACCCTGAGCCTGGGGCTCTTCGCGCTCCTCTGGGCGGTGACCCGGCTCGCGACGCATCCGGTGGACGCGACCCTGCTCGGCTACCTGCTGGGCGGCCTCGCGTTGCTGGTCGCGTTCGTGCTGATCGAACGCCGGCAGCGGGAGCCGATGCTCGACCTGTCGCTGTTCCGCGTGCCGACCATGACCCCGACGCTGCTCGCCGCCACGCTGCAGAGCCTCGCGAACTTCGCCGTGCTGTTCCTGGTGATCATGTACCTGCAGGGCGTCCGGGGGCTGTCGCCCCTGCACGCGTCGCTGCTGCTGGTCCCCGGCTACCTGGTCGGCGGCATCGTCGGCCCGCTGTCCGGTCGGCTGGCCGACCGGGTCGGGCCGGTGTGGCCGGCCACCGTCGGCCTCGCCGTGCAGGTCGTCGCGCTCGCCGTCTACGCGAGCCTCGGGGTCGACACACCGCTCGCGGTGATCGTGGTCGCGAGCATCGTCAACGGCATCGGCTCCGGCGGGTTCTTCCCCGCGAACAACTCCGCGGTGATGAAGGCGGCCCCCGGGCGCGCGTTCGGCATCGCCTCGGGGATGCTGCGGACCTTCGCGAACGTCGGCATGGTGTTCTCGTTCTCGGTCGCGATCCTCATCGCGGCCCACTCGATCAGCCGCGGGCTCGCGTTCGCGATCTTCGTCGGGACGGTCTCGCTGAGCCATGGGCTGGCACGGGCGTTCACGACCGGGATCCACGCGGCCTTCTACGCCTCGATGACGTTCATGGCGCTGGCGGCGGTGCTCTCGGCGCTCCGGGGCCGCGGCGGGCGCGGGGCGGCCCGGCGCCGGCCGGCGACCGCCGAGACCGGTCCTCCCTAGCCGAGCGTCCGGGCGGCGAAGGCCTCCAGGCGATCCAGCGCCGCCGGGAGGTTCGTCCGACCGAGCCCCATCCTGAAGTGGTTCCCCGGGTGCCCGTAGACGGTGCCCGGCAGCAGCAGGACGCCCTCCTCGCGCACGAGGTCCTCGCAGAAGCGGTCGACGGGGACGCCGGCGTCCAGGCGCGGGAACGCGACGCTGCCGGCCCGCGGGCGGGTCCACGAGAACGCGGCGCCCCACCGCTCGAAGAAGCCGTCCACGCGGGCCAGGTTCTCCACGATGATGCGGCGGCTGCGTTCGAGCACGCGCTCGCGGGCGCGCAGGGCGATCAGCGCGAGGATCTCCGATGGGGCGCCGTTGCAGATCGTCGTGTAGTCCTTGAAGGCCGCGCAGCGCGCCAGCAGGTCGCGATCGCGGGCGGCGAGCCAGCCCACCCGAAGCCCGGCCAGCGCGAACGCCTTCGACATGACCCCGAGGCTCGCCGCGGTCGCGGAGACCTCGGCGGCGGCCGGCAGCCGGTCGGAGGGCTCGTACTCCAGGAACCGGTAGACCTCGTCGGAGAACAGGACCGCGCCGGCCTCCTCGGCCGTGGCGGCCAGCGCGTCGAACGCCGCTCGCGGCGGCAGCGCCCCGGTGGGGTTGTGAGGGAAGTTCGCCACGATCATGCGGGTGCGCGGCGTGACGGCACGCCGCAGGGCGTCGAGGTCGAGCGTCCAGCCGTCCTCGGCGCGGAGCTCCAGCAGGGTCACGTCCGCCCCAGCCGCCCGCGCCACCTCGTACAGCGACTGGTAGCCCGGCCAGGTGACGATCGCGTGGTCGCCGGGGCCGAGCAGCACATTGGTCAGCACGAACACGGCCTCCTCGGCGCCGGCGAACGTCAGAACGTCGTCCGGCTCGAGGCCCTCGTACATCGAGGCGATCTCGGCGCGCAGCAGCGGGTGCCCCGGCGCCTCCGTGTAGCCGAGCGCGAGCCCCTCCCACAGCGCTCGCGTCTCGTCGTCGGCGAGGGTCAGCAGGTCGGCCATGCGCCAGCCCTGCACGTCGGAGGCGCAGAGCAGGTGTGGGGCGGCGAACTCCCAGCGGGCGAAGAACCGCTCCAGCGCGAAGTCGGGGATGTGCACGGCCGGCTGGGCTAGGGCTTGGCGGCGATCGCGAGGTTCACGTCGCGGAAGTCGTTGAACGCCTCGGGGAAGCGCTGCTCGAAGACCTGGCGGGCGCGCGCGGCGAACGACGGCCAGAGCTCCTCGCCGAGCATCTGCCGCAGGAACCGGCCGGTCGCGCCGATCTCCCGCGATCGCAGGTAGTCCTCGCGCGTGAACGTCAGGTGGTACTCGCGCCGTTCGACGCGGATCTCGCCGAGGCCGGCCTCGCGCAGCGCCAGGTGCACCTCGCCGGGGTCGGCGAAGCGCTCGGCCCAGGGCTGTGCCTCGCGATGGGCCAGCTCGAGGACCTCGCGCTCGGCGAACTCCTCGGCCACCTCGCGCCACGCCGCGCCGAGCTCGTCGTCGCGCTTGCCCCAGGTTGCGACGCCGAGGCGGCCCCCGGAGGCGAGCACGCGGACCATGTCGTAGAGCGCCGTGTCGTAGCGGGCGAAGTGGTTCAGCACGAACGCCGCGGTGACGTAGCCGAAGGTGGCGTCCCGGAAGGGCAGGTCGATGGCCGCCGCGGCGACGAAGCGCGGTCCGGGGGCCGCGGCCGCGGCCGCGGCGGACGCGTGGCCG
>JAJYHN010000020.1 GCA_021784765.1 Actinomycetes bacterium
TCCGCTCGACCATCGTCGCCACCGCCTCCCCGTCGGTCACGTCGGTCGGGACGGCGAGCGCCCTGCCGCCGCCCGACTCGATCTCGGCCCGCGCGGCCTCGAGCGCCGGGGCGCCGCGAGCGGCGAGGACGACGGACGCGCCGGCTCCCGCGAGCGCGAGGGCGATCGCGCGGCCGATCCCTCGGCCGGCGCCCGTCACGACGGCGACCTGTCCCTCGAGCGCGCGATCGGTCACGGCGAGCCCCCTAGAATCGAAGTCCGGATGCGTGGTGCACCTCATCGCCTGCGGCTGCCCGGCGCCGGCCCGCGGGAGCGGCTGGCGGATCGGTGGAGCCTCCGAGCCTACACCGACGACGAGCTGGTGGCGGCGCTCGTCGACGGGCGGGTCGCCGGGCCGGTGACCTCCCACGACCGCCCGGACGTCCTGTGGAAGATCGAGCGGCTCTTCGCCGGCGAGCCCGTGCTGCAGTTCGGCCTGTCGGGGGTCGACGGGATCGCCCCCGAGCGCGTGCTGGGGCTGATGGCCGAGGCCGGCGGCTTCGATCCCGACCCCGGGCTGCGTCGTGGCCCGACGCCGGTCGACCCGCTGCGGATCCTGGTCGCGGCATCGGCCGCCGGGGAGCGGCTGGTCCGGGCCGCCTCCCGGGGCGAGCGCGTGCTGCTCGCGACCGGCCACCCCGCGGGGCTGACTCGTCTGTACGGGGCGCTCTCCGGACTGCTCGGGGACCGGGGCGCGGCCGTCGTGCATCCGCCGGCGGGGGCCCCGCTGGTGGAGGGGGACGGGCGCGCGATGGTGACCGGAGCGTTCGGGCCCGTGGCGCACGTGACCGGCCCCGCGGGCCCGGCCCACAGTCACTGGCCGCAGGCCATGCGCGTGCTGCTCGGGGACGCCGCCCCCGACCTCGTCGTCGCCGATCACGGCATGGCTGGGGCAGCCATCGAGGCAGGGGTCGACGCGATCTCGGTGGTCGACGTGAACGACCCGGCGCCGGTCGTCGCCCGCGCGCAGGGCCGCACCGAGCACGTGATCTGCATGGACGACAACGTCCACCCCGACAGCTACTGGCCGGTGTTCCAGGCCCTCGGGCGCGCTTTCGGAGTTGACTGACTCAGCCGAGACGCCCGGCTTCCCGGCGGACGGCCCGGGGGACTACAATCGCGAGTCGTGAGTGGGAACGCGTTTCGAGAGGCCCGATTCGTCACCGTGAGCGAGGTCGCGGAGATCCTCCGCGTGTCGACCATGACCGTCTACCGGCTGATCGACAAGGGCGACCTTCCGGCCGTCCGCATCGGCCGCCGGTACCGCCTCCGCGAGGAGGACGTGCGCCGGTACCTGGAGGAACGCTACACGCAGGCCGGCTGACGCCGTCATCCGCGCCCGCCGGGGGCCGAACGGCGCGCTCCCCCTTCCTCGAAGGGGGCGCGGGTGGAGCAGTATCAGGTCGTTGTCGACCGGGTGGCGGGCGCCGCCCGGTGTGTCCTGCTGCTCGGGGGCATCGACTCGGGCAAGACCACGCTCGCGCGCGGGGTCGTCGCCGCCGGTGTGGCCGCGGGCCGCGCGGTCGCGTTCGTCGACGCCGATCCCGGACAGAAGACCGTGGGGCCGCCGGCGACCGTCGGGATGCGCGTGATCCGCGCGGCGGAGGACCTGGAGGCGGGCTCGCTCGCCCGTCCCGACGCGCTGGTGTTCGTCGGCTCGACCTCGCCGCAGGGGCAGCTGCTGCCGCTCGTCGTCGGGGCCGCCCGGATGGTCCAGCGGGCGAGGGACGAGGGGGCCGATCTCGTTGTCGTCGACACCAGCGGCCTGGTGTCCGGCGTCTACGGGCAGATCCTCAAGTACCACAAGGTCGAGCTGCTGCGTCCCGACGTCGTCATCGGCCTGCAGCGCGGGGAGGAGCTCGAGCCCCTGCTCGGGGTGATCCGGCGCTTCTTCTCCGCCGACGTCGTGTCGCTGCCCGTCCACCCCGACGTGCACCCGACCTCCGTCGAGGAGCGGGCGGCCAACCGCGAGGTCGCGATGGCGGCCTACTTCGCGGAGCCGCTCCAGCGCTGGAGGGTGCGCCCGACGGTGTTCATGCCCTCGCTCCCGGCCCTGTTCGACCTCGCCCAGCTCGATCGCCTGCTCGTCGGGATGTCCGACGGGGATGGCGGGTACACCGGGCTCGGCTACCTCGAGTGGGGGGCCGACGAGGAGGTCCTGCGCCTGATCTCGCCGGTCGCCGAGGGGCCGAAGGCGCTGAAGCTCGGGTCGGTCCGGCTGGAGGAGGGCTTCCGCGCGCGCCGCGTCGAC
The DNA here is from genome assembly GCA_021784765.1 of Actinomycetes bacterium. Lineage (GTDB taxonomy): Bacteria > Actinomycetota > UBA4738 > UBA4738 > UBA4738 > JAJYHN01. The sequence continues at coordinate 2,291 of JAJYHN010000020.1, forward strand.
CTCCGGAACCTGTTCGGAACCGACTAGACTTCCGTGGTCGTTTCGTCGACTGGAACCGGACGAAAGGAAAGGGCTTGCCGTCGCTCGTCAAGAAGCGCCGCAAGAAGATGCGGAAGAAGAAGCACAAGAAGCTCCTGAAGAAGACTCGCTGGCAGCGCCGTCAACAGGGCAAGTAACCGTCTCGCGACGTGGAGGCACGATGGGGCGGCCGATCGTGTTCCTGACCGACTACGGGCTCGAGGACGAGTTCGTCGGGGTCTGCCACGGCGTCATGGCGCGGATCTCGCCGCAGAGCCGGGTGATCGACCTCACCCATGCGATCCGGCGCCAGGACGTCGCGCGCGGAGCCCTGGTGCTGGCCGGCGCCGCCCGCTACATGCCCGACGATGCCGTCTACGTCGGCGTGGTGGACCCGGGGGTCGGGACCGCCCGACGCGCCGTCGCCGTCGAGACGTCGGGCGGCGCCGCGCTGGTCGGGCCGGACAACGGCCTGCTGTCGCTCGCGTGGGGGGAGCTCGGGGGCATCCGGAGGGCGGCCGAGGTCACGGCCGATGAGGTGCTGCTGCGGCCGGTGTCGGCGACCTTCCACGGCCGTGACGTGTTCGCACCGGCCGGCGCCCATCTCGCCGCCGGCCGGTCGGTCGAATCGCTCGGGCCACCGCTCGACGCCGGGTCACTCGCCGTGCTCGCCCTGCCGGCGCCGGACGTCGCGCCCGGCGAGGTGCGGTGCCGGGTCATCGGCGTCGACCGCTTCGGCAACGTCCAGACCAACGCCCGGGCCGCCCATCTCGCCGTCGCCGGGCTGGACGCGCTGGGGCGCCTCGCGGCCGGGGCCGGGGCCGGAGGGCGGGTCGCCGCGGCCGCCCGAGTGAGCGCCTTCGCCGAGGTGCCCGAGGGGGAGCTCGCGGTCCTGGTCGACTCCGGTGGGTGGGTGGCACTCGCGGTCAACCGGGGCAGCGCGGGAGCCATGCTGGAGCTCGGCCCCGGTGACGAGGTCACGTTCCGGGCTGCGTAGCGTCGGTGGGATCGTGGCGCCGCGGCCGCCCGGCCGCTCAGGTCCTCCGGCGTGGCACCGGCACCCGGCGCCGGGCGTCCCCCGCGAGCAACCCCTCGACCAGCTCCCGGTTGCGGACCAGCACGCCGTGCAGGGCATCGTCGTCGCGGAGCCACGGGCGGAGGTCGTACTCGAGCGAGATCAGCCCGTCGAAGCCGGCCGCGGCGACGTCGCCGACGAACTCCGGGATGGGCAGCACGCCCTCGAGGTGCACCGGGAGGTGGGAGTCCCATCCCTTCCCGGCGTTGTTCGACAGATGGATGTGGCGGATCCGGTCCCGGCCGGAGTCGAAGGCGGCGCGGATGTCGGCGCCGGCGACCGCCGCGTGGCTCGTGTCGAGGACGAGGTGCGGGGCGCCATCCAGTCCCTCGAACCCCCGCGGCGCGTGGAAGTGGACGCCACGATCGCCCACCCGTACCGGGAACATGTTCTCGACGGCGACGGTGACCCCGGTCGTGGCCGAGAACTCGGCGAGGCGCTCGTCGAGCCAGCGGCGATAGCGGGCCTGCCACCGGCACGGCGGGTGAACGACCACCGTCGAGGCGCCCACCAGCTCGGCGAGGTGCACGGCGCGGTAGATCTTGTGGACCGGGTCGGTGCCCCACACACGGCGGGTCATCAGCAGGAACGGCGCGTGGATCGCGCGGACCGCCAGCCCGTGCTCGGCCGCCGCCGCCTCGAGCAGCCGGGGCTCCTGGGTCGCCGGATCCTGGGTGACCATGATCTCGACCGCGCAGAAGCCCGCGTCGGCGATGTGGCGGAAGGCCCGCCGGAGCGGCTGGCGGAAGAACGGGGCGGTGGAGATCGCGAGGCTCGGAATGTCCTCATTGTAGGGGGCGTATCCTCGCGGGATATGAGCGAGCGACACGACGTCACGGAGGGGGGCGGGGGCCGGGTCCCGCAGGCCGCCCGGTATCTCACCTTCACCGACCCGGCGAGCGGGCAGGGCTTCTGGCTCCGGGCCGGCACGGGCGGCGGCGGCTGGGGCGATGCGGCCGGGGTGTGGTTCGCGCGGTTCCACCCCTCAGATCCCGGACGGACCTTCGGGCTGCACCGTGCCCTGGACGTCGCCGACCTCCCCCTCGGCGCCGGCCGCGCCGAGGGTTCGGTGGCCGGCGCCGGACACGAGGCGGCCTGGTCGCTTCGATGGGAACCCGGGGACGCGGGGGTCCCGCTGCTGCCACCCGGGCTGGCCGGACGCCGCCACGCCCCGGCGCTGCCCGGGGCGACGGTCTCCGACGCCCACGTGCGGGGGCGGATCACGGTGGACGGGGAGACGTTGGAGCTGGCGGCGGCGCGGGGACAGGAGGGCAGGGTGACCGGGTCGCGGGTGCCCGACGGATGGGCGTGGGCGCACTGCGCGAGCTTCGAGGGCGAGCGCGCAAGCATCGATCTGCTGGTGGCGCGTCTGCGGCGCGGGCCGCTTGCCTCTCCCGACGTGACGGTCGCCTCGATCCTGTGGGATGGGCGCGCGATCCGCCTGCGGAAGGTCGTCCGACGCCGAGACTGGAGCCTCGGCGTGTGGAGGGTCGACCTCTCCGGACGCCGGTACCGGCTGAGCGGAAGGGTGGAGGCCCCGGCGCGCGCGATCGTGCGCGCGCGCCTCGCGACGCCGGGCGGCGCCGGGCGCTTCGTCCACGTGACGGCCATCGCCTCCGCGCGCCTGGCACTGTTCGAGCGCCGCGCCGGCGGCTTCGAGGAGGTGGCGCTGTTCGAGTCCCGCGGCGCCACGCAGGCGGAGTGGGCGGGGCGCACGCCGGCGCCGCAGGTCGAGCGGGAGGTCGTCGAGGCTACGGGCGCCGGCGTCCACCCGGAGGAGGTCTGAGGAGGCGATGTTCGCGGACCCGTGGCTGCTCCCGGGCGGACGCGCGCCGGTCGTCGCGGCGATCGCGGCCGGCACCGGACACGGGGCGGCCCTCGCCATCTTCCCCCTCGCCGCCGCGGCGATCGCCGCGGCGTTCGGGGGCTCGCTCGCGCGGCAGTTCGCGGGCCGCCGGCGGGCGTTCCAGGGGCTGTGGACGGCCGCCCTCCTCATGTTCGCGGTGGCCTCGCTCGCGATGTTCCTCGGGGTCGTCGGCGGGTGGTCGAGCCCCGAGTACCGCGTGTACTGGCTGTTCGGCGCCATCCTGAACGTGCCCTACCTGGCGATGGGGGAGATCTCCCTGCTCGCCCGGCGCCGGTGGGTGATCCTCGCCTCGGGGGCGGTGCTGGTCGCGATCACGGTCCTGTCGGTGGTTCAGGTCCTGCGCGCCCGGCTCCACCCGGCGGCTCTGGCGCGGACGCTCCCGCTCGGCAAGAACGCCTTCGTCGATCACGGGCCGCTCGGCGCCTACCACCTGGCGAACTGGTGCGGCAACGGCGCCTACGCCGTCCTGCTCGCCGGCATCGCGTGGTCTGCGTGGCAGATGCGTGGGCGCCGCGACCTGCGCGACCGGATGGTCGGGACCATCGTCATCGCCGCCGGGGCGACGGTCGTGGCGATCGGGTCGGGCATCGGCGCCGGGTTCGACGTGGTGCCGCTGTTCTCGGTGGGGCTCGCCGCCGGAGTCGCCGTGATGTTCGCGGGGTTCCTGCGGGTCGGCCGCACGCCCAGCACGGCTCCGCCGAGCTCCTCGGGACCATAGGGGCGGACGGCCGGCGCGGCGGGGGCTCGGGTCGTCCCTCCGCCGCTTCGCCCACTGGGCCCGCACAGCAAGAGGAGGCGGCAGGGGATGCCGCCTCCTCGAGCCCGCACCGGGGAGAACCCCGGCGCTCGTCCGGCCTTGCAGAGAAGGGGGATGCTTCTCTACACGACGTTCGCCATCCGGCCGGTTGGGGTTCACGATTTTTCTGGCGGTCCCGCCGCAGGCCTCCGGCCGGTCTCTCCCGGGCTCCGGCGCGGGCCGACCCGGACGGTCGCCCTTAGAGCTGCGCGGTGACGACCGCGGGGCCCGTGGGCGCGGGCGCACCGCCGGCCGGCTCCAGCGTGACGAGCAGCGTGTCGAACCGCCGCGGGTCGGTGACGATCCGGACGAAGACGAGGCCGCGCTCGTCGGGGAGGAAGGTCCCGGCGTCCCAGTACACGCCGTTGCGGGCGAGCCAGACCTCGTAGACGCGCCCCGGGCTCGGCTCGGGCAGGTAGCCGAACAGGTACAGCCGGCGGTGGCCGGGGATGTAGGCGGCCGAGACCTGCGCCCGCGGCCCGCCGGCCGGGGCCGTGATGAGCGGCACGGTGCGGGAGGCCGGGTTGCTCACGGTCGCGATGAGCTCGGCCGTGTTGGCCGAGCGCTGCTCGGCGGTGGTGACCCGGTCGGTGAGGTGCGCGTTCCAGATGGCGAGCCCCGCAACGGCGGCCACCAGCACCGACGCGACGACGCCGGCCACCCAGCGGTCCGGGACGGACCGGCGGCGGGGTCCGCGGACGCGGATCTCCCGTCGCAGACGCCCCTCCAGCAGCCGCGGCGGCCGCCGCGGCGGGGCCACCAGGGCGAGGTCGGCAGCCACGGCCTCGAGCCCCTCGGTGGCCTCGCGGCACTCGTCGCACCCGCGCAGGTGCGCGGCGATCGCCGCGTCGGCCTCGACGCGCTCGGCGTCGTCCAGCGCGTGCAGGGCGCGCGCCGCCAACATCTCCTGGACCGCCTCGTGGTCGAGGCTCACGGGTCCGCTCCCGACAACAGCATCCGCATCCTCCGCATCGCCGCCAGGGTTCGGGTCTTCACCGTCCCGAGCGGGATGCCGAGCTCCTCGGAGATCCTGGCCTGCGTGTGGCCACGGAAATAGGCCAGCTCCAGCACCTCCCGCTGCTCCGGCGACAACCGCTCGAGGGCCGCCTTGACCCGGACCCTGCGATCGGCGAGCCAGGACTCCTGCACGATCTCCTCTGCAACGTCTTCGTCCTCGCCGGCCGTCGGGTTCATTCGCTCCGTTCGGCGGCGCAGCCGGTCCTCGCGGCGCACGGTGTCGACGGCGCGGTGATGGACGAGCGAGAGGAAGAAGGACCGGAATGCCCCGCGGGCGGGATCGAAGGCCCGCGGGGCCTGCCACAGGGCCAGGAAGGAGTCGTGGACGACCTCCTGGGCGAGCGGCTCGCTGCCGGTCACGCGGAAGGCCAGGCCGTACGCCGGTGCCGCGTACCGCCGGTAGAGCTCCTCGAAGGCGGCGGGGTCGCTTCCCGCGAGCCGTCGATGGAGCTCGGCGTCCCGGCGGTCCTCGTCGCACGTGTCGCCAGCCACGACCGTCTGTCTAGCAGATCCTGCGTACGATGGGGGGCGTGTCGGCTCACGTGCGAATGTACTCCCGGCGGGCCTGCGGCCTCTGCGACCAGGCCCGCGCCGTGATCGAGTCGGAACGGCGGCGCTCGGGGTTCGCGTTCGAGGAGGTCCGGATCGACGGCGACGACGAGCTCGAGCTCGCCTACGGGCTGCGGATCCCGGTGGTCCTCGTCGATGGCACCGAGGCGTTCGAGCTGCACGTCGACGCCGAGCGACTGCGGCGGCTCGTCGTTCCCCGGAGCGGCCCCGGCCGGCTCCTGCGTGCCCTCGGGACGCTTGTTCGCTCGTGAATCCGCCCCCGCCGACGCTACAATGCGACCGTGATGGCCCCCATCGCAGATCGATGAAGGACCGCGCCATCCCGGAGGCCACGATCGGTCGCCTGCCCGTGTACCTGCGGGTCCTGGTGGAGATGGCCGAGGAGGGGGTCGCCACGATGTCCTCGGGCGCGCTCGCGTCGGCTGCCGGCGTGAACTCGGCCAAGGTGCGCAAGGACCTGTCCTACCTCGGCTCCTACGGGACGCGCGGGGTCGGCTACGATGTGGCCTACCTGATCCACCAGGTTCGGCGCGAGCTCGGCCTCACCCAGCATTGGCCCGTCCTGATCGCGGGGATCGGGAACCTCGGGCACGCGCTGGCCAACTACCGGGGGTTCGCCCGCAGGGGCTTCCAGGTCGCCGCGCTCGTCGACGCCTCGCCCGATCGGGTTGGGGAGGCGGTGGCCGGCCTGCCCGTCGAGCACGTCGACGAGCTCCCGGCGATCGTGGCGCGCGAGGGGATCGCGATCGGCGTGGTCTGCACCCCGGCATCGGCCGCCCAGGAGGTGACCGACCGAATGGTCGCGGCCGGGATCCGCTCGATCCTGAACTTCTCCTCCGCGGTCGTCTCGGTCCCCGAAGACGTGTCGCTGCGAGAGGTCGACCTGTCGCTCGACTTGCAGATCCTCGCCTACTACGAGCAGCGCAAGGCCGCGCTCGAGTCGGTCGGGAGCGGCGGCGGCCGGGCGCTGACGCCGGTCCCCTGAGCCGATGCGGGAGGTCCCCTGATGTCCCTGCTCGCCATGGGCGTCTCCTACCGCAGGGCCCCGCTGCGGGTGCTCGAGCGGATGGCGTTCGCCGAGGACGAGCTGACGAAGGCCTACCGGCGGCTCGCTGACGACGAGGTGATCGGCGGGGCAGTCCTGCTCTCGACGTGCAACCGAGTGGAGGTGTACGCGGAGGTCCCCGGCTACCACGAGGGGTTCCTGGCGCTGAAGCGGTTCCTGGCGGAGTCCCGCGAGCTGCCCTATGAGGAGTTCGCCGAACCCCTGTACGCGCACTGGCACGACGATGCCGCCGAGCACCTCTTCGGCGTGGCCGCTGGGCTCGACTCGATGGTGCTCGGCGAGCCGCAGATCCTCGGGCAGGTCCGCGCCGCCGTCCGGCGAGCCGAGCGCGAGGCGGCGGCCGGTCCCTCCCTGTCGGCGGCCTTCGCCGCCGCCGTTCGGGCAGGACGCCGCGTGCGCGCGGAGACGGCCGTCGGCGCGTCCCCCGCCGCCTTCGTCGCCGCCGGGGCCACGCTGGCCGAGCGCGCGCTCGGGGGTCTGGCCGGCCGGGCGGTTGCGATCGTCGGGGCGGGCGAGATGGCGGAGGTGGCCGCGACCCACCTGGCCGGGCGCGGGGTCGGGCCCGTCGCGATCGTGAACCGGAGCCCCGCGCCTGCCGCGCGCCTTGCCCGGCGCGTCGGCGGCCGGTCCCTCGGGATGGAGCAGCTCGCCGGCGCGTTGGTCCAGGCCGACCTCGTCGTGGCGTGCACCGGGGCGGCCGAGCTCGTGATCGTGGCCGAGGACGTCCGGGCCGCGCTGCGGGCTTCCGGGCGGGCGGGGCGTCCGATGTTCCTGCTGGACCTCGCGGTGCCCCGGGACGTCGACCCGCGAGCGGGATCCGTTCCCGGCGCCGCTGTGGCCGACCTGGACGGCCTGGCGACGATGCTCGAGGGCGGTGGGCCCGAGGAGGAGGTCGCCCGCGCCTGGTCGATCGTCGGCGAGGAGGTGGCCCGGTTCGCGCGGCGCCGCCGGGCGGCCGATCTCGCGCCGCTGATCCGGACGCTCGAAGACGCGGGCGAGCGGGCGCGGGCCGCCGAGCTCGCCCGCCACGCCGGCGCCCTCGCCGGGCTCACGCCGGAGCAGCGCGAGGCGGTCGAGGCGCTGTCCCGGGGGATCGTGGCCAAGCTGCTGCACCGGCCGATCGTCGCGCTGCGCGAATCGGGCGGTCCCGAGGTGGACGACGCGCTCGTCCGGGCGGCCGAGGCGCTCTTCGGGATCGGCGAGTGAGCGGGCCCCGGCCGCTTCGCATCGGGACGCGCCGCTCGCCGCTCGCCCTGGCCCAGGCCCGGGAGGTGGTCGATCGGCTCGCGAATGCGGGACGCGCCGCGGAGCTGGTGCCGATGGCGACCGCGGGCGACCTCCCGGGGTCCCGCCCGGGAGAGCTCGGCGTGAAGGGGCTGTTCGTCGACGACATCGCCCGGGCGCTGCGCGAGGGCGAGGTCGACCTCGCCGTCCACTCCGCCAAGGACCTGCCGGCCGCCGACCCCGAGGGTCTCGTGCTGGCCGCCGTGCCCGAGCGCGCCGACCCGCGCGACGTGCTGATCGGCGTCCCCGGCGGCGAGCTGCCGCCGGGAGCCCGCGTCGGGACCTCGAGCCTGCGTCGACGCGCCCAGCTGCTGCACGTGCGGCCGGACCTGCGCGTCGTCCCCGTGCGGGGGAACGTGGGGACGAGGCTCGCGCGCCTCGGGTCCGGGGAGGTCGACGCGCTGGTGCTGGCCGCGGCCGGCCTCGCGCGCCTCGGGATCGAGCCGCCGGACGCCGTCCCGTTGGAGCCCGCCCGCATGACACCCGCGCCGGGGCAGGGGGCGCTCGCCGTCCAGGCGCGGGGCGCCGACGCGCCGACGCTCGCCGCCCTCGTCTCCCTCGACCACGCCCCGAGCCGGCGCGCCCTGGCCGCGGAGCGGGCGCTCGTTCGCCTGCTCGGCGGAGGATGCGCCCTGCCGCTCGGCGCCCTGGCCGAGGAGCGCGGCGGCACCGTGCGGATCTCCGCCGTCGTCATGGGGGTCGCGGCCGGCGAGGTGGTCGCGGCGACGGCCGAGTCCCCGGAGCCGGAGGCGGCGGCCGCGGAGGTCGCGCGCCTGCTGCTCGAGGGGGGCGCAGGGCCGATCCTCGCCGCGGCGGGAGCAGGGCCGCGCGACGAGTGGAACCCGGCGACCGGTGGGGGTGCGCCCGGATGAGCCTGCCGCTCGAGGGCCGGGTCGTGCTGGTCACCCGCCCCCGCGTGCAGGCCGCCGCGCTGGTGGCGGGGCTCGAGGCGCGGGGAGCCACCGTGCTCGTCGCCCCGGCGATCCGGATCGCCGGGACGCGCTCGCGCGCGCTCGACCGCGCGCTGGCCGCGCTGGCCGCCGGGGAGTTCGCCTGGGTCACGCTGACCAGCCGCTCGACGGTGGACGTGCTGGCGTCGCGCGTGCCGCCAGGGGATGTGCGGGCGAGGGTCGCTGCCGTCGGCGAGGGGACCGCCGAGGCGTTCGCGCGCTGGGCAGGCCGTGCGCCCGACATGGTTCCGGCCAGGTTCACCACCGAGGCGCTGGCCCGCGCCTTCCCCCCCGGCGAGGGCCGCGTCCTCTGCCCGCGTGCCGACGTGGCGCCGGAGGGCCTGGAGGCGGCGCTCGCCCGCAAGGGCTGGACCCCACTGCGCGTCGACGCCTACCGGACGCGGCCGGCCTCGAGCCTGCCGTCCGGCGTCCGCCGCGCACTGCTGGCCGGCGAGGTCGACGCCGTGACGTTCACGAGCGCCTCGACCGTGCGGGGCTTCGTCGCGGCGGCCGGCTCGGCGCCGCCGGACCCCGCGCCCATCCGGAGCCGGTGGCCACGGGCCGTGTGCATCGGTCCGGTGACCTCTCGCGAGGCTCGGGCCGCCGGGTTCCGTGTGCTGGCCGTCGCCGACCCTCACACGATGGAGGGGCTGGTCGCCGCCGTCGAGCGCGCGCTGGCCCGGGCCGCCCGCCGCCCGCCGGCCTGAGGAATCGCGCGGCTCGCCCTAGAATCGAGCCCGTGCCGTTCCCCGAGCAGCGACCCCGCCGACTCCGCCGCACGCCGGCGCTCCGCGCCTTGGTGCGCGAGACCGATCTCGCACCCCGGCACCTGATCGCGCCGCTGTTCGTCAAGGAGGGTGTCGAGGGGCCGGTGCCGATCCCCTCGATGCCCGGCCAGGTCCAGCACACGCTGGAGTCCCTGCGGAAGGAGGCTCGCGAGCTGGCCGAGCGGGGGATCCTCGGGATCGTCCTGTTCGGGGTGCCGGCGCGAAAGGACGCCGAGGGATCGGAGGCCTGGAACCCGGAGGGCATCGCGCAGCGGGGGCTTCGGGCGCTGCACGACGAGCTCGGCGACGACGCGGTGGTGATGGGCGACCTGTGCCTGGACGAGTACACCGACCACGGACACTGCGGGCTCCTGACCGAGGGCGGCGAGGTCGACAACGACGCCACGCTCGAGCGCTACCGGTGGGTGGCGCTGGCCCAGGCCGAGGCCGGCGCCCACATGGTGGCCCCCTCGGGGATGATGGACGGCCAGGTCGGGGCCATCCGCGAGGCGCTGGACGAGGCCGGGTTCGAGCGGACGGGGATCCTCGCCTACGCGGCGAAGTTCGCCTCGGCGTTCTACGGCCCGTTCCGCGACGCCGCCGAGTGCGCGCCGCGGTTCGGCGACCGCGCCGGCTACCAGATGGACCCGCCGAACGCCGACGAGGCGCTGCGCGAAGTCTGGGCCGACATCGGCGAGGGCGCCGACGTCGTGATGGTGAAGCCTGCGCTGCCGTACCTGGACGTCGTCCGCCGGGTGAAGGACGAGACCGGCTACCCGGTGGCCGCCTACAACGTGAGCGGCGAGTACGCCATGCTGAAGGCGGCGGCCGGCAACGGCTGGATCGACGAGCGGCGCGCCGTGCTCGAGGTGCTGACCTCGATCCGCCGGGCGGGGGCCGATCTCGTGTTGACCTACCACGCGAGAGACGCGGCCGCGTGGCTGGCGTCGGGCTGAGCCGCCGGGACCGAGGTCGCGATGGGCCGTTCCGAGGAGCTCTTCGAGCGCGCGTGCCGGGTCGTCCCCGGAGGCGTGAACTCGCCGGTCCGGGCGTTCGGCGCCGTAGGGGGGATCCCCCGCTTCGTGCGCGAGGCCTCGGGGGCCTCCTTCACCGACGTCGACGGGGCGACCTTCGTCGACTACGTGCAGTCGTGGGGGGCGAGCCTCTTCGGTCACGCCCGGGCCGAGATCGTCGAGGCGGCCACGGCCGCCGCGCGCCGCGGCAGCTCCTACGGCGCGCCGACCGAGGCCGAGGTCCTGCTGGCAGAGCGGATCACGGGGGCGATGCCCGCCGTCGAGATGGTGCGGCTCGTCTCATCGGGCACCGAGGCCGCCATGAGCGCCGTGCGACTCGCACGGGCGGCCACCGGCCGCGACCTGCTCCTGAAGTTCGAGGGCTGCTACCACGGGCACTCGGACGCGCTGCTCGCGAGAGGCGCGGGGTCGGGGGTGGCGACGTTCGGGATCCCCGGGTCGCCGGGGGTGACCGAGGGGGCCGCGCGCGACACGCTGACGGCCCCCTACAACGACCTCGACGCCGTGCGGGCGATCCTCGATGAGCGCGGGGAGGAGGTCGCGGCGGTGGTCGTGGAGCCCGTCGCGGCGAACATGGGGGTCGTCCCGCCCGCGCCGGGGTTCCTCGAGGGTCTGCGCGAGCTCTGCGCGCGCCACGGCGCGCTGCTGGCGTTCGACGAGGTCATCACCGGCTTCCGGGTGGCGCGCGGGGGGGCCCAGGCGCTCTCCGGCGTGCGGCCGGACCTCACGGTGCTCGGGAAGGTGATCGGCGGCGGCTATCCCCTGGCCGCGTTCGGCGGCCGTCGCGACCTCATGGAGCAGCTGGCTCCGTCCGGGCCCGTGTACCAGGCGGGCACCCTCTCGGGGAACCCGGTTGCGGCGGCGGCCGGGCTCGCGGCGCTCGACCTCGTCGACCGGCTCGACCCCTACCCGGGCCTGGAGGCGACGGCGCAGGTGCTCGCCGGGGGGATCTCTGCGGCGCTCGCATCGAACGGCGTGCCCCACGCCGTGCACCGCTTCGCGTCGCTGTTCAGCGTGTTCTTCACGCCCGGGGGCGAGCCGGTGCGGGACTTCGAGGGCGCCCGCGCCGCCGATCACGCCGGCTACGCGCGCCTCTTCCACCACCTGCTCGACCGCGGCGTCTACCTGCCGCCCTCCGGCTACGAGGCGTGGTTCCTGTCGAGCGCGCATGGGGCGAGCGAGATGGAGCGGACCCTTGAGGCCGTCGCCTCCTTCAGGGGCTGAGCCCGGGGCAACCCCTCCGGGCCGCGCCAGGGTCGCGGGTCCAGGGAAGCCCTCCGGCCCCTCCGGCGTCCGTACTCTGGGAGGATGAGCGCGATGGCACCGGTGATCGCCGACGTGGTCACGGCCGTGCAGCACGACTGGTGGGCGCCGGCGCTGGCGTTCGCGGCCGGCGTGGTCTCGTTCGCCTCGCCCTGCGTGCTGCCGCTCGTCCCCGGCTACGTGCTGTTCGTGTCGGGCGCCGAGGCGGCGGGGGAGCAGCGGCCCCGGGCGCGGCTCGCGCCGATGCTGCTGTTCATCCTCGGCTTCTCGCTCGTGTTCACCGTGGTGTTCGGGCTCGCCGCGAGCGCCGTCGGCCACTTCATCCGCTCCGGCGCCGGACAGCGGGCCGCCGGCGTGGTCGTCGTTCTCTTCGGCGCCTTCATGCTGCTGTACGGCTTCCGCGTCGGCATGCCGTGGGTCTACCGGGAGGGACGGCCGCTGCTCACCCGCGTGCGGCCGGGGCCGGCCTGGGCGTTCCCGCTCGGGATGGCCTTCGCCGCGGGCTGGACGCCCTGCATCGGGCCGGTCCTCGGCGCCATCGCCACGCTGGCGGCCGCGCAGGGAACGACGCTGCGCGCTGTGCTGCTGCTCTTGATGTACTCCGCGGGGCTCGGCGTCCCGTTCCTGCTGGTCGGCCTCGGCGTCGGCCGGCTGCTGCGGGCGCTCCGCGTCTTCAGCCGGCACTACCGGTGGTTCGCGGGCGTCAGCGGGGTCCTGATGGTCGCGCTCGGGCTCCTGCTGGTCTCCGGGCTCTGGGTGCGCCTGATGGCGCCGATCCTCACCCGGATCGCCGGGTTCACGCCAGCCCTCTGACGCGCGTGCGCCGGCCGCCGGCTCCCGCGTTCGGGCGGGACCATGAGCGCCCGTCGAACCGGAGCCCGGCGTGGAGGATCGCCGCCGCGAGGACGGCCTCGTGCCCGAGGAGGTCCGAGGCCATCAGGACGGGTCCGGCGTGGCGTCCCTCGCGGCCGGTCTCGAGGCGCCAGCCTCCGAGGGGGCTGCGCGGCGGTCGGAGGGCCGTCAGCTGCCCCCACGCCACGATCCGCGGACCCCGCCCCGCATAGCCGACGCGGAGGTGTCGCTCGTCCCACTCGATCCGGGTGACGCGCCAGACGACTCCGGCGGCGGCGACGAACGCCCCGGCGGCGGCGAGGGCCGCGCGGAGCGGGCGTCCCGGCGCGAGGCTGCCCCCCGCCAGGGCCGTCGCCGCCCCGACGGCTGCGGCGAGCGTCGTGGCGAGCGATGTGCACCCTCCGTCCGCCGGCGCCGTCCGGGGCGGGCCCGGCCCGCGCTCCATCCCCGGAGGCGCCGCGAGCGGCGTCCCTCGGCGCATCGGCCGGGTTCGCCGCCACGACACGAGATCCACGGCGAGGAGCGCCGTGGCGAGCCCCACGGCGAGGAGCGCCGTGGCGAGATCCACGGCCACAGCCGCCGCGACCCCCACGGCCGGGGGGTCCGAGAGGGGAGGAAGCATGCCTGGCACGCATCACGCTCCTTTCGCGGGAGGCGCGCCGACTCGCGCCGGCTGCCGCGCCCCGGTCAGAAGGGTAGCGTCAGGCGACGACAGGCCCGTCGGCGGCGCCCGCGGTCGCCGTGGGCGCGCTCCCCGCCGTGGGGCCGGCAGCCCTGGCGGCGGTCCCGCTCGCGTCGTCCCCGAGCGGCAGGACGAGGTCGAAGGCGCTGCCGACCCCCGGGGAGCTCTGGACCCGGACGGTGCCGCCGTGCGCCTCGGCGACCGCGCGGACGATCGACAGACCGAGCCCGGTCCCGACGGGGATGACCCCGACGGGGATGACCCCGCCGGGGATGACCCCGCCGGGGCGAGCCGCCCGCCCGAAGCGTTCGAAGATGCGGTCGAGATCCTCGGGGGGAATGCCCGGTCCCGTGTCGCGGACCGAGACGACCGCCGCTCCCTCGCGTCGCGCCACCGACAGCTCGATGGCGTCCTCGGAGGTCGTGTGCTTGACGGCGTTCTCGATCAGGGCGTCCAGCGCCAGCGCGAGCCGGTCGGTGTCGGCCCGGACGATCACATCGTCGAGGCGGCCGAGCCGCCACGCCCTGGGGGTCGGGGTCCACCGGCGGATGGCATCCACGAGGATCGGCTCGACCTCCACGTCCTCGAGGTGCAGCGTGGTGGAGGTCCCGTCGGAGGTCGCGAGGTAAAGGAGCCGGTCCGCCAGGCGGCGCAGGCGCATGAGCTCCTCGACGACGACCCGGGCGTCCTCTCGGGCCACGAGGTCCTCCAGGGAGCGGTGGACGAGCTCGGCGTGGCCGAGCGCGACGGTGATCGGGGTCCGGAGCTCGTGTGAGGCGTCCTGGACGAACCGGTGCGTGCGCTCCAGCACCTCGAGGTTCTCGGCCGATATCCGCTCCACCTCGTTCATCGCCGACAGGCGGCGGCGGGCGTGGGCCATCATCGCGAGGAACATCGCCGCCATCAGGGGGACCTCGGTCAGCTCGTCCAGCGGCTGGGCACCCAGGCTCACGGCCCGCGCGATCAGCAGGCCTGTCGATCCGATGACGAGCGCGAGGGTCCAGAGCGTGGGGCTGATGCGCCACACGCGGAAGCCGTAGACGATCGTGAGGCTCACCCAGATGAAGTGGAAGGGGACGGTTTCCCAGCGGGGCAGGAGGAAGATCGCGACGAGGTTCACGAGGGCGAAGGCCGCCCAGGCCGCGTCGATCAGCGGCAGGTCCCACGGCCACCGTGGCCACCTGGAGCTCGGCCGGGCCACCGGGCCTCGGGCCGCCTCGCTGCCCTCCGAGGCGAGGACCCCGGTTGCCGCGGCCTCAGCCTGCCGCAACGCGGTATCCCTCCCCCCGGACCGTCTGGATCGCGTCGGGACCGAGCTTGGAGCGGATCCGGCGCACGCACACGTCGACGACGTTCGACCCGGGGTCGAAGTGGTAGCCCCAGACGGTCGACAGGAGCCGCTCCTTCGAGACGGTCCCACCGGCGTTCCGCATGAGCTCGCGCAGCAGCAGGAACTCCCGCTTGGAGAGCACGACCGGCCCCGTCCCCGCGTCCGCCTCCTGCCGCACGAGGTCGAGCGTGAGGCCGCCGGCGGCGAGGCGCGCCCGCTCGGCTCGGGTCGCCGAACGCAGGCGGGCGCGGATCCGCGCCAGCAGCTCGTCGAACGAGAAGGGCTTGCCGAGGTAGTCCTCGGCACCGAGCTCCAGGCACCGGACCTTCGACTCGGGATCGGTGAGGCACGAGAGGACGATGACCACCTGGTCGGGCTTGTGCTCGAGCAGGCGGCGGAGCACGGCCATGCCCTCCACGGCGGGCATCAGCAGGTCGAGGACGACGACGTCGAACGAGCCCTCGATCGCACGGCGGAGCCCCTCCTCGCCGTCTGCCGCGACATCCACCGCGTAGCCCTCGCTGCGGAGCCCTCGGGCCACGAAGTTCAGGATCCGGCCCTCGTCGTCGACGACGAGGATCGTGCCTGCTGTCACCGGCGTCCCCGGGACCCCGCGCGCGTCGCCCGGCGTCTCCGCGACGCTCCCTCCTCCCGCCATGTCCCCCCCGAGCCTGGCAAGCCCGGACAGTAGCGTACGACGAGCCGCCGGTTCGAGGAACCTCGCGGCCCGTCTGCGGGCGATCGGCGGCCGAGGCCACATGACAGCTCCGTCATGCGATGCGCGCAACGTGCCCGCTCGCGGGCGGTGCGCCGGATGCCTCACATGACAGTTCCGTCATCTAGGACCGAGCGGCTTGCCATCCGCCGGGGCCCCCCCTACCGTGCGCACGGAGCGGCGCGCCCGCGCCGCGAATCGACAAGCGACGAGCCGTGGGTGGGAGGCTTGGATGAGCAAGGCCGGGAGGGCCGGGCTGACGTTCGTCGTCACGGCCGCGTTGGTGGCGCTGGTCCTCGTCTTCGTCTTCGGGTTCCTCCGCAACAAGCCGGCCGCGATCGCCGCGGCGAACGAGGGCCCGGCGTCGGCGAGCCTGACCCTGCAGACGGTGGCGGCGATCGGGCCGAAGTACGGCAACAAGCCCGATTGGGTCTCGTACCTCGTGCTGCAGAACGGCCAGTGGGTGCACAGCACCATCTACACGGTGCCGGCGCACGCGACCGTGCACGTCACGATCTACCAGTACGACAGCGCGAGCGGACTGCGGAACCCGCTGTGGGCGCTGGCCCAGGGCGTGGTCGGCGGGACCATCAACGTCGACGGGAAGACCGTGAGCGCCGTCGACCCCGCGTCGCCCGGTCACACGTTCGGCATCCCCGACCTCGGGGTGTACGTGCCGCTGCCGGGCGTCGGCGACAACGCGGCGAACCAGTGCGGGGCGGCACCCTGCACCACGTCGATGGCGCACCACACGATCACGTTCGCCTTCCGCACCGGCGCGCCGGGCGTCTACCGGTGGCAGTGCTTCGTGCCCTGTGGCGCCGGCTACTACTTCGGCAACGGCGGTCCGATGCAGACCTTCGGGTACATGGGGGGGTTCCTGCGTGTCGTCCAATAGCCCCGCGTCCACCAACCGCGAGAAGAACCACAAGGCCTGGATCTTCGGCACCTGGGCGGTCCTCTCGGTCATCGGGATCCTGTTCGTGGTCCTGGTGCTCGGGCCGAACATGCCGCCCGGGAACGCGACCGCGCAGGCCGCCGGGCAGCAGCGCCTCACCACCGTCCTCACGGCCATGGTCGTCCCGGTCGTCCTGCTGATCTGGATCTACTTCGTCTACGCGATCTTCAACTTCCGCCAGCGGGGAGACCGGACCGAGGACGGCCCTGCGGATCGCGGCAGCGGCCGCCTGCAGGCCTGGTGGGTCGGGATCACGACCGCCCTCGTGCTGTTCCTCGCCGTCTACGGGAGCTACTCGCTGGTGTTCACCGACCACGGCGCCGGCGCCGGCCAGGGCCCCGACCCCGTCTCGACGATCGCGGGCAAGGCGCTGCCGGTGCAGGTGATCGGGCAGCAGTGGCAGTGGACCTTCCGCTACCCGACCTTCGGCGGCATCGAGTCGACCACGCTGATGCTTCCGGAGCACTCGACGATCGTGTTCCACGTGACCTCGCTCGACGTCTGGCACGGGTTCTGGGCCTACCAGCTCGGGGTCAAGGCCGACGCCGTCCCCGGCACCGACAACGTCGACTACGTCCAGACGCTCGGCGCGACGCCCGTGACCATCCGCTGCTCTGAGCTCTGCGGCCTGTGGCACGGCCAGATGTACACGTCGGGCCGGGTGGTGCCGATGAGCCAGTTCCTGTCGTGGATCCGCCAGGAGCAGTCGCTCGAGGCGGGCCTCATCAAGTACCTGCCGAAGTACGCGCGGGTCTACCTGCCGGAGCCGGTCGGCCGGGCCGGATGAGCTGGCGCGGGCGCCGGACGGCATCGACGAGCGAACGCGTGAGGCGAAGGGAGCAACGCAGGTGAGCCAGGTCGCAACCGTCCCATTCGGGAGCACCCGCAAGATCGGGTTCTTCAACCTCGGGACCGCCGTCGTGCTCGGCTTGATCGGGTTCTTCGTCGGAGCCTGGTTGGGCCACCTTGTCGGGGCGAACGTCCACTACAACCAGGTGGGGGACCAGAACGACATCGCGGTCGTCTTCGCCTACCTCGGGTTCATCCTCGGGTTCCTCGGGGGGCTCGGGTTCCTCAACTACCCGGTCGCGAAGCTCCTCGGCAAGCCGGTCCCGGCGCTCGACAAGGGCGACGACCGGAGCGTCTGGGCCTACCTTCGGATGAACACCGACCACAAGGTCGTCGGCGTCCAGTACATGATCGGGGCGCTGTTCTTCTTCCTCTCGGGCGGCCTCGCGGCCATGTTCATCCGCGCCGAGCTGCTGAGCCCGAACCCCGGGTTCCTGTGGACGCCGGGCCAGTACCTCACGCTGGTCGGGATGCACGGGACGATGATGATCCTCGTCACCTCGGCCGGATTGCTCGGGCCGTTCGCGAACTACCTGCTGCCGATCATGATCGGCGCCAAGCGGATGGCGTTCCCGCGGATCGAGTCGTTGGCGTTCTGGCTGGTGCCGCTCGCCGGCCTCATCCTGCTGACGGCCCCGCTGTTCGGCGGGTTCCCGAGCGGGTGGACCGGCTACCAGCCCCTGGTCGACCAGGCGGCGCCGGGCGTCGAGGCCTACCTGTTCGCGTTCCTGCTGCTCGGGACCGCGATGACGCTGATCGGCGTCAACGTCCTCGCGACCGTCATGACGATGCGGGCGCCCGGCCTCACCTGGTCGAGGCTCCCGATGTTCGTGTGGGGGGCGATCTCGACGGCCCTGCTGATGCTGCTCTCCTCGCCGGTGCTGGCGGCGGCCATCCTGCTCGTGATCCTCGACCGGACGGCCAGCACCGCCTTCTTCATCCCGGCGTTCGGCGGCAGCGCCTTCCTGTGGGCGAACCTGTTCTGGTTCTTCGGCCACCCCGAGGTGTACATCCTGGCGATCCCCGGCTTCGCGATCGTGCTGGAGATCCTTCCGGTCTTCGCACGCAAGCCCGTCGCCGGCTACCGGCTGGCCGTCGCCGGCATGATGGGCGTGGCGCTGCTGTCGTTCATGGTGTGGCAGCACCACCTGTTCATGAGCGGGATGAACGCGCCGCTGCGCCCCTTCTACATGCTCACGACCGAGCTGATCTCGGTGCCGACCGGGTTCGTCTTCCTGAACGGGATGATGACCCTCTGGAAGTCGAAGATCCGGCTCGAGCCGCCGATGCTGTTCGCGCTGGCGTTCTTCTTCAACTTCCTGATCGGCGGCGTCACGGGCGTCTACAACTCCGACGTGCCTGCCGACGTGGTCGACCACGGGTCCTTCTTCACGATGGCGCACTTCCACTACACGATCATGGGCGGCCTCGTGTTCGCCATGTTCGCGGCCATCTACTTCTGGGGCCCGAAGATGTTCGGCTACAAGTTCAACAAGCGGCTCTCCCAGTGGCACTTCTGGACGATGTTCGTCTTCTTCAACTCGACGTTCATGCCGCTGTTCGCCGTCGGGCTGCTCGGCCAGCCGCGGCGCGTGTCGACCTACGCGCCGTCGCTGCACGGCCTGAACGTGTGGGTGTCGGTCTCGGCGTTCCTGCTCGGTGCGTCGTTCCTGATCTTCGTCGTCAACTTCATCAAGTCGTTGGTGTTCGACCGGATCCCCGCGGAGGAGAACCCCTGGGAGTCCAAGGGCATCGAGTGGATGCTGCCGACGCCGGTGCCGGTGAACAACTTCGTGGAGACCCCGGTGTTCCTGACGACCCCGTACGAGTACGGGGTGGTCGGCGCGCCGCTGGTCGCCGACCTGCACCCATCCCGCACCGCCGCCCAGCAGGGAGTGTGACCGCATGGCGACCGACGAGATGAGCTTTCACGGCCTCGGGTCCGACCCCGAGGCGCTGGAGCTGGAGTCACGGCTCCAGTGGTGGATGACCCGCCTCTGGAGCTCGGCGGTGGTGTTCTTCTTCGTGTCGTTCCTGTTCGCGTACCTGTACCTCAAGTCGCTGAACGTGAACGGGATGTGGCACCCGGCGAACGAGACGCCGCCGACTGCCCTCGGCACCATCGCGATCGTGGCGGTCCTGCTCGCGATGGTCGTGCACGCCGCGGCGGCCCGGCGGGTCCGGTCCGCAGGCGCCGCCGGCTACGTCGGACCGGCGGCTCTCGCGTTGGTCCTTCTCCTCGTTGCCTCGGTGGTCGAGATCTGGCAGCTGCCGGCCCTTGGGTTCGGGTTCGGGGACTCGGCCTACGCCAGCGTGTTCGTCGGCTGGACGTGGTGGACGATCCCGTTCTGGCTCGGCTCCACGTACTGGCTCGAGACCCTGGTCGCGCGGGCCGCGCGGGGCAAGTCCGAGGCGACCATCGCCGAGGAGCTCGGCCCCCGGGCCGACGCGTTCCAGTTCTCGTGGTACATCCTGGTGGGAGCGGCGGTCGTCCAGTACGTCCTGCTGTTCCTCGTGAAGTAGAAGTCCGAGCCGGTGCTGAACCCACCCCTGCTCCTGGTCGGCGGCCTCGCGGTCGCGTACGCGACCCCGGGCCGGCGGCCGCTGCGGGTGGAGGCGGGCGCGAACGCGAGGCTGCTGCGGGAGCGGCGGCGCCGCGCCCTGGCGTTCTATGCGGGGCTCGCCTCGATCCTGGTGGCGGTCGAGCCGCCGATGGACGGCTGGGCGGACCGCTACTTCTCCCTGCACATGATCCAGCACATGCTGCTGATCTCCGTGGCCGCGCCGCTGCTGGTCATCGGCGCGCCGTGGCTCGCCCCGTGGCGTCTGCTGCCGGGCCGGACGCGGAGGGCGGCGGCCCGCGGCGTCGTGCACGCGGCCTGGTCGAGGTCCGCGCGCCGGGTCGCCCACCTCCTGACGGCGCCGGCGACGGTCCTCGTGCTGTTCGTCGCGGACCTGTGGGTGTGGCACCTCCCGGCCGTATACGACCTCGCCCTTCGCCACCAGCCGATCCACGACCTCGAGCACCTGCTGTTCCTGCTGACGTCGGTGCTCCTGTGGGCGCAGGTCCTGGACTCGCCGCCATTCCGAGCCCGTATCGAGAACGGCTTCAAGCGGGCCGGCTACCTGACGCTGGCCATGCTCGGGATGTGGTCGCTGGCCGTGTTCCTGGCCTACGCTCCGGGATCGCTGTACCCCTTCTACGCGTCGCTGCACGGGCGGGGCGGCATCTCGGAGCTCCTCGATCAGAAGCTCGCGGCGGGGGTGATGTGGGGACCGGGATCGGTGTCGTTCGCGATCGCGGACTTCGTCGAGCTGTATCGCTGGCTGGGTCAGGAGGAGCGCCCGTTGCGAGGGCGCAGGGGGAGCGCGGCCCCTCGCCCGCGCGTCGTGACGTAGGCATCGCGCTGCGGCGCCCGGGACGGGAAGGTTCGGAGGAGGTCGGGATGTTGGGAGTCATCGCGTCCGCGGGGAACAACTTCGGGGCGGGAGCCCTCACGCTGGTGTTCCCGCTGATCACGTTGTTCGTGGTGATCGGGGTGGCCTGGGTGTTCCGGAGTCGGGCGCGCTAGGGGAAGGCTCGGGGGGACTCGCGGTGCAGCTCAGTCGCACGGACGGCGCCCAGGCGTCGCGGTCGATCCGGAAGGGCACGATCGCGGCGGTGGCCGCGGGCGTCGTGGCCGGCGTCCTCGGGGCGATGGTCGTGGTGTCGGCCACCCGCGCGGCTCCGCAGCCGCGGCTCCCCGGGGAGATCGTCTGGGCGGCCGGCGTGCGGCCGGCCCCGGGCTTCGCGCTGACCGACCAGACCGGGCGGGCGCGCACGCTCGCCGACCTCCGCGGGCGGACCGTGCTGCTCACGTTCATGGACCCGCTGTGCACCAAGGAGTGCCCGATCGAGGGCCGGGAGCTCGGGGCCGTCCAGGCCGCGTTCCCCGCCTCGGCCCGCCCGACGATCGTCGTGATCACCGTCAACACGCGTCCTGGCGCCAACGCCCCGGCGACGCTGCGCCGCGACGCGACCGAGTGGGGCTGGACGGGCCCGTGGTACTGGCTGTCGGGATCCTCGGGCGGCCTCGCCGGGGTGTGGCGCAGCTACGGGGTGCAGGTCGTCCCGACCAAGGCGGACATCAACCACACGAGCGTGCTGTACGTGATCGACGGGCATGGGTTCCAGCGCGCCGGCTGGAGCGTGCCGCTGCTGCCCAGGCTGGTGGCGACCGACGTCCGCGACCTCTCCGCGGGGTCGCCGAGCCTGTGGCACCGGATGTGGTCATGGCTGTGACCGAAGACCGACGAGCCCCCCAGGAGACGTGACGAGACCGATGAGGACCCTGGCGCTGAACCCCACGCTGAGCCTGATCGGGGACCCGGAGTCCGACGAGGCGCGGACCGGGGCCTTCCTGCGGTCGACGGCCGTCCTCGGCTCGCTCGCCACCGGGGCCGTCGTGCTCACCGGGGCGGCCCATCTCGGGCTCGCCCACCGTGCCCTGGTCCCGGTGGCCCTCGCGCCCCTGGTCGCGG
>JAJYHN010000167.1 GCA_021784765.1 Actinomycetes bacterium
CCGGAGTCACCCGGCGGGGGGCCGCGCGCCGTCGCCGCCTCGCCCGAACGCTCGCCGCCGTCGGCTCCCTCGCCTTCGTCGTCGCGACGTGGTCGTCGTGGGCCATCGCGCGGCCCATGGTCGGCCCGAGCGTGCCGTCCGACGCCGCCGCCGCCGCGCGGGCGCTGGCGACGCTGCCGGAGGGGACTCCCCTGGTGCTGGTGACCGACTCGACGAAGGCCGCGCCGACGATCTTCGTCGCCCGGTTCGCGAACTACCTCCGGGCCGCGGTGCCCCCACCCCGCGTGGCCGACGTCTACGTGTACGTGGGCTGGCCGACCGACTTCGTCGCCGGCCGCCCGGGCCGCCGGGGAAGCGCCGAGTACGACGCGCTGGCGGCCGACTACTGGCGCGCCCTGCAGCCGGCGCTCCGCCGCCACCCCCTGGCCGTCGTCGTGCGCGCGTTCAACCCGGCGGCGTTCCGGGCGGCCCTCGCGATCCCCGGGAGCCGGCGGCTCGCTCCGGGCGTCGTGTCGCTGCCCGTCGGCTCGCCGCCGGCCGCGCGGCCGGCGGCGCGCGTTCCTGCCGACGCCGGCCCTGCCGCCGTCGACCCCGGCCTGATGTCGCCGTGGACCCCGGTGTGGCTGGCTCCGGCGCTCCTCGCGCTCGCGGCCCTGCTCGGCTGGGGCTGGGCGGCGGCCGCCCTGCCCCGAAGCCGGAGGGCCGTCCACCTCGCCGTCGCGCCGGGGTTCGGCCTCGCGGGGCTCATGCTCGTCGCGGTCGCGGGCGCCGCCGCCGGCCTGCCCCTCGCCGGGGCGGGGGCGTGGATCGCCGCGGCGGTGACACTTGCAGGGGGCCTCGCCGTCCTGGTCGCCCGCCGCCGCACGGAGGCGCCGCCAGCCCCCGTCCGGCACCTTCGCTGAGGGGGAGGAAGGCATCCCCGTCCGGCCCTGGCCGGATGGTATGGTCCGGCACGGTGAGCGGCGTGGACGAACGAGGGGGCGCGGGCATCGCCCCGGAGGCGGCCGGAGGAGCGGTGGGGCCCGCGCCCGAGCCGAAGCTGCTGAACGGCTCAGCGCGGGCCCTCGAGCACGTCCAGGACGCCCTCTCGATCGTCGTCGGAGCCCTCCTGGTCGTGCTCGCCGCGGTCGTGCTCGTCGCCGGCGTCGCGGACTTCGTGCGCTCGGTGGGACACGAGCCGGTCGTCACGGCCGGCACCCGCGTGCTGGACGACCTGCTGCTCGTGCTGATCCTGGTCGAGATCGTCCACACGGTCGTGCTCTCGGTTCGCGCCCACACGCTGGTTCCCGAGCCCTTCCTCGTCGTCGGCCTGGTGGCCGTCGTGCGGAAGGTGCTGCTGCTCATGGGCCAGCAGCAGCCCGCCGGCACCACGCAGCTCGCGCTGCTGATCGGGATGGTCGCCGTGTTCGTGGCGAGCCTGCTGCTCATCCACCGGCTCGGCCCGGAGTCGCGCAAAGGTTCCTGACGAACGGGCCCGCCCGCCCCGGCTCAGCCGATCCCGGCCGTCGACCGCCGCCTTCCCGATCCCGCCGTGCCGAGCAGCGTCCCGAGGATCGCGGCGGCGATCAGCAGCAGCCCGATGGTCGACACGACGTAGCCGGGGCCGTGCAGGGCCGGGTTCACGAAGACGAAGATCAGCCCGCCGATGAATGCCAGCGAGGTGCCGCCGATCGCCACCCAGGCGATGAGCCCGTCGTACCGCTTGGCCACGAGGCGCTCGACCGCGAGCATGACCACCACGATCGCGGGCAGCAGGAACAGTCCGATGTCCTGGTGCAGCCAGGTGAACACCGCGTCCTTGGCCGCGCCGGCCTTGGGGTCGCCGGCCCCGAAGTAGGTCTCGTGCAGCTCGATCGCGTACCCGGCGATCACCACGGTCGCGAAGCTGAGCAGCCACGACCACAGGGCGGCGAGGCGCACCGGCCGCCGGATCAGCGCGCCGAGCCGCTCGCGCAGGACGACGGCGGCGAGGGCGAGCAGGCCCCCGCCCATCACGAAGACCCCGGTGACGATGTCGTCTCCGGCGATCCCATTGGTCCCGCCCGCGGACGTGAACAGGGTCGGCGGGTTCCACGTCGTGAAGCCCATGACGACGTACATGACGGTCATCGCGGCAACGCCGAACGCCACCATCGCGACGCCGACCCGTGCGAGGACCCGGGCCGGACCTCCGAGCGAGAGCATGCCGAACTGCACGACGGCGAGGACGGCGGCCATGGCCATCACCGCGACGACCATGTCGTGGGAGTGCGAGCCGACCAGCAGGCCGGTCCAGTCCGACACGCCGATGCCGAGGTGGCGCGCGTAGTCGGCCAGGATCGAAGGGTGCCCGCCGAACTCGAGCATCCAGCCGGCAAGGTGCCCCATCAGGGCCGAGACGAACATCGAGGCGGTGGCCAGCATCGCCGCGGCGAACGGCAGGCTCCGCGCGAGCGGCACGCGCCGGCGCCATTCGGCGAGCATGCCGAGGAGCATCACGATCAGGATCTCGTCGAGGGCGAAGAACCCGACGATCTGGGTCCACATCGCGACCTCGGCCCCGGGCACCCGGCGGTCGAAGATCCCGCCCATCGCCGTGGCGACGGTCGCGACGAGCACGCCGCCGACGACCCACACGCGGGTGTGGGTCGACCGCACGCAGAGCACCTGGCAGGCCACGAGCGCGACCAGTCCGACGAGCCCGACCAGCAACCCGTGCAGGTACATGACGCGCCAGTAGTCGGGCGCCGCCGCCGCGCTCGGCTCGGACGCGAACGGGTTCGACACGAAGATGCTTCCGACCGTGAACAGCGAGAGCCAGCCGATCACGAAGAGGATCAGTCGCCGCGGCGTGAGCCAGGGAGCGCGCTCGATCGGTCCGATGTCCGGCCCGATGTCCTCCTCGGTGGGTCCCCGGTGGAGCTCGGTGGTGGCCATTCCCTCGTCCCTCCTCCATCCCCATCTCGGACAGGCCGGACCCGTCACCCAGAGCGTCCGGCGCCGGCGACCGCGCATGGTCGCCGGAGGACCCGCCAGTTCCGGGTCCTTGGCTCCCCACCGGTCGGGTGTCCGTGGTGGAAGATCAGAGTTCTATGCTGCCGCCGGTTCCATGAGCGTCGCCGCGTTGGCCCCGGTCGCGGTCCTCGCGGTCGCGTTCATCGCGTACTGCCTGTGGGACCTCGCGCGCTCGGAGGTCCGCTACCTGCCGAAGTGGGCCTGGGCCGTCCTCTGCGTCCTGTCGGTGCCGCTGGGCGGGATCGCCTACCTCACGCTCGGGAGGCGTTCCACATGACCGCCGCCGGGCCGAGCCTCGAGACCTCGGGCCTCGTCAAGCGCTACGGCGGGGTGCTGGCCCTGGCCGGGGTCGACCTCCGGGTCCCGGAGGGCTCGGTGTGCGGCCTGGTCGGGCCGAACGGGGCGGGCAAGACCACGCTGCTCGCGATCCTCGCCGGCCTGCGGCGGCCGACCGCGGGGACCGTGAGGATCGCGGCCGACCGCCGGGGGGTCGCCATCCTGCCGGACACCCCCCAGTTCGATCCCTGGCTCAGCGCGCGGGAGGTCGTCGACCTCGCGAGGGCCCTCGTTGCCCCCGGACTCCCGCACGGCCGCGTCGACGAGGTGCTCGCGGACGCCGGCCTCGCCGACGACGCCGACCGGCGGGTCGGTGGGTTCTCCCGGGGCATGCTCCAGCGGCTCGGGCTGGCCGCCACCGTGGTCGGCCGCCCGCAGGTCTTGCTGCTGGATGAGCCGTGCTCGGCCCTGGACCCCGCCGGCCGCCGCGAGGTGCTGGATCTCGTGGCGCGGCTCGCCGGCAGCGCGACGATCGTGCTCTCCACGCACATCCTGGCCGACGTGCAGCAGGTGTGCGACCGGGTCGCGGTGCTGCGGGCGGGGACGCTGCTGTTCCAGGGGCCGCTGGACGAGCTGCTGATCGGCCGGGCGGCCCCGGCCTACGTGGTGCGACTGCGCCCGCCCGTGGAGCCGGTCGAACGCGCCCTCGCCGCCGAGCCGTGGGTGACCGGGATCGAACGGATGGGCGCGGTGGAGCTTCGCGTGGAGGCTCGCTCCCTGGAGGAGGCGCAGCGGGGGCTGGTCCGGGCGCTCACCGCGGCGGGCGCCGCGGTGGTGGCCGTCGAGCCGGCGGCGGCCGACCTCGAGCGGGTGTTCCTGGAGGTGACCGCGTGAGGAGGGGCCGATGAGCCTCTGGCGGCTCGAGTGGCTGCGCCTGGTCCGGACCCGCCGGCTGCTGGCCCTGGTTGGCGTCTTCGCGTTCTTCGGGCTGACCGGCCCGCTCCTCGCGCGCTACACGAAGGAGCTCCTGAAGCGCTTCGGGGGCGGCGTCACGGTGAACGCCCCGCCGCCGACGCCGGCCGACGGCATCGCCCAGTTCATGGCCAACGGCCAGCAGCTCGGGCTGCTGGCGGTGGTGCTGGTCGCCGCGGCCTGCCTCGCCTTCGACGGTCAGCGCGAGAGCGCCGTGTTCCTGCGGAGCCGGGTGCGGCGCGTGGCCGACCTCATCGTGCCGAAGGTCGTGGTGACGGCCGCCGCGACCGGGATCGCGTTCGTGCTGGGCGTGGGGCTCGCGTGGTACGAGACGGCCGTGCTGCTCGGCCGCCTCCCGGCCGGGCGGGTGCTGCTCGGCACCGCCCTCGAGCTCCTGTACCTCGCATTCGTGCTGGCGGTCGTGGCCGGCGCGGCCGGGGTCACGAGGGGCGTGGCAGCCAGCGCCCTCACGACGCTCGCCGTCCTCGTGCTCCTCGGGATCGCCGGGTCGCTCGGCGCCGTCGGCCGGTGGCTGCCGAGCCACCTCGTCGGCTCGCTCTCGGACCTCGCACGGCACGGACGGCCGGGCGACTACCTCGCGTCCTTCCTGGTGACCCTCGCGCTCATCCCGCTGGTGCTCGCCTGGTCGATCCATCGGCTGACCCGCCGGGACGTCTGACCCGCCGGGACGTCTGACCCGCCGGGACGTCTGACCCGGCGGGACGCCGGGTGCCAGCGGGACGCCGGGTGCCAGCGCGACGCCTGACGCCAGCGCGACGCCAAGCGCCTGACCCGCTATCCCGTCGCCGCCCCGACGGCCGCCCGGGCGTCGCCGGCGGCTCCCAGGCGAACCTGCAGCCCCATGGTTCCGAGCATGCGGAGCATGCCATCGCCCATGTGGCTGGCCACCACGACCTCGACGCGATGCTCCCGCAGGAACCGGGCGACGCGCGCGTGATGCGAGCCCTCGGTCCCGGCGTCGTGGAGGTCGCCCCAGGAGACCTGGAACTCCTGCCAGCTCTCGAGGGCGCCGTCCCGCACGTCTGCGACGGCCACG
>JAJYHN010000125.1 GCA_021784765.1 Actinomycetes bacterium
CCGTTTTGTTATGAGCGAGACGAATCCGGGTTCACGCCGCCGGGCGCGGCGGTTGGCGACGGCGTCGGTGCTCACCGCGATCCTCGCGGCGGGGGTCACCCCGCCTTCCCTCGCGGCTCCCTCGCGGGCGAGCCTGCAGCGGGCCAGGCAGCAGCTGGCCGCGCTGAACCTTCGCCTGTCGAGCCTCGCCCTCCAGTACGACCTTGCACGCCGGAGCCTCGACCAGGCGAGGGGCGCGCTGGTTCAGGCCCGCGCCGACTCGGCGCGGGCCGCCGCGCAGGAGCAGACCGCCGAGGCCGCTCAGGTCGATGCGGTGCGATCCGCCTACGAGGGGACCGGCTCGGAGCTCGCCGTCATCCTCGGCGCGACCTCGCCGGCGCAGCTGAGCGAGCGAGCGCAGTTCCTCGGGATCATCGCGAGCCAGAACGCGAACACGGTCGCGCGCGCGATCGTGGCGCGCCGCGCGGCGGGCCGCGCCGCCTCCCAGGTCGCGCTGCTGATTCGCCGCGAGTCCGGCCTGGTCGCGTCGCTCGCGGCGGAGGAGCGCGCGATGACCGCCGCCGCCGCCGCCCAGGCCACGATCGTCCAGTCCCTCCAGAAGCAGCTCCAGCGGACGTTCCTTCCGCCGGCGGCCTCCCGGCCTCCGGCCTCCGACCCTCCGCCGGCCCCCGCAGCGGGACCCTCACCCTCAGCCTCACCCTCACCACCCCCCACGCCCGGGCCGCCCACCCCACCGCCGCCCTCGCCCGCGACCGTCGTCGCGATGATCCTTTCGATCTGGGGGAACAACGCGGCGGGCCGGACGGCCGTATGCATCGCTGGCCGGGAGAGCGGCGACAACCCCTACTCGCGCAACCCGTACTCGGGGGCGGCCGGGTTGTTCCAGCTCATGTCCTTCTGGTGGGATGGCTCCAACCCCTTCGGCTGGCAGTTCGATCCCTATGATGCGCGGCAAAACGCCGAGCACGCCCACCTGATCTGGAAGATGGACGGGTGGGCCCCCTGGGGCGGCGGCTGCTGAGCCGGCCCCCGCGTCAGGCGATCCGCGAGGACAGGCGGGAGGCCTTCAGCAGGCTTCCCACGCTCTCGAAGCCGAACGGCGCGAGCCTCGTCGCGACGACCAGGAAGACCTCGGCGGTCATGATCGCGTCGTCCAGCGCGTGGTGGGCCTCCTCGACCGGCACCCCAAAGCTCCGCGCGGCGACCGACAGCGACAGGGGGCGCCTGCCCACGCGCGACCCGGACAGCCGCTCGTAGGCGAGCGTCAGCCGAAGCACGTCGATGGACCGCCGCACCCATCGCCGCGGCCGGCCGTCGAACAGGTTGCCGAGGAAGGCCGCCTCGATCTCGCCCGCCCAGGTCAGCACGAACCGGTCCTCGAGCGCCATGCGCAGCATGTGGCGCGCCTGCTCCACACCCGGCGCGCGCTGCAGGTCGACCGGTCGCAGGTGGTGGATCACGATCGACTGCGGGCTCGGCGGGACCGAGGGCCGCACCATCGTGTAGCGCACGTCGGCGAGGTGGACCCGACCCTCCCGCACCGGGACGAGGCCGAGCGAGACGACGGCGTCCCGCCGGCGGTCGAGCCCGGTCGTCTCGAAGTCGAGCGCCACCAGCTCCACCTCGCGCCAGTGTCGGTGGCGCTGGGCGCGGGGCGGCGGCGCGGGGGCGTCGGGTCGCAGCGGGCTCACGCGGCCGTCACCGGGGGCTGACCCCGAGGTCGGCGGCGACCAGCTTCTGGGCCCGCGCGATGATCCGGAACGCCTCCTTCATCTGGCGGCGCGAGAGCGGGCCGAGGGCCCCGGGGTCGACGAAGTCGTCGACCGGGCGGCCGGCGCGCACCTGCCGGCAGTGATGGGCGAGGCGAACGTCCCAGAGCGCCCGGAAGGCCTCCTCGAGCCCCGCCCGCGTCTCCTCGTCGACCCGGCCCGCTGCGGCCGCGGCCCGCAGGCGCGCGAGCGTCCCCTTCTCGGTCAGCCCCGAGCCGATCGCCCAGGCGCGGGCGAGGTTGCCCACGATCGTGATCCCCCGGTGCTTCACGTCGAGCGTCCCGGCGTGCTCGCCCTTCGCCTCGACGACGAGGTCGCGAAAGAATCCGGTCGGCGGGCTCGCGTCGAGGGCCCGCCGACCGAGGTGGCGCAGGAACACGGGATACGCGGGGGCCGTGCGCACGACCGCGTCGAGGACGTCCTCGGCGTCGAGCGGTCCGGCGACGCGCCGGTAGTCGAACACGATCGAGGTGAGCACGCTGCCCTCGACGCCGGGGTCCTGCATCCACCCCCGAAAGGCCGTCGCCCAGCTCTCGACCGAGCGCCGCAGGGCGCGGTTCGCGGCCATCGCATCGCCGTTGCACCGGGGGATGCCGGCCGCCTCCAGGCCGGCCGTGACGTGCTCGCCGAGCGCCGCGAACCACGGGTCGAGGTCGTCCTCGGGCCGCCCGCCGGCCTCGTAGGCGATCGCGTGGTCCTGGTCGGTGTGCAGCGCCTGCTCGTGCCGCGCCGCGCTGCCGAGCGCGAGCCATGCCCAGGGCACCGGCGCCTCCCCGCGCTCGGCGACGAACAGCTCGATCAGCCGGCGGGTGAGGGTGTCGATGGTGACCCCGACGACATGGCCGACCCCGACGGGGTCGGCGCCGGTGTCGACCAGGGCGCAGACCGCGTACGGAAGCTCCCGGGCGGCCGCGACGGCGGCCTCGACGTCGGGGGCGCGTTCGATCTCGCTCTTCAGGGCGAACGGCGAGCGCCGCTCGAGGCCCATCAGGTCGGTGTCGGTGACCACGCCGATCACCTGCCCGGCGGTGTCGGTGACGGGGAAGTGGTGGAACCCGCCCTCGAGCATCGCGAGGAGCACCTCGGCCGCCATCGTGTCGAACGGGATGGTGGCGGCCGGGAACGTCATGACCGAGGCCACCGTCACGTCGCCCCCGAGACCGGCGGCCAGCACCCGAGTCCGGAGGTCGCGATCGGTGAGGATCCCCCAGGCGCCGTCCTTGCGGATCAGCAGGGCCGACACGCGGTGCTCGGCCATCGTCCGGGCGGCCTCGGCGACCGTCGTCTCCGGGGGGCACGAGACGAGCTCGCGCCGCACCAGGGCGCCGACCCGGGCGAGGGAGGGATCCGAGGGCTCGGCCCGCCGCTCGCCCGCGTGGACGATCCGCTCCCGCAGCGTCGCGCCCAGGAATGCGAGCCCGGTGGGGGTCGCCAGCGCCTCCTCGGCCACCTGGTGGGGGATCAGGTAGCAGATCGTGTCCTCGTGGGTCCGCACGGTCGAGGTCGGCGGCTCGCCGGACAGCATCGACGGGTGGCCGAACGCCTCTCCCTCGCCGAGGAGGTCGAGCACGCGGCCCTCGTCGATCAGCTCGACGGCCCCGGAGCGCACGACGTAGAGGAACCGCGACGGCTCGCCCTGCTGGGCGAGGATCACGGTGCCGGCGGGAAAGTACTCGATGCGGACGGCCGCGGCCGCCCGCGCCACCGAGTCCGGCTCGAGCGCGTCGAACGGCGGATGCCTGGCGAGGAACCCCGCGACGTCCACGGGGGAAGTATGGCCCAGTCGGACGGCCCGGCCTACCCGCCCCCTCCGGCGAGCGAGGTCACCAGCAGCACGGCCGTCAGCGCCAGCAGCACGACGATCGTGACGAGCATCAGGGTGTTCGCCAGGCGCCCGTTCTTCATCTCGCCCATCAGCTCGCGATCGTTCGCCAGGACGTAGATGTAGATGAGCATCGGGGCCAGCAGGATGCCGTTCACGGCGCCCGAGACCATGAGGATCGTGAGCAGGGGGGCGCCCGGGAGCAGCACCAGGCCGGCGCCGAACAGGATCCCGAAGGCGAGCACGCCGTAGAAGAGGGGCGCCTCGCGGACGCGCCGGTCCATGCCCATCTCGAACCCGAACGCCTCGCAGATCGCGTAGGAGGTCGACAGCGGAAGGACGCCGGCGGCGAGGAACGAGGCGTTCAGCAGCCCGAGGCCGAACAGCGACGCCGCGAAGGTCCCCGCCAGCGGCTCGAGCGCCCTGGCCGCGTCCGCCGCCGTGTGGATCGACAGGCCCTTCACGTGCACGGTCGCGGCCGTGGCCAGCATGATGAAGAATCCGACGACCAGCGTCACGGTCGACCCGAGGAACACATCGGCGCGTTCGAAGCGCAGGTCCTCGGCGCCGAGCCCCTTGTCGACCACGTAGGCCTGGATGAAGAACTGGCCCCACGGCGCGACGGTGGTGCCGATGAGGGCCACCCCGATGCCGACGAAGGTCGCGCTCGTGCGAAACGTTGGGACGAACATTCCGTGCAGGGCCTCGCCCCAGTTGGGGTGGGCGAGGATTCCCGAGATCACGTACGCGATGTAGAAGGTCGAGAGGATCAGGAAGACGCGCTCGACCCGCCGGTACGAGCCGCGGCTCACCAGCAGGAACACGAGCATCGCCGCGATCGGGACCGACAGGAACCTGCTGACGTGGAAGATCTGCAGGGCTGCGGCGACGCCGGCGAACTCCGAGGCGATCGTTCCGAGGTTCGCCACCAGGAGCATCAGCATCGCGAACGCGGCAGGGCGGACCCCGAAGCGTTCGCGGATCAGCGCGGCGAGGCCCTTGCCGGTGGTCATCCCGAGCCGGGCCCCGATCTCCTGGGTCACGACGAGGGCGATCGCCGAGAGGATCAGGAGCCACAGCAGCTCGTAGCCGGTCCGGCCGCCCGCCTGCGAGTAGATCGTGATGCCCTGCGCGTCGTTGTCCGAGGCGCCCGTGATGAGGCCAGGCCCCAGCACGGCGAGGAAGGCGAGCAGGGGCGCTCCCCGGCGAAGGAGGCGGACGCGGCGTGGGCGGCGGGCGGCCGTCTCGGTCACCGGGCCGCCCTCACCGCAGGAACCTCCGCGGGTCCAGGCGCCGGCTCTCGGGGCCGACGAGGTCGATCGCGTCGTCGAAGGTGATGACCCCGACCAGGTGGTCCCCCTCGTCGACGACCGGGACGCCGAGGAGGTTGTACTTCATGATCGCCTCGACGACCTCCTCCTTCTCGGCGTCGAGCGTCACCGAGACGGGGTCGCGGTGCATGATCGCGGCGATCCGCGCGTCGGCCGGCGCCGAGACCAGGTCCCAGAGCGACAGCTCGCCCACCAGATGCCCGCCCTCGTCGGCGACGTACATGTGGTAGGCCTCCTCCTTGCTGGCCTCGCGGCTTCGCAGGCGCTCGACGACCTCGAC
>JAJYHN010000201.1 GCA_021784765.1 Actinomycetes bacterium
TCGCTCATCGTCGCCGAGGGGGCCCTGTTCTCAGGCCAGTCGATCATGGGCGAGCCCCGGCCGCAGGCGCAGGGGCAGCCCCAGGCGCAGGTCGCATCGCCGCCGCAGCCGTCGCAGCCGCCGCAGCCGCCGCCCGGGACCGGGCCGGCCCCGCAGCCGCGGGCCGCGCGCGGCTAGCCGCGCGCGTACGGACGCGAGGGGGGAGCGTGCTCGATCTCCGCACCATCCGCGAGGACCCGGGTGCAGCACGGGCGGCGCTCGGCCGGCGAGGCTCGGCCGTCGCCGAGGCGCTCGACCGCGCGCTCGCGCTGGACGAACGACGCCGCGCGCTGGCCCATGAGGTCGAGGCGCTGCGCGCGGAGCAAAACCGCGGCTCGAAGGAGGTCGGCCGGGCGGCCGACGGTCCGGCGCGGCAGGCGTTGATCGCGCGGCTCGGTGAGGTGTCGGCGGCGCTGAAGCGCCTGGAGCCCGACCTCGACGAGATCGGGCGCGAGCTCGCGGACGTGCAGGCGCGGCTCCCGAACCCGCCGGACCCGACGGCGCCCGACGGCGAGAGCGACGCCGACAACGTCGTGGTGAAGCACTGGGGGACCCCGCCCGAGTTCGACTTCCCCGTCCGCGACCACGTCGAGCTCGGCGAGCTGCTCGGGGCCATCGACATGGAACGGGGAGCGCGGACCTCCGGGGCGAGGTTCGCCTACCTGACCGGCCCGGCGGTGGGGATCCAGTTCGCGCTGCTGCGCTACGCGCTGGACTTCGCGCTGCCCCGGGGCTTCGTGCCGGTGGTCCCGCCCGTGCTGGTGCGCGAGGAGGCGATGTTCGGCACGGGGTTCCTGCCGGCCGACGAAGCGCAGATCTACGTCACGCGCGAGGACGACCTGTACCTGGTCGGCACCGCCGAGGTGCCCCTCGCCTCGCTGCATGCGGGCGAGCTCCTGGACGCCGGATCGCTGCCCCGCCGCTACCTCGGCTACTCGTCGTGCTTTCGCCGGGAGGCCGGCACGTACGGCAAGGACACCCGCGGCATCTTCCGCGTCCACCAGTTCGACAAGCTCGAGATGTTCGCGTTCGTGCTGCCGGAGGAGTCGGCGGCCGAGCACGATCGCTTCCTCGCCCACGAGGAGGCGTGGGTGCAGTCGCTCGGCATCCCCTACCGGGTGGTGAACGTCTGCGTCGGCGATCTCGGAGGATCGGCCGCGAAGAAGTACGACATCGAGGCGTGGATGCCGGGGCAGGGCGCGTACCGCGAGATCACCTCGACCTCGAACACCACCGACTACCAGGCGCGCAGGCTCGGCATCCGGGTGCACGAGGAGGCCGGCAACCGGACCCTCCATACGCTGAACGGGACCCTGTGCGCGATCGGCCGGACGCTGATCGCGCTGCTCGAGAACGGCCAGCGCGAGGATGGCAGCGTCGCGCTGCCGGAGGCGCTGCACCCCTACCTGCCCGAGCAGTTCCGCACCCTGCGCCCGGCCGGCTGAGGGCGGCCGGCTCGCCCCCGCCGGCGCCGCTTGCGCCGGCGGCCCGTAGCATGTGGGTCGTGACGCCGCTCGCGTTCGTCTTCGTCCTGTTTGGGATCTCGGTGGTGGCCGGCGCGCTCGGGTCGCTGCTCGGGCTCGGCGGCGGGATCATCGTGGTCCCCGCGCTCACGCTGCTGTTCCACGTCGACATCCGCCTCGCCATCGGCGCCTCGATCGTCTCGGTCATCGCGACCTCGAGCGGCGCGGCGGCCGCGTACGTCCGCGACCACATGACGAACCTCCGGGTCGGGATGTTCCTGGAGCTCGGGACGACGACCGGCGCGATCACCGGCGCCTACCTGGCCGGCGTCGTCGACCCCCGGGTGCTGTACGTCGTGTTCGGGGTTGCCCTCGCCTACTCGGCCGTGGCGATGTTCCAGCGTCGCCACGCCGAGGGCGCGGCCGGCCCCCCCGACCGCCTGGCCGACCGCCTGCGGCTGCACGACTCCTACCAGGACGAGGCGACCGGGGTCCTCGTGCGCTACCGGGTGGCGAGGGTGAAGCTCGGCCTGGTGCTCATGTACGTGGCCGGCATGGTGAGCGCGCTGCTCGGGATCGGGTCGGGGGCGCTGAAGGTGCCCGCGATGGACCTCGCGATGGGCCTGCCGATGAAGGTGTCGACGGCCACGAGCAACTTCATGATCGGGGTGACGGCCGCCGCCAGCGCTGGCGTCTACTTCGTGCGCGGAGACATCAACCCGTTCATCGCGGCGCCGGTGGCCGCGGGCGTCCTGCTCGGCGCCACCGCTGGCTCGCGCATCCTGCCCCGGGCGCAGAGCGGGGCCATCCGCTGGCTGTTCGTCGCCGTGCTGGTGTTCATCGCGATCGAGATGCTTGCGCGGGGGATCCGGTGAGCGACGCGGGCGCCCCCGGACTCGCGCCGGCGTCGGCCGCCTCGGGCCCCGAGGCGAACGCCGAGCGCGTGCGGCGCATGGAGCTCGTGATCAGCTACCTGCTGCGGATCGGCGTCGTCGTGAGCCTCGTCGTCGTGGTGGGCGGGCTCGTGCTGAGCTTCGTGCACCACCCCGTCTACGTCTCGTCGCGGCCGGAGCTCCACCGCCTGACCAGCCGCGACACCCCGTTCCCGCACACCCTCTCGGGCCTGGTCGGCGGCCTGCGCGGGCTGGACGGCCGCGCGATCACGGCGCTCGGCCTGCTGCTCCTGATCGCGACCCCGGTGCTGCGGGTGGCCGTCTCGATCCCGCTGTTCGTCTACCAGCGGGATCGGACCTTCGCGATCGTCACCGCCGTCGTGCTGACGGTGCTGATCTGCTCGTTCGTGCTCGGTCGCGCCGGCGGCTGACCGGCCCGGCGCCGGGGCTCACCCCTCGGCCTTGACCGCCGCCAGCCGTTCGCAGGACTCGCGGATGATCCGCCAGGCCTCGGCCCGGTTGCCGTAGCCCTCGGTGCCGGTCTCCTTGTGGGGCTCCAGCGCCTTGTAGACGGCGAAGAAGTGCTCGATCTCGTTGCGGAGGTTCGGCTGCAGGTCGTGGATGTCGGAGACATGGGACCACCCCGGATCCTGCAGGGGGACGCACACGATCTTCTCGTCGGGCCCCTTCTCGTCCCACATCTTGAAGACGCCGACCGGCCGGGCATGGATGCGGCAGCCGGGGAAGGTCGGCTCGCCCACCAGGACGAGGGCGTCGAGCGGGTCGTCGTCCTCGGCCAGGGTCCCCTCGATGTAGCCGTAGTCGGCCGGGTACTGCATCGAGGTGAAGAGCATGCGGTCGAGGACGATGTAGCCGCCCTCCTTGTCCATCTCGTACTTGTTCCGGGATCCCTTCGGGATCTCCACCACCACCAGCACGGTCTCGTCGGCCATGCATGGAGTCTAGGGGACCGGGCCGTCCAGCCGCTCGAGGGCGGCGATGATCCCGCGGACGACCTCCTCCTCGTGCTTGCCGGAACGGAGCCACTCCGGCGCCTCCGTGCCGGCGATCTCCATGCGCAGGTCGGACAGGTAGCTCCGGACGATCCGGAGGAGGAGCTCCGTCTGCTCGCCGTCCAGGTCCAGTTGCATCGCATCGCCTCCTCGTCCTGGCGTTCCGGGTCGATCGTGCCATGCGTGCGCCGACGGCGCACGCCGTGCGTTTCGCGGCGAACCGTGGACACTGGGGGCGTGTCCGAGCGCGTCGAGCCCGTGGGCCGCGAACGGCGGCCCGAGCCGCCGGAGCAGCCGGCCAAGCCGCCGGCCAACCGGCTGGCCGACGAGACCAGCCCGTACCTGCGCCAGCACGCCCACAACCCCGTCGACTGGTACCCCTGGGGCGAGGAGGCGTTCGCGCGCGCCCGCGCGGAGGACCGCCCGGTCCTGCTCTCGGTCGGCTATGCCGCCTGCCACTGGTGCCACGTCATGGAGCGCGAGTCGTTCGAGGACGACGCGACGGCGGCGCTGATGAACGCCCACTTCGTCTGCGTGAAGGTCGACCGCGAGGAGCGACCGGACGTCGACGCGATCTACATGGACGCGGTGCAGGCGATGACCGGCTCCGGCGGCTGGCCGATGACGGTGTTCCTGGCGCCCGACGGCCGGCCGTTCTACGCGGGGACCTACTTCCCGGACGAGGACCGCCACGGCATGCCGGCGTTTCGCCGGGTGCTCTCGGCGGTCGCCGACGCCTGGCGGTCGAACCGCGCCACGGTGGAGGAGCAGGGCCGGCGGGTGGCCGAGGTGCTGGCCGCCGCGGCGGAGTTTCCGGCCCCGGAGGGCGCGATCGACGAGGCGCTGCTCGACACCGCCGCGGCCGGGCTGCTCGACGCCGCTGACCGGACGTGGGGCGGCTTCGGCCGGGCCCCGAAGTTTCCCCCGCCGATGGTGATCGAGTTCCTGCTGCGGACGCACCTGCGGGGCGGCGGTCGGGCCGCGGACGCGCTCGAGGTGGTGACGGTCACGCTCCGCAGGATGGCGGCGGGAGGCGTCCACGACCAGATCGGCGGCGGCTTCCACCGGTACGCGACCGACGGCCGCTGGCACGTCCCGCACTTCGAGAAGATGCTCTCGGACAACGCCCTGCTCTCGCGCGCGTACCTGCGCGCGTGGCAGGTGACCGGCGACGCTGCGTGGGCGGGGGTCGCCCGCCGGACGCTCGACTTCCTGCTGCGCGAGCTCCGCCTGCCCGGGGGCGGCTTCGCCTCGTCGCAGGACGCCGACGCCGGCGGGGTCGAGGGGGCCCACTTCGTCTGGTCGTGGGAAGAGCTCGCCGAGGTCGCCGGCGCAGAGGTCGCGCGGTACCTGGGGGCGACGCCGGAGGGGAACTGGGAGGGAACGAACGTCCTCTGGACGCCGGTGCCGGCTCCGGAGTTCGCCGCGCGCGAGGGTCTGGACCCGGTCGACCTCGTGGCTCGCGTCGAGGAGGCTCGGACCCGGCTCCTCGAGCGGCGCGAGGGGCGTGGCCGCCCGGGCCTGGACGACAAGGTGATCGCCGCCTGGAACGCGCTGGCGGTCTCGGCGCTGGCCGAGGCCGGGCGGGCGCTCGGCGAGCCCGCGTACGCGCGGGCGGCGGAGGCGGCAGCGGCGTTCGTGCTGTCGGCCCTGCGCCGCGACGACGGGCGGCTGCTGCGCTCGTGGCGCGCCGGTCGCGCCGGGCGCCCGGGGTACGCCGACGACCATGCACTGCTCGCCGATGCCTGCCTCACGCTGTACGAGACCA
>JAJYHN010000002.1 GCA_021784765.1 Actinomycetes bacterium
GTCCCAGCCGAGCGGGATCACGTGCTTCCCGTTCTTCTGGTCGTAGTAGCGGACCCCGGCCACGAAGCCGTTCATGTAGATCGTCACGGGCGGGATGTCCATGCCGCCGAAGGTGCCGACCTTGCCGCTCTTGCTCATCGCCGCGGCCAGGTAGCCGCCGAGGAACGCGTCCTGGTCGGTCTGGTAGGTCAGCCCGAGGATGTTGTTGTTCGGCGCCTGGGCCGGCGTGTAGCTGTAGTCCACGATCGCGAACTTCTGGGTCGGGTACTGCTTGGCCGCCTGCTGGGTCGCGGTGCCCATCAGGAACCCGACCGTCACGATGATCCCGCAGTGCTCGCTCACGAACGACTGGATGTTCGGGACGTAGTCGCTCTGGCTGGTCGACTGCAGGTACTTGATGCTCATGCCGGTCGCCTGCCGCGCCTCCTGCAGGCCCTGCCAGGCCGAGGCGTTGAACGACCGGTCGTCGATGCCGCCGGTGTCGGTGACCTCACAGGCGAGGAACTTCGTCGTCGGCGTCGCGCTCGCCGCCGCGCTCGGGCTCGATGACGTCCCGCCTGTCGACGTCGCGCACGCCGACAGCAAGAGCAGCAGTGAGACGCCGAAGCCGGCGAGCCGGACCCCGCGTCTTCCGGAACCGAACATCCCTCTTCCCATGGGACACCTCCCCCGTGCGTACCGCGGAACTATAGCGCCGGGCCGTCGGGAATGCTACCGTCATCATGATGACCGTACGTACGAACATCGTGCGCCCCGCCGATCCGCCCGCGGGAGTCGCGTCCCCGGACGCGAGCGTCCCCGCGGGCCTGGACCGTGACGCGCCGCTTCCCCTGTACTTCCAGCTCCGCGAGGCCCTGCTCCGGGAGATCCGTGAGGCGGGCCTGCAGCCCGGTGACCGGCTGCCGACGGAGGCGGCCATCGAGCGACGCTACGGGGTCTCGCGGGCGACGATCCGGCAGGCGCTCGCGGAGCTCGCCTCCGAGGGCGTGATCCGGCGGGTCCAGGGTGTCGGCACGTTCGTGGCCGCCCCCAAGATCCGTCACGTCCCCCTGCTGACGTCGTTCAGCGAGCTGGTGGCGAGCCAGGGGTTCGTTCCCTCGCACCGGATCCTCGAATCGTCCGTGGTCCGCGCCCCATCCGAGGTGGCGGCGGAGCTCGGCCTGCCGGCGGACGCCTCCTGCCGGCTCCTTCGCCGGCTGAACCTGGTCGATGACGAGGTGGTGGGCACGTCGGAGACCTGGATCCCCCACGACCTGGTGGGCGCCCACGACGAGCTGTTCGAGCGCGACCGGCTGGACGGGGGGTCGCTCTACGAGCTGCTGCAGGGCCCGCCGGTCTCGCTGGCGCTCGATCACGCGACCGAGGTCATCTCCCCGGGTGCCGCCGACGCCCCCGAGGCGGAGCTGCTCGGGTGCGCCGCCGGGACCCCGGTGCTCGCGATCCGGCGGCTCACCTTCACCCCGGAGGGACGGGCGGTCGAGCTCACCCACCTGCTCTTCGTCGGCGAGCGGTACGAGTACCGCGTGGAGCTGCGGCGCCCGCCCGCCGCGGCGCCCGCACGCCTGGCGGACGCGGCGGGGGGGCGGACGTGAGCGCCGGGGCCGGCGCCGGGGTCGGGGCCGGCGGGCGGGCCCTCACGCCCGAGGAGGTCCGTGCCGTGGTCGCCGCCGTGGTCGCCGGCCTGCCGACCCGGCCTGCGGCCGGCCCGGACGTCGAAACGGGGCACGGCGAGGAACCTCGCGGACCCGTGCCCCTCGCCGACGTCGCGGTCGGGGCCGATCACGCCGGCTACCGCCTGAAGGAGCGGATCAGGGACGAGCTGGCGGGCCACGGGTTCAGCGTCCACGACTGCGGGACCGGCGGCACCGAGGCGGTCGACTACCCCGACTTCGCCCACGCGGTCGCCCGTCTGGTCTCAGGCGGCGGCTGCCGGTGGGGCATCGTGGTCGACGGGGCCGGCATCGGGTCGTGCATGGTGGCGAACAAGGTGCCGGGCGTTCGCGCCGCCACCTGCTGGGACGTCTCCTCCGCCCGAAACAGCCGTGAGCACAACCACGCGAACGTCCTGGTTCTCGGGGCAGGGTTCATCGGCGAGGCCCTCGCCCTGGAGATCGTGCAGACGTGGCTCTCGACGCCCTGGGGCGGCGAGCGGCACGCCCGCAGGGTCGAGAGGATCACCGAGATCGAGCGCCGCTACCTGGCGGGAGCGCGACGATGACCACGACGACCGACGGCCTGATCGAGGCCGTGACCCGGGAGGTCCTGGCCGCGCTCCGCGGGGCGGGGGACGCCGCCTGCCCGGGCGGCGACTGTGGCGGGGCCTGCGCCGCCCGCTGCCCCGACGACGTCCGCGGCGTGGTGGCGAACGGGGCGGGCCGGATCAGCTACTCGGGCGACGGCGCCGAGGTGCCCCACGACCTCGCCCGCTACATCGACCACACGCTGCTGCGACCGGACGCGGCGGCCGGCGACCTCGACCGCCTGTGCGACGAGGCGCGCGAGTTCGGCTTCGCGGCCGTATGCGTCAACCCGACCTGGGTCCGCCGCTGCGCGCAGCGGCTGCGAGGGACCACCGTGCGGGTCGCCTCGGTGGTGGGGTTCCCGTTCGGCGCCAGCACCCCCGAGGTCAAGGCCATGGAGGCTCGGAGGGCCATCCGCGACGGGGCCAGGGAGATCGACATGGTCATCAACATCGGGGCCCTGCGGAGCGGGGACCACGACCTGGTCCGGCGAGACATCGAGAGGGTGTCGGACGCGTGCCACGAGGCCGGCGCCCTCAACAAGGTGATCATCGAGACGGCCTACCTCACCGACGAGGAGAAGGTGATCGCCTCGCACCTCGCAGGGGTGGCGAAGGCGGACTTCGTCAAGACCTCGACCGGGTTCGGCCCGGGAGGCGCGACCGTTCACGACGTCCTGCTGATGCGGGAGACCGTCGGCCCGAAGCTCGGCGTCAAGGCCGCCGGGGGGATCCGGAGCGCCGAGGACGTGCGGGACATGATCGCGGCCGGCGCCACCCGGATCGGGGCGTCCGCCGGCGTCCAGATCCTCACGGCCGGCACCACGGCCGCAGGCGAGGGCCGCTCCTGAGGGAGGAGAGGGGGAACATGGCGTGACCGACGGCATCGAGCTCCGGGCGTACTGCTTCCTGGACAGCCTGCAGCCGCAGTACGCGGCGTTCCTCGGCACGGTGGCGCAGGGGTTCCTGCCGCTCGCCGGCGACGCCTCGCTCTACGTGGAGATCTCCCCGGGGATCGAGATCAACCGGCTGACCGACGTGGCCCTCAAGGCCACGAAGGTGCGGCCGGGCATGCAGGTCATCGAGCGCTACTACGGCCTGCTCGAGGTCCACTCTCCCGAGCAGGCCGAGACGCGGGCCGCCGGAGCCTCCATCCTCGAGGCCGTCGGCCTCGAGGAGTCGGACCGCATCAAGCCGCGGATCCTCTCGAGCCAGATCATCCGGCGCATCGACGACCACCACGCGCAGCTCATCAACCGGACTCGGCACGGCCAGATGATCATGGGCGGGCAGACCCTGTACGTGCTGGAGTGCGAGCCCGCGGCCTACGCGGCCCTCGCCGCCAACGAGGCCGAGAAGGCCGCACGGATCAACGTGCTGGAGGTCCGGGCGTTCGGGTCCATGGGCCGCGTCTACCTGGGGGGCGAAGAGCGCGACATCGACGTGGGGTGGCAGGCGGCCGTGGCCGCGATCGAGGGCCTCGAAGGCCGGCAGGCGAGCAGGTAGGGACGGGACGGGAAGGGAAGGGAAGGAGACGGAGGCATGGCTGACGCCCTTGGGATGATCGAGGCGAGGAGCTTCGCCGCGATGGTCGAGGCGGCCGACGCGATGGTCAAGGCGGCCAAGGTCGAGCTGGTGAGCTACGAGGAGACCGGCGGCGGCTACGTGACCGCGGTGGTCCGCGGCGACGTCGCAGCGGTGAAGGCGGCGGTCCAGGCGGGCATCCAGAACGCCGAGAAGGTCGGCGAGATCATCGCGAGCCACGTGATCGCCCGGCCGCACGTGAACATCGACCTGGTGCTCCCGCTCGGGCGGAAGGACCAGGCGCAGGGCGAGTCGGGCCAGGCCTCCTAGGCCGGCACCCACCCGCGCTCGGGGCCGCGCCCCGTCGGGACGGCTCCGGGACGAGCGACGAGGAGGACGGACGTGGTTCTGGGACGGGTGGCCGGGACGCTGGTGGCGAGCCGCAAGGAGCCCTCGATGGAGGGGCTGAAGCTCCTCGTGGTTCGCCACCTCGACGTGGAGGACGAGGACACCGGGTCGTTCGTGGTCGCCGCCGACGCCGTCGGCGCCGGCGTGGGCGAGGTGGTCCTGGTGGCCACCGGGAGCTCGGCGCGGCAGACCGAGGCCACCCGGGACCGCCCGTGCGACGCCGTCGTCATGGCGATCGTGGACACCTGGGAGGTCGGCGGAGAGGAGAAGTACCGGAAGTGAGCCCGCCCCGGGGTGGCGCGATGCGCGCGATGTCGAACGAGGAGATCCAGGAGACCATCGACCGGGTCCGCCGCCGCCTGGGCGAGGCGGGCCCGCACCCTGGCGCCGGCCTCCGCGCCGCGG
The DNA here is from genome assembly GCA_021784765.1 of Actinomycetes bacterium. GTDB lineage: Bacteria > Actinomycetota > UBA4738 > UBA4738 > UBA4738 > JAJYHN01. The sequence goes on from JAJYHN010000002.1 coordinate 4,577, forward strand.
AGGCGCTGTCCGGGGCGGCGGCGGCCGAGCTCGGCGACGGGATCCTGCCGACGATCGACGCCGCGGTGGCGGCTGCGGCCCGGGCGTTCGGCGAGTTCCAGGGCGTTGGCCTGCAGGGCAGGAAGGCGATCGTCGCCGGGGTCCGCGCTGCCATGCTCGAGCACGGCGAGCGGCTGGCCGAGATGGCCGTGACCGAGACCGGCCTCGGGCGCGTCGCGGACAAGATCCGGAAGAACCGGCTGGTGACCCTCAAGACCCCCGGGCCCGAGGACCTCGAGCTCGAGGCCGTCACGGGCGACCAGGGGATGATGGCCACCGAGTTCGCCCCCTTCGGCGTCGTGGCCGCCGTCACCCCGACGACGAACCCGACCTCGACCATCATCAACAACACGATCGCGGTCGTCTCGGCCGGCAACGCGCTGGTGTTCAACGTCCATCCGAACGCGAAGCGGGTCTCCGCGGAGAACGTGCGGCTGATCAACCGCGCGGTCGTCGCCGCCGGGGGGCCCGAGAACCTGGTGACGGCGATCCCCGAGCCGACGATCGAGAGCGCGCGCGAGCTGATGCACCACCCGGACGTGCGCCTGCTGCTGGTCACGGGCGGCCCGGCGGTCGTGCGGGAGGCGCTTGCGACTGACAAGCGGGCGGTCACGGCGGGGCCGGGAAACCCCCCCACGGTCGTGGACCAGACGGCCGACGTGGACAGGGCCGGGCGGGACATCGTCGCGGGGGCCTCGTTCGACAACAACCTCATCTGCACCGACGAGAAGACCACGATCGTGGTGGACACGGTCGCCGATCGTCTGGTCCGGTCCATGGCCCAGCACGGCGCCTACGTGCTGAAGGAGCACGAGCTCCGGCGGCTCGAGCGCGTGATCTTCGCCGAGCTCGGAGCGCCGGGCAAGCCCGGGCACGTCAACCCGGCGTGGATCGGGAAGGACGCCGGGGCCATCCTGGCCGAGATCGGCCTGCGGGTGGACCCCGACCTCCGGCTGGCCGTCGCGGAGGTTCCGCGCGAGCACAGCCTGGTCTGGACCGAGCAGATGATGCCGGTGATGCCGGTGGTGCGCGTGGCGAACGTCGAACGGGCCATCGACCTGGCGGTGGCCTCCGAGCACGGGTTCCGGCACACCGCGTCCATCCATTCGACGAACGTCGACACCATCACGCGCATGGCCCGCGCGATGAACTGCAGCATCTTCGTGGCCAACGGCCCGAACTTCGCCGGCCTCGGAGAGGGGGGCGAGGGGTTCACGTCGTTCTCCATCGCGAGCCCCACCGGCGACGGGCTGACCCGTCCGAGGACCTTCTCCCGCGAGCGCCGGATCACCGTGGTCGGGGCGCTCCGGATCGTGTAGCCATGCGGCCGGCCATCGCCCTCCTGGAGTTCGACTCGATCGCCCGTGGCATCGCGGCCGGCGACGCGATGGTCAAGCGCTCGCCGCTCGGCGTGATCCGAGCCGGCACCGTCCACCCCGGGAAGTACCTCGTGCTGATCGGAGGCCTCACCGCCGACGTGGAGGAGGCGATGGGGGCGGGTCGCGAGGCGGGCGGCGCCTCGCTGGTCGACGTCGTGTTCCTGCCCGATGTGCACCCCGACGTGGTCGCGTCGATCGGTGGGGTGCGCCGCGAGGACGGCGGCGAGAGCCTCGGGGTCGTGGAGACGCGCACGGCGGCGGCCGTGATCGACGCGGCCGACGCCGGGGTGAAGGGCGCCCGGGTCACGCTCCGCGAGCTGCGCCTCGCCGACGACCTCGGCGGCAAGGGCTACGTGCTGTTCGGCGGGGAGGTCGCGGAGGTCGAGGCCGCCGTCGAGCACGCGGTCGCGCGCATCGCCCCCTCGGGCCACGAGACGGCGCACGTCGTGATCGCCCGGTTGCACGACGAGATGCGCGCCAACCTGACGGCGGATCCGGGGTTCGCCTCACGCGCCCGTGGCGTGGAGAAGCCGGAGGAGGGTGGCGGCGAGCCTCCTTCGCCGCCTCCGGGCGGCCGGCCCCTGCCCGGATCCGGGGGGAGGTAGGAGGTGCAGCTCGCCCGCGTGGTCGGCACGGTCGTCGCGTCGGTGAAGGCCGACGGCCTCGAGGGCGTGAAGTTCCTGATCGTCCAGCCGCTCGACCGGCATCGGGAGCCGGAGGGGAGCCCGGTGGTCGCCGCCGACGCCGTCCACATGGCGGGCCCGGGAGAGCTCGTCTACATCGTGGGGGCGAGGGAGGCCGCCCAGGCGCTCCCGCAGACGTTCGTCCCGGTGGACCACGCGATCGTCGGCATCGTCGATGCGGTGGAGGAGCTCGGAGGGGCGCGGTGAAGGTCGGCCGGGTCGTGGGCACGGTGGTCTCCACGATCAACGCCCCGGTGTTCGACGGCCGGCGCCTCCTGGTGTGCGACCTGCTGGACGCCTCCGGCCGGCCGGAGGGCGGCTACCTCATCTGCGTCGACACGGTCGGCGCGGGGGCGGGGGAGGCCGTCCTGATCGTGGACGAGGGCAACTCGGCGCGCCAGGTCGTCGGGATGGACCCGGCCCCCATTCGCGCGATCGTGGTCGGGATCGTGGACGAGATGCGCGTCGACGGCGAGGCGGTCGTGCGGGAGGGATGAAGGGGCGCCACCGCCGTTGGGGGCCCGGGAGAAACTCGGGAACCCCCGCGAAGGCGGCCGGCGACCTCGATGGTTGACACCTCACGGTGGGCCGCTATCCTCCGTCGACGAAGGGAACTGCCCCTTTTAAGTCCGGTCCCGCGAGGCCGGGAAGGGAGGCGAACATCGTGAGGCACGCGTGCGCTCCGCCGAGCCGGTGGGGCGTTTTCTGTTGGGGCGCGCGATCGGGCGCGCCGCACGCCGCGAGGAGGCCATCGTGAGCGGGTTCGTCGAGCGCGCGCGCCTGATGGACGAGGGGGAGATCCGCCGGGCGCTCACCCGGATCGCGCACGAGGTCCTCGAGCGGAACAAGGGCGCCGCCGACCTCGTGCTGGTCGGGATCGCGAATCGCGGGGACCGGCTGGCCGAGCGCCTGGCGGCCGAGATCGAGCGGATCGAGGGGGCCGGCGTCCCGGTCGGCGTCCTCGACATCACGTTCTACCGGGACGACATCGGCCTTCGGGCCGAGGCGCCGGAGGTCCACGAGACCCGGATCCCGTTCGACGTCACCCGGCGAAACGTCGTGCTGGTCGACGACGTGCTGTTCACGGGGCGAACCATCCGGGCGGCGCTGGACGCCCTGGTCGACTTCGGCCGGCCCCGCAGCATCCAGCTCGCCGTGCTGATCGACCGGGGCCACCGCGAGCTGCCGATCCGTCCGGACTTCGTCGGCAAGAACGTGCCGACGCGCCACGACGAGGACGTGCGGGTCCTGCTGGTGGAGGTCGACGGGGAGGACGCGGTCCAGGTCGGCGAGCCGGAGGGAGGGGCGGCGTGAACAAGCACCTGCTGTCGGTGCGGGACCTCTCGCGCGAGGAGGTCGTCCGCATCCTCGACACGGCCGAGAGCTTCCGCGAGGTGGGGACCCGGGTGATCAAGAAGGTCCCGGCCCTGCGCGGCCGGACGGTCGTGAACCTGTTCTACGAGAACTCGACGCGGACGCGGATCTCGTTCGAGCTGGCCGCCAAGCGCCTCTCGGCCGACGTCATCAACTTCTCGGCCAGCGGCTCGAGCGTCGCGAAGGGCGAGAGCCTGAAGGACACGGCCCTCACGCTGGAGGCGATGGGGGCCGACGCGATCGTCATCCGCCACTCGTCCTCGGGCGCCCCGTACGCGCTCTCGAGCTGGGTCGGGGCGAGCGTCCTGAACGCCGGCGACGGCACCCACGAGCACCCGACCCAGGCGCTGCTCGACCTGTTCACGATGCGGGAGCACTTCGCCTCGTTCGAGGGGCTGCGGGTCGGGATCGTCGGCGACGTGCGGCACTCGCGCGTGGCCCGCTCGCTGGCGTTCGCGCTCGGCACGGTCGGCGGCCAGGCCACGCTGGTCGGGCCGCCGACGCTGATCCCGCCGGAGGCCTCCGGGTGGGGCGTCGAGGTCTCGCACGACCTCGACGAGGTCCTGCCGAAGCTCGACGTCTGCTACATGCTGCGGGTGCAGAGGGAACGCCAGCGCCAGCAGTTCTTCCCGAGCGTGCGGGAGTACGCCCGGCTGTTCGGGCTCTCGCGAGCCCGGGTCGGCCGGCTTCCCGAGCACGCGATCCTCATGCACCCCGGCCCGATGAACCGCGGGGTCGAGATCGAGTCGGAGGTCGCCGACCTGCCGCGGGCCGTGATCACCGACCAGGTGACGAACGGGATCGCGGTCCGGATGTCGCTGCTGTATCTGATCCTCGGCGGCGACGCCTCGCGCGCGGCCGAGGCCGAGGCGAAGGAGGCCGCCGGTGCCTGAGCGGACGCTGCTGCGGGGGTTCCGGCTCGTCGATCCGGTCGCCGGCCACGACGGGACGACCGACGTGCTGGTCGAGGACGGTCTGGTCGCGGCCGTCGGGCCGGGGCTCGCGGCCGACGGCGCCGAGGTGGTCGACGGCGACGGCCTGGTGCTGACGCCCGGGCTGGTCGACCTGCACGCCCATCTGCGGGAGCCGGGCTTCGAGCAGAAGGAGACGATCGAGACCGGGACGCGTGCGGCGGCGGCCGGCGGCTACACGGCCGTCGTCGCCATGCCGAACACCGACCCGGTGACCGACAACGTGGCCGTGATCGCCGAGGTGCGTGCCCGCGCGGCGGCGGCCGCCCTGTGCGAGGTGTTCCCCGCCGGCTCGATCACGAGGGGCCTCGAGGGCGAGTCGCTCACCGACATCGGCGAGATGGCGGCCGCCGGCGTGCGGCTGTTGACCGACGACGGCAACTGCGTGGGCTCCTCGCGGGTGATGCGCCTGGCCCTCGAGTACGCGCGCCCGTTCGGCGTCCTGATCGCCCAGCACCCCCAGGACGCCGGGCTGTCGGAGGGATGGCAGATGCACGAGGGCCACTACTCGGCCCTGCTCGGGCTGACCGGCGTGCCGGCGGAGGCCGAGGAGGTCGTCGTGGCGCGGGACCTGGCGCTCGCCCGCCTGACCGGCGGGCGGCTGCACGTCATGCACGCCTCGTCGGCCCGCACCGTGGCGATGGTCCGCGAGGCGAAGGCCGAGGGGCTGCGGGTGAGCGCCGAGGTCACCCCCCACCACCTGACGCTGTCCGACGAGGACCTCGTGACCTACGATCCCAATCGACGGATCAACCCTCCGGTTCGCACGCCCGAGCACCGCGACGGGCTGCGGGCCGGGCTCGCCGACGGGACGCTCGACGCCGTCGCCACCGACCACGCGCCCCATGCGGCCGAGGAGAAGGAGCGCGAGTTCGACCTGGCGCCCCCGGGCACGATCGGCCTGGAGACGGCGTTCGCCGTCGTGCACACCGAGCTGGTGGCGACCGGTGTCCTGACGCTCTCGGAGCTCATCGAGCGGATGTCGTCACGCCCCGCCGCGCTGCTCGGGCTCGACGGCCACGGCGGTCCGGTGATCCCCGGCCGGCCGGCGAACCTGGCGGCGTTCGATCTCACGGCCGAGTGGACGGCCGGCGAGCGACCGTTCCGGTCGCTCGCCGCCAACAGCGCCTTCCTCGGGCGCCGCCTGCGGGGGCGGCCGGTCCACACGATCCTTGGGGGACGCTTCACGCTCCGGGACGGCGAGGCCACCGCGTGACGCCACCGCCGGCGCTGCTGGTCCTGGAGGATGGGACGGCGTTCCGCGGCCGCGGGTTCGGGGCCGAGGGCGAGGCCCTCGGCGAGGTCGTGTTCAACACGGCGATGGCCGGGTACCAGGAGGTGCTGACCGACCCGTCCTACCGGCGCCAGATCGTGGTGATGACCTCCCCCCACCAGGGCAACTGCGGAGTGAACCCGGAGGACGCCGAGTCGGGGCGCGTCCAGGTCGCGGGCTTCGCGGTGCGGGAGGCGAGCCGCAGGGCCTCGTCGTGGCGGGCGCAGGGGTCGCTGCGGGACTACCTGGCCGAGGCGGGGGTGGTCGGGATCGAGGGCATCGACACGCGCCGGCTGACCCTGCACATCCGCGAGCGCGGGGCCATGCGGGCCGGGGTCTCGACCGTGGAGGGCGACCCCGCGGTCCTGGCCGTGCGGGTTCGCTCGGCGCCGGGCATGGTGGGCGCCGACCTGGCCGCGGGAGCCTCGACGCCCGAGCCGTACGCGGCCGCCGGCCTCGTCGGCCCGGCCGTGGCGCACGGCGGCGCGACGTTCCGCGTCGCCGCCTACGACTTCGGCATCAAGCGGAACATCCTGCGGATGCTCGCGGCGAGCGGCTGCGAGGCGACGGTGCTGCCCGCGCGCACGCCCCCCGAGGAGGTCCTCGCCGGCGGCTACGACGGCGTGTTCCTGTCGAACGGGCCGGGGGACCCGGCGGCCACCGTCTACGGGGTCGAGGCCGTTCGCGGGCTGCTGGGGAGGCTCCCGGTGTTCGGCATCTGCCTCGGCAGCCAGTTACTCGGGCTCGCCCTGGGGGGCCGCACCTACAAGCTGCGCTTCGGCCACCGGGGCGTGAACCAGCCGGTGAAGGACCTGGACACCGGCCGCGTCGAGATCTCGAGCCACAACCACGGCTTCGCGCTCGACCCGAGCGGCTGGGGCGCGCGCGGGCTCGGGCGGGGGCGGCCCGGGGACGGCGAGCCCGCCCCCGCCGTCGGCACCCCGTTCGGCGCGGTGGCGCTCAATCGCTGGAACCTGAACGACGGGACGCTCGAGGGGATGCGGTGCCTGGACGTGGCGGCGTTCTCGGTGCAGTACCACCCCGAGGCGGCGCCGGGCCCGCACGACTCGCGCCACCTGTTCGCGGCGTTCCGCGCGCTGATGGGCGGGGAGGCCTGATGCCGCGGCGGGAGGACATCCGCACGATCCTCGTGATCGGCTCCGGGCCGATCGTGATCGGGCAGGCCTGCGAGTTCGACTACTCGGGCGTGCAGGCGTGCAAGGCCCTGCGGCGCGAGGGCTACCGGGTGGTGCTGGTGAACTCGAATCCGGCGACGATCATGACCGACCCCGAGTTCGCCGACGCCACCTACGTCGAGCCGCTGACGCCCGACGCGGTCCTGCAGGTCATCGAGCGGGAGCGGCCCGATGCCCTGCTGCCGACGCTCGGGGGACAGACGGCGCTGAACGTGGCGGCGGCGCTGGCGGAGTCCGGCGACCTCGATCGACTGGGCGTGCGGCTGATCGGGGCGGGCCTCGAGACGATCCGCCGGGCCGAGGATCGGCGCCTGTTCAAGGAGACCATGGAGGCGGTCGGCCTCGCGCTGCCGCGCGGCGGCTTCGCCTACTCGGTGGGGGAGGCGCTCGCGGTCGGCGAGGAGATCGGCTATCCGCTGATCGTGCGCGCCTCGTTCACGCTGGGCGGCAAGGGGAGCGGCATGGCCGCCGGTCCCGCGGCGCTCGAGACGCTCGCCGCCGAGGGCATCGCCGCGAGCCCGATCGGCGAGGTGCTGGTGGAGGAGTCGATCGCCGGGTGGAAGGAGTTCGAGCTCGAGGTCATGCGCGACGGCGCCGACAACGCCGTGATCGTCTGCTCGATCGAGAACGTCGACCCGATGGGCGTGCACACCGGGGACTCGATCACGGTGGCGCCGGCGCAGACGCTGACCGACCGCGAGTACCAGGTCATGCGCGACGCCGCCATCACGTGCCTGCGGGCCGTCGGGGTCGAGACGGGCGGGTCGAACGTGCAGTTCGCCGTGAACCCCGAGGACGGCCGCATGGTCGTGATCGAGATGAACCCGCGGGTGTCGCGCTCGTCGGCGCTGGCGTCGAAGGCCACGGGATTCCCCATCGCGAAGATCGCCGCCCTGCTCGCCGTCGGCTACCGGCTGGACGAGATCGCGAACGACATCACCGGCGAGACCCTCGCGGCCTTCGAGCCGGCCCTGGACTACGTCGCGGTGAAGGTGCCGCGGTGGGCGTTCGAGAAGTTCCGCGGCGCCGACCCCGAGCTCGGCACGACCATGCGCTCGGTCGGCGAGGTCATGGCGATCGGCCGGACCTTCGCCGAGGCGCTCGGCAAGGCGTACCGCTCGCTCGAGCGGCCGGAGTTCGAGCTCGGCGGCGACGGCGTCGCGTGGCCACCCGCGCCCGTCCAGAGGGGCGGGGGCGGCGACTCCGCGGGCCAGGCCCCACCCAACCCCCGCTCCGCCGCCGCCCCCGCCCCGACCGACGGCTCGGGCGACTCCGCGGGCCAGGCCCCACCCAACCCCCGCTCCGCCGCCGCCCCCGCCCCGACCGACGGCTCGGGCGACTCCGCGGCGGCGCTGGCCGCGCTGGCACGGCCGACCGAGCACCGGCTGTTGCTGGTCGAGCGGGCGCTCGCCGAGGGGTTCGGCATCGAGGAGGTGGCCGGCGCGTCGCGCATCGACCCCTGGTTCGTCGACCAGGTGGCGCAGGTCGCGGACGTCGCGGGTGCCCTTCGCGGGCGGGCTCTGGACGAGGTGTCGGCGGAGGAGCTGCGCGATGCGAAGCGGGCCGGCCTGTCGGACCGCCGCATCGCCCATCTCACCGATGCCGGCGAGGCGGCCGTCCGCGGGGCGCGGCGGCGGCTTGGGGTGGTGCCCGTCTTCAAGACCGTCGACACCTGCGCCGGGGAGTTCGCGGCCCACACCCCCTACCACTACTCGGCCTACGAGGAGGAGTCGGAGGTCCGCCCGGGCGAGCGCCCCCGCGTCGTGATCCTCGGGGCCGGGCCGAACCGTATCGGGCAGGGGATCGAGTTCGACTACGCGTGCGTCCACGCCGCCTTCGCGCTGCGCGAGGCCGGCTTCGAGACCGTGATGGTGAACTCGAACCCCGAGACGGTCTCGACGGACTACGACACCAGCGACCGGCTGTACTTCGAGCCGGTGTCGCTGGAGGACGTGCTGGCCGTCTGCGAGGCGGAGCGGCCGATCGGCGTCATCGTGCAGCTCGGGGGCCAGACGCCCCTCAGGCTCGCCCACGCGCTGGAGCGCGAGGGGATCGCCGTCCTCGGGACCTCGACGGGCTCGATCGACCTCGCCGAGGACCGGGAGAAGTTCGGGACGCTGCTCGCCGAGCTCGGCCTGCCCTCGCCCCCGCATGCGACGGCGGACTCGGTGCCGGAGGCGCGGGAGGTCGCCGAGCGGCTCGGCTTCCCCCTGCTGGTCCGTCCCTCCTACGTCCTCGGCGGGCGGGCGATGGAGATCGTGTACTCGCCGGGCGAGCTCGCCGGGTTCGTCGAGTCGGCGGCCGCGGCGAGCCCCGAGCACCCGGTGTTCCTGGACCGGTTCCTGGAGGGCGCGATCGAGGTCGACGCCGACGCGGTGTGCGACGGCGAGGAGGTGCTCGTCGGCGCCGTCATGGAGCACATCGAGGAGGCCGGCGTGCACTCCGGCGACTCGTCGTGCGTGATCCCTCCGGCGACCCTCTCGGACGAGGAGCTCGACCGCATCGAACGGACGGTCGTCGTGATCGCCCGGGCGCTCGGGGTGCGGGGGCTGCTGAACGTCCAGCTCGCGCTGCGTGGGGAGACGGCGTACGTGCTCGAGGCGAACCCGCGCGCGTCGCGCACCGTCCCGTTCGTCTCCAAGGCCGTCGGCCTGCCGCTCGCGAAGCTCGCCGCGCGCGTGATGGCCGGGGCAAGCCTGGCCGAGCTTCGGCGCGAGGGAATGGCGCCGGAGGCGGAGGGCGCCGGCGGCGGCCCCGGCTACCGCCGCCTCCCGCACGTCGCGGTGAAGGCCGCGGTGCTGCCGTTCGGCCGCTTCCCGGGGGTCGACACCGTGCTCGGACCAGAGATGCGCTCGACGGGCGAGGTGATGGGCATCGCCGACGACCTCGCGGTGGCGCTCGCGAAGGCGCAGGAGGGGACCGGCGCCGCGCTGCCGGCCGGCGGCACCGTCTTCGTCTCGGTGGCCAACCGGGACAAGCGCGCGATCACGCTCCCGATTCGACGGCTGGCCGACCTCGGCTTCCGGATCCTCGCCACCGGCGGCACGGCGGCGGTCCTCGCCCGGGCCGGCGTCCCCGTCGCGCCGGTGAGGAAACGCTCGGAGGGCATCCCGAACGCCGTCGACCTCATCGAGGGGGGCGGCGTGGACCTCGTGGTGAACACCCCGTTCGGTCGGGGGCCGCGAACCGACGGCTACTTCATCCGCACGGCCGCCGCGCGGGCGGGCGTCCCCTGCATCACGACGATCCCCGGGCTGCTCGCGGCCGTGCAGGGGATCGACGCCATGCGGGCGGGCCGACCGGCTCCGCGGTCGCTGCAGGAGTACCATGCCGGGCAGTCCGCGCCCGCCGTCGATCGTGGCACCGCGCCCGAGGCCGGCGAGGCCGCGCCGTCCGGGGCGCCGCGGACGGCCCAGGGAGGGGTCGCATGATCCGCGCGCAGTGCGAGGTGCTCTCGACCCGGCGGTCCGGGTCCTACTACGCGCTGACGCTGGTGGCGCCGGAGATCGCCGAGCACGCGCGCCCGGGGCAGTTCGTGGAGATCGCCGTCCCCGAGGGCCGGGAGATCATGCTGCGCCGCCCCTTCTCGATCCACCAGGCCTCTCGTCGTGGGGGCTGGGCCGGAACCCTCGAGGTCGTCTTCGACGTGGTCGGACGGGGCACGGCCTGGCTCGCCGAGGCGAAGCAGCACGACACGCTCGACGTGATCGGCCCGCTCGGCCGGAGCTTCCAGGTGCCGCAGGGACCGGCCTCGTGCCTGCTGGTCGGCGGCGGCTACGGGGCGGCGCCCCTCTACTTCCTGGCCGAGGAGCTGCGCGCCCGCGGCAAGGAGGTCCACATGATCATCGGCGCCCGCGACCACGAGCGCGTCTTCAAGCCGGTGGAGGGCAAGCGCCTCGCTCACTCGCTGGTCATGACCACCGAGGACGGATCGATGGGCGAGCGCGGCCGGGTGACCGACTTCCTCGGCCCGATGATCGAGCGGACGCGCGCCCAGGTGGTCTACGCGTGCGGTCCGAACGCGATGCTGCGGGCCGTCGCCGAGCACGCCCGCGCCCGCAGCATCCCCTGCCAGGTGGCCGTCGAGGAGCGGATGGCCTGCGGGCTCGGGGTGTGCTGGACGTGCGTGGTGCCGGTGCTCGCGCGCGACGGGCGAGGATGGTGGAACGTCCGCGCGTGCACGGAGGGCCCGGTCTTCAATGGGGCGCGGATCTGGTGGGACCGCTGGCTCGGCCCGGGCGAGGCGCTCCCGGTACCCCCCGCCGAGGAGTCTGGCGAGCCAGAGGATGCCCTTGCCGGGGAGGACGCGGATGGCTGAGGCGCGGGGGCCGTTCGATGCGGTGCCCGGGGGCCGCCCGGGCCTCGAGGTCGACCTCGACGGGATCGTGCTCCCGACCCCGGTGCTCGCCGCGTCCGGGACGTTCAACAGCGGCCGGGAGATGGGCAGCCTCATCGACCTCACGCAGGTCGGGGGCATCGTCACGAAGAGCGTCACGCTGCACCCGACGAAGGGCCTGCCCACCCCCCGGATGGCGGAGACGCCGGCGGGCATGCTGAACGCGATCGGCCTGCAGAACTCCGGGGTCGACCAGTTCCTCGAGAAGGAGGCGCCGTTCATCGCCGCGGCCGGCGTGCCCGTGTTCGTCTCCATCGCCGGCACGAGCATCGACGAGTACGTTCAGGTGGCGATGCGGGTGCGGGACGTGCCCGGCGTCGTCGGGATCGAGGCCAACATCTCCTGCCCGAACGTCGAGCGACGCAACCAGGTCTTCGCCTGCTATCCGGACCAGGCGGCCGAGGTCGTCGGGGCCGTGAGCCGCCTGTCGCGCCTGCCGGTGTTCGCGAAGCTCACCGCCGACGTGACGAACATCGTCGAGGTGGCCGACGCGTGCGTCCGGGCGGGCGCCCACGGGCTGTCGCTGATCAACACGCTGCTCGGCATGGCGATCGACGTCGAGACCTTTCGCCCGAAGCTCGGCGCCGTCACCGGGGGGCTGTCGGGGCCGGCGATCCACCCGATCGCGGTGCGGTGCGTCTACCAGGTCGCGCGGGCACTCCCGGGGGTCCCGATCATGGGCATCGGGGGGGTTCGCTCGGCGACGGACGCCGCGGAGCTGCTGCTCGCCGGGGCCTCGGCCGTCCAGGTCGGGACGGCGAACTTCCACGAGCCGGAGGCGACGATCCGGGTGGCCGACGGGCTCGCCGCCTACCTTTCGCGCCATGGGCTGTCCAGCCCGGCCGAGCTGACCGGAAGGGTGCGGGCGATGCCACGTGAGCCCGATGCGGAATCCGATCGTCGCGGCGCTTGACGTCTCCGATCTCGCCGAGGCGGAGCGGCTGGCGAAGGAGCTCTCGGGGACCGTGGGGATGCTGAAGGTGGGGCTCGAGCTGTTCACGGCCGCCGGGCCCGAGGCCGTCCTGCGGCTCCGCCCGCATGCGCCCCTGTTCCTGGACCTGAAGCTCCATGACATCCCGAACACCGTCGGCCGGGCCGCTCGAAACGTCGGGCGACTCGGCGGGTCGCTGCTGACCGTCCACGCGCTGGGCGGCGAGGCCATGGTCCGCGCGGCGGTCGACGGGGCCGCCCGCGGCGCCGAGGAGGCGGGGGTCGAGCCGCCGAGGATCGTGGCCGTCACCGTGCTGTCGAGCCTCGCCGGGGAGGGGCTCGCCTCGCCCTCGTCCCTGGCCTTCGAGGCCGTCGCGGCCGGCGCGGCCGGGGTGGTGGTGTCGGGGGAGGACGTGCGCGAGGTGCGGCAGGTGCTCGGCCCCACGGCGCTGCTGGTCGTCCCCGGGATCCGCCCGGCGGGCAGCGCGAACGGCGACCAGGTCCGGGTGCTGACCCCTGCGGAGGCGCTGGAGGCCGGCGCCGACCACCTGGTCATCGGGCGACCGATCACGGGTGCCCCCGATCCGGCCGCGGCCGCTCGAGCGATCCTGCGCGATCTCGGGATGGCGTGAGGGCGGGGCGTGGACGAGGCGCGAGCGCGAAGGCTGTTCGAGGAGTCGGGGGCGATGCTCTCCGGGCACTTCCTGCTGTCGTCGGGCCGGCACGGGGATCGCTACGTGCAGAAGGCGAGGGTGCTCGAGCGACCCGAGGTGGCCATGGAGCTCGCGCGCGAGATCGCCTCGTGGTACGAGGGGGTCGACGTGGTGCTGGCCCCCGCCGTCGGGGCGATCGCCCTCGGGTTCGCCGTCGCGCTGGCGGCCGGGGCGCGGTCGCTGTTCGCCGAGCGGGTCGACGGCCGCATGGCGCTGCGGCGCGGCTTCGCGATCGAGTCCGGCGAGCGGACGCTCGTCGTCGAGGACGTGGTGACGACCGGCGGATCCGCCCTGGAGGTCTACGACCTCGCCGGGGAGGTCGGGGCGGAGCGGCTCGGGGTGGCGGCGCTGATCGATCGCTCGCCCGCGCCGCCCCCGTTCCCGCTTCGGGCCGTCCTGCGGGTCGAGGCCGCCGCGTGGGACCCGGCCGAGTGCCCCCTGTGCGCCGCCGGCAGGCCCCTCGACAGCCCCGGCTCGCGCCACCTCCGCTGAGAGCTCGGAGGGCCCCGGCGGGGGGCGCCTCCCTGACCGTCATGTTGAGGTTCAGCTCGCATTGCAGCAGGTCATGGGACCTGCGTATAATCGCGCCGCTTTTCATCCGACGGTCGAAGCGATCCACGTGACCCGCACCGAAGGAGGCGTGTGAGATGCCCCTACCGACCCTGACCGAGGAGCAGCGCAAGCAGGCGCTCGAGAAGGCCGCTGAGGCTCGCCGCGCGCGGGCCGAGCTGAAGGCGAAGCTGAAGGCCGAGAAGATGTCCCTCGCAGATGTGCTCGTGAAGGGCGACAGCGACGACATCGTCGGCAAGATGAAGGTGTCGGCGGTGCTCGAGTCCCTCCCTGGCGTCGGCAAGGTCCGGGCGCGCAAGGTCATGGAGGAGGTCGGCATCTCCGCGAGCCGCCGCGTCCGCGGGCTGGGAGCCAAGCAGAAGGACGCGCTCCTCGAGAAGTTCGGCAAGAAGTAGCGTCGCGTGGCCGGAGGGACCGCTGCTCGCGGCGGCCCACCGGGGGGACGTCTGATCGTCATCGCCGGCCCGTCCGGCGTCGGCAAGGGGACCGTCGTCCGGCGCCTGTTGCAGGTTCGCCCCGATCTCGTCCTGTCGGTGTCGTGCACGACGCGCGCCCCGCGGCGGGGCGAGGTCGAGGGGCGTGACTACCGCTTCCTCTCGGTGGCGGAGTTCGACCGGCTCGTCGCCGACGGCGCCTTCCTCGAGTGGGCGGATGTGTTCGGCGACCGGAAGGGGACCCTCGAGGGGCCGGTTCGCGAGGCGATGGCTCGCGGCGCCGACGTGGTGCTGGAGATCGACGTGCAGGGCGCGGCGATCGTCCGGCGCAGGGTCCCGGAGGCGCTGCTGATCTTTCTGGTCCCGCCCTCCCGAGCCGAGCTGGAGCGCCGGCTCCGGGCGCGGCGGACCGAGGACGGCGAGACCCTCGAGCGGCGGCTGGCAGCCGCCGAGCGGGAGCTCGCCGAGGCACCGGGCTTCGACCGTGTCGTCGTGAACGACGAGGTCGATCGGGCCGCGGCCGAGATCGCTGGTATCCTTGATTGCTGAGCCGGCCGACGCCGGCGGCGGGCGCGACGCCCGCGACCACCGGAGGGACGAACGCCACATGATGACCCAGCCGAAGATCGACGATCTGCTGGCCGCTGCCGACTCCCGCTACTCGCTGGTGATCCTCGCGGCCAAGCGAGCCCGCGAGATCAACTCGTACTACAGCCAGCTCGGCGAGGGCCGCGGCGAGTTCGTGCCGCCGCTCGTCGAGGGCGCCCTCGAGGCCAAGCCGCTGTCGGTGGCCCTGCAGGAGATCGCGGAGGGCAAGGTCACCTTCGAGCGGCTCGAGGCCACGGCCGCGGGCTGAGGCCGTGGCCGGCGGCCCGGCGCCGGGGCGGTCGCTCGCCGGACGGCGCGTCCTGCTCGGGGTCACCGGCGGGATCGCCGCCTACAAGGCCGCCTCGCTGGCCCGCCTCCTGTCGGCCGCCGGTGCCGACGTCCGGGTGGTGATGACGCCGGCGGCCTCGAGGTTCGTCGGCCCGGACACCTTCGCCGCCCTCACCCGCAATCCGGTCCACCAGGACGTCTTCGAGGCCACCGACCGGGTCCTCCACGTCCGCCTTGCGCGCGAGGCCGATGCCGCGGTGGTCGCCCCCGCGACCGCGAACGTCCTTGCCAAGCTCGCCCTCGGGCTCGCCGACGACCTGCTGACCTCGATCCTGCTCGAGGCGCGCTGCCCGCTGGTGCTGGCACCGGCCATGCACACGGGGATGTGGACCCACCCGAGCACGCAGGCGAACGTCGCGGCGCTGGCCGCGCGGGGTGCGATCGTCGTCGGCCCCGGCGAGGGGCCACTCGCCGCCGGCGACGAGGGCGTGGGACGGATGGCCGAGCCCGAGGAGATCCTGCGGGCGGTCGAGGCCGCCCTGGGGTCCCCCGGGGCCGGGGACCTCGCCGGCGTCCGAGTGCTGGTGACGGCGGGCCCGACGCACGAGCCGATCGACGCCGTCCGGTTCATCGGCAACCGCTCGTCGGGCAAGATGGGGTTCACGGTCGCCGCCGAGGCGGCCCGGCGCGGGGCCTCGGTGACGCTGGTGTCGGGGCCGGTGCCGCTGCCCGACCCGCAGGGGGTCGCCGTCGTGCGCGTCGAGACCGCGGCCGAGATGTTCGAGGCCGTGACGGCGCGGGCGGAGGCCTCGGACCTCGTGGTGATGGCGGCCGCCGTCGCCGACTTCCGGCCCGGCGAGGTTCACCCGGGCAAGATCAAGAAGGGGGACGGCCCGCCGCAGCTCGCGCTGGAGCCGACGCCCGACATTCTCTCCGGGCTGGGCGCCGCCAAGGGCTCCGGGCAGGTGCTGGTGGGGTTCGCCGCCGAGACCGAGGACCTGGAGGCGGAGGCCCGCCGCAAGCTGAAGGCGAAGAACCTCGACCTCATCGTGGCGAACGAGGTCGGCCGTCCGGGGACCGGGTTCGGGGCAGACACCAACCGTGCGGCCATCGTGGGTCGCGGCGAGGAGGGGACCCCGCTGCGGGAGTGGACCAAGGTCGAGCTCGCCGCGGCGATCCTCGATCGGGCGGCCGGGCTGCTGGCCGCGGCGAGGGCCGCGGCGGGGTCGACCGTATAGAATCCGCGCGCATGGGCCGCTACCTCTTCACCTCCGAGTCCGTCACCGAGGGCCACCCCGACAAGCTCGCCGACCAGATCTCCGACGCCGTGCTCGACGCGATCCTGGCGGAGGACCCGGAGGGAAGGGTCGCGTGCGAGACGCTCGTCACCACCGGGGTCGTCTTCGTGGCCGGCGAGATCAGCACCTCCACCTACGTCGACATCCCACGGGTCGTGCGGGACACCGTCACCGGCATCGGCTACACGGATGCGAAGTTCGGAATCGACGGGCACACATGCGGCGTGATCGTCGCGATCCAGGAGCAATCGCCCGACATCGCGATCGGGGTCGACAAGGCCCTGGAGGCGCGCGAGGGAGCCCACGACTCGCTGGACGAGGTCGGGGCCGGCGACCAGGGCATGATGATCGGCTTCGCGTGCAACGAGACCGAGGAGCTCATGCCGATGCCGATCGCCGTCGCGCACCGGCTGGCCAAGCGCCTCGCCGACGTCCGCAGGGCCGGCGTGGTGCCGTACCTGCGGCCCGACGGCAAGAGCCAGGTCACGATCGAGTACCAGGGCGGCGTCCCGAGGCGCGTGCACACGGTCCTGATCTCCGCGCAGCACCGCGAGGAGGTCGACATCGAGACCCTGCTCTCGCCCGACATCCGCGAGCACGTGATCGATCCCGTCCTCGCCGAGGTCGGGCTCGACCACGAGGGCAAGCGGGTGCTGGTGAACCCCACCGGCCGGTTCGAGATCGGCGGGCCGAAGGCCGACACGGGCCTCACGGGCCGGAAGATCATGGTCGACTCCTACGGGTCGATGGCGCCCCACGGTGGGGGCGCGTTCTCGGGCAAGGACCCGACGAAGGTCGACCGCTCGGCCGCCTACATGGGGCGCTACGTCGCGAAGAACATCGTCGCCTCGGGGGTCGCGGACCGGGTCCAGCTGCAGGTGGCCTACGCGATCGGGGCGGCGCATCCGGTGTCGCTCTCGATCGACACCTTCGGGACCGAGCGGGTGGATCCGCAGAGGATCGAGCTGGCCGTCTCGGAGCTGTTCGACTTCCGCCCGGCGGCGATCATTCGCGACCTGGACCTGCGCCGCCCGATCTACCGCGAGACGGCCGCCTACGGCCACTTCGGCCGCAAGGGGTTCCCGTGGGAGCAGACCGACCGGGCGGACGACCTGCGCCGGGTCCTGGCGTAGGCGCGCCGCCCCCGCCTCCGTTCCCGTCGTTCCCGGCCGGCGCCGACCTGCTCGCCGGTCCCGTCGACGTCTGCGTCGACCGGCCGCTGCTCGCGCTGGACCGCCCGTTCACCTACCTGCTGCCAGAGGACGCCGGTGCGGGAACGGGGAGCCTCGTGTCGGTGCCGTTCCACGGCCGGACCGTGCGCGGCTGGGTGCTCGGCCCGGCCGCCGAGCCACCGGCCGGACGGCTCCTGCCGGTCCGGAAGGTGCGATCGCCGGTCCGGTTCTTCGATGAGGGGTCGCTGCCCCTGCTGCGCTGGATCTCCGAGCGCTACCTGGCCCCGCTCGCCACCGTCATCGAGCGATCCTGTCCGCCGAGGGTGGCCGGCGTCGAGCGGGAGGTGCTGGCAACGACCGGGGAGGGGGTGGCGACCGGGGGCCGGCATGAGGTCGCCGCGTCGGGGCTTGCCGGCGTCGACCTCGACGCGATGCTCGCGGCGGGGACGACGAGCTGGTACCGGCCGCTGCCGGGGCGGGAGGCGGAGGCGGCCGTCGCGGCCGTCCGGGCGTGTCTCGCGAGGGGGAGGCGGGCCATCGTGATCGTGCCGGAGGCGGATCCCGTTCCGGGGACGGCGCGGGCGGTGCTGGAGGCGTTCGGCGAGCGTGTGGCGTCGCTGGTCGGCGGGTCCGAGCGGGCGCGCTACCGTGCATGGCTGCGGGTCCGGAGCAGCCGGGTCGACGTGGTCGTCGGCACCCGCCCCGCGGTGCTGGCACCGGTCCGGGAGCTCGGCCTCGTCTACGTGTCGCGGGAGGTGCATCCCGGTCACCGTGAGGACCGCGCTCCCTACTACCACGTGCGGGACGTCGCGACGGCGCGGGCCCGCCTGGAGGGCGCGGCGGTCGTGCTTGCATCGCTCTCGCCCTCGGTCGAGACGGTCGCCGCGGTCGCAGCCGGGGAGGTCCGGGAGGTGCGGCACCCGCGCCCAGACGAGCGCCGGGCGATGCCGCTCGTCGAGACCGCCGCCCCGGCGGCGGAGGACCGCTCGCCGCGTCTCGGGCAGCTGCTGCGCGCCGCCGGCTCGGCTGCCCTGATCGTCTCGCGTCGGGGCTACGGGATCGCGCGCGTGTGCCGTGCCTGTCGGGCGGCCGCCGCCTGCGCGGCGTGCGGGGGCGTCGTCGTCGTCGAGGCCGGCGAGGCCCGATGCCGCGTGTGCGCCGCCCGCGGGCGCTGCGCCGTCTGCGGCGGGGAGGAGTTCGGCGTCGAGCGCGGCGGGGTCGAGCGGATCGCGGAATGGGCCCGGCGGG
>JAJYHN010000057.1 GCA_021784765.1 Actinomycetes bacterium
GCCGTCGTGGGCGTGGGGCTCCTCTTCGGCTTCGTCGGCGTGGTGGCGGAATCGCTGATCGTCGAGGCGACCAGCGGGGAACGGGAGGCGCGACGAATGGCTCGGACGGTCGAGGCGCTGCACGGACACTTCGTGCTCTGCGGGTACGGCCGGGTGGGCTCGACCGTCGCGCGGGAGCTCCGCCACGACGGCGAGGACGTGGTGGTGATCGACGTGCTGCCCGAGTCGCTCGAGCGGGCGCGCGCCGAGGGGTTCCTGGCCGTGGAGGGCGACGCGACCAGGGACGAGACGCTGCACGCGGCCGGGATCGAGCGCGCGCGGGGCCTGATCACGACGGTCGACTCGGACGCGAACAACGTCTACGTCATCCTCTCCGCCCGGGCGATCAACCCCGGACTGTTCGTGGTCGGGCGGGCGAACGCGGCGGGTGCCGAGGCGAAGCTGACCCAGGCGGGCGCGGATCGCGTGGTCTCGCCGTACACGATGGCCGGACACCGGATCGCCGGGCTCGCGATGCGACCGCGGGTGGTCGACTACATCGACGCGGCGCTCTCCCACGGCGAGCTCGCCTTCTCGCTGGAGGAGTTGACGGCCCGGGACGGCGATTCGCTCGCCGGTTGCACCGTCGGCGAGCTGCGCGAACGGGGGATCTTCACGCTGGCGATCGTCCGGGACGCGGGAGGATACGCCGCGAACCCTGGGCCGGAACGCCGTCTCGCCGCCGGCGAGACGCTCATCGTGTCGGGGAGCGCCGCGACCCTGGCCGCGCTTCGCGAGGGCCCATAGGGGCGGACGCGGACCCCAGTGCCTCGCGGATGATGCGCGCCTGCTCGGCGCGGTGCGCCGCGTGGTAGCCCTCCGCCGGGCTCGAGCGCTCGGGACGTGAGACGTCGACGATCGGAATCCTCGCCGGGACGATCTCGCGGAGCTTCGGCAGCACGAACTTGCGCGCCCCCATGTTCCGCGGCTCCTCCTGGATCCACACGATCGTCTCCAGGGCGCCGTACCCCCGCAGGACCTCGCGAAGCTCCCTGGCCGGGAACGGGTAGAGGAGCTCGACACGGACGACGGCCGTGTCGGGGGACTCCCCGGCGACGTCCGGGGCCGTGAGCTCGTGGTAGAGGCGGCCGCTGCACAACACCAGCCGGCGCACCCGGCCGCGATCTTCGGCATGCCGCGGATCGTCGATGACCGGCCGGAACCCACCGGCCGTCAGCTCCTCCGGGCTCGACGTCGCCGCAGGGAGGCGGAGCAGTCCCTTCGGGGTCATCAGGACCAGCGGGCGCGGGGTCGACCGCAGTGCCTGGTCGCGCAGGAGGTGGAAGTACTGCGCCGGTGTCGTGCAGTTCGCCACCCGGATGTTCCCCTCGGCACCGAGCGCGAGGTACCGCTCCAGGCGGGCGCTGGAATGTTCCGGCCCCTGGCCCTCGTACCCGTGCGGCAGGAGCATCGTCAGGCGGGACGTCAGGCCCCACTTGGCGAGGCCGGCGATGATGAACTGGTCGACGATCACCTCGGCCGCGTTGGCGAAATCGCCGTACTGCGCCTCCCAGATCACCAGGGCGTCCGGCGCCTGGGCCGCGTAGCCGTACTCGAACCCCAGGCACGCGTACTCGGACAGCGGCGAATCGTGGAGCTCGAAGGGGGCCCTGACGCCCTCCAGCTGCTGGATCGGGACGTACCGGGTCCCGCTGTTCGCATCGTGGAGCACGAGGTGGCGCTGGCTGAAGGTGCCCCGTTCCGTGTCCTGCCCGGTGAGGCGGATCGGCACGCCCTCCAGCAGCAGCGACGCGAACGCGAGGGCCTCGGCGTGGGCCCACGCGATGCGGCCGCCGTCCGCCAGCGCCGCGTGCCGCCGGTCGAGCTGGCGGAGCAGCTTGGGGTGCACCGTGAAGCCCGGGGGCCAGGTCAGCAGCTGCTCGTTGATCGCGCGCAGCTCGTCCAGGGGAACGCCGACGCGGGGCTCCGGGGGTCCGCCCGTGTCGCCGGGGAGGATCGCCTCGGCCGCGCCGGGCTGGGGGACTTCGGCCTGCCGTGACAGGGCGTCCTGGATCTCCGCGAGCCGGCGTTCGGCGGCCTCGAGCACCCCGCGCGCCATGTCCTCCTCGATGACGCCCTCCGACATGAGCCGCCGGAGGTAGAGCTCGCGCACGGTGGGCTGGACCGCGACCCGCTCGTACATCCGCGGCTGCGTGTACGCGGGCTCGTCCTCCTCGTTGTGCCCGTGGCGCCGGTACCCGACCACGTCGATCAGGAAGTCGCCGTGGAAGAGCTCGCGGTAGGCGACCGCGAGCCGGATGGCCGCCAGGCACGCTTCCGGGTCGTCGCCGTTGACATGCACGATCGGCACGTCGAAGCCCTTCGCGACGTCGCTGGCGTAATCGGTGGACCGGCCGTCCCGGGGGTCGACGGTGAACCCGAGCTGGTTGTTGGCGACCAGGTGGATGGTGCCGCCCGTGGTGTAGCCCCGGAGGCGGGCGAGATTGAACGTCTCGGCCACCACGCCCTGGCCGGCGATCGCGGCATCACCGTGGATCAGCACCGGGAGGGCGCTGCTCGTGTCGCGCGGTGCGTCGGGCCGGCTCCTGTCGGTCTGTTCCGCGCGCGCCCTCCCCTCGACGACGGGATCGATCGCCTCGAGGTGGCTGGGGTTGGGCGACACGGCCACGCGGACGTCGCCGGCGGCGGCATGGTACACGCCGCTGGCGCCACGGTGGTACTTGACGTCGCTCGTCTCGCCCTCGGCTGCCGGCTCTTCCTCGGCCGCCGGATGACCCCGCTCGAACTCGCCGAGGATGTCCGCGTACGGGACCCCGACGACGTGGGCGAGCACGTTCAGGCGCCCGCGGTGCGCCATGCCGATCTCCAGCGACCCGGTGCCGGCCTTCGCTGCCAGCTCGATCAGCTCGTCCAGCATCGGCACGAGCACGTCGAGCCCCTCGATCGAGAATCGCTTCTGGCCGAGGTAGGCCCGCTGCAGGAAGCGCTCGAATGCCTCCACGCGGGTCAGCCGCTCGAGCACCCACCGCCGCTCCTCGGCGGAGGGCGGAGTGCGATAGTCGCCCGATTCGATGGCGCGGCGCAGCCAGGTGCGTTCCTCGTGGCTGTCCAGGTGCTCCACTTCGAATGCGCTCGTTCCGCAGTAGGTGCGCTGCAGCTCCGGCAGGACGTCCGCCAGCGTCTCGCCGGGGACGTGCACCCGCAGCACGGCGGCGGGGACGCGCGCGAGCGCGTCCGGCGTCAGCCCCCACGTCGCCGGGTCGAGGGAGGGGTCACCGGGCGGCTCCGAGCCGAGGGGATCGAGCCTGGCCGCCCTGTGGCCGAAGTGCCGGTATGAACGGACGAGGGCCATGGCCGAGGCCACGTCGGCGAGCAGGGAGGCCGGTGGCGTCGCGCTCGGGGTGGCCGGCTCGCTCCGTTCGGCCGCGTCTCCCACGCCCAGGCAACTCGCCACGTGGCCGTAGAACTCGTCGGCACCCTGCAGCAGCTCGTCGAGCGTGCGCAGGAACCGCCCCGACTCGGCGCCCTGGATCACCCGGTGGTCGTACGTGCTGCTCACTGTCATCACGGGTTCGCCGGTCACCCGCCTGATCCCGCCGGTGGCGACGATCGTGCCCTGGCCGGCCATCAGGCGGGGAACCGACGCGCTGGTCCCGAGCGTGCCCGGGTTCGTGAGGGTGATCGTCCCGCCCACCAGGTCGTCCGCCGTGAGCCGGCCCGCCCGCGCGCGACCGACCAGGTCGTCGTATGCAGCCGCGAACTCGGCGAAGTCGAGGTCGGCGGCGCCGTAGACCACGGGGACGACCAGGAACCGGGACCCGTCCCGCCCCTCGACGTCCACCGCGATCCCCAGGCCGATGTCGCCGGGGTCGACGCGGTGGGGCCGCCCATCGATCTCCCGGTAGCAGGAGGCCATGGCCGGGTGGCTCGCCGCCGCTTGCGCGACCGCGTAGGCGACCAGGTGCGTGTACGACAGCCTTCGGGGCGCGATCGCGTCGTTCAGCCGGCGTCGCTCCGACTCCAGCACGGCGACCGCGATCTCGCGGAACGAGGTGGCAGTCGGCACGGAGAGGCTCGCGGTCATGTTGGCCACGAGGCGGGCACCGGTCCCCTGGATCGGGACCACGTGCTCCACGTCTCGGGGCTGCCGTCGGGACTGGTCGGGCACAGGCGTACTCATGGTTGAGCGGTCGAGCGTAGCGGCATCTCGGAGAACGCGCCGAAACGCATCCACCCGGCGGACCTGTTTCTCGAGGCGGGCTCTCAGTCGAGCGGGGCGGTGTGCGACGTTTTCCCGTCGAGCGCGTCGGCGATCAGGCGGAGCACCCAGACCGCGGTCCTGCGGGCGGCGATGTTGAGGAGCGCGCGGTCGACCGCCACCCCGAGCTCGCCCCCGGGCGGCGCGTACTCGCCCTCCAGGACGACCGCGTCGGCGGTACGGGTCAGCTGGCCGGCGAACACCGGGAAGAGGGGCGCGAGGGACGCGGCCCTCCAGCCGATCGACAGTCGCCAGCCGTCGGGGACGGGCTCGACCCGGCCCAGGTCGACGTAGGCCGCCTTGCGGAACACCAGCCGAGAGCCGCCGGAACTCGCCGGCAGCCCCAGGTCGACCTGGAACCGGCGCACGTCCGCCGGGACGTCGCAGCCGGCCGTCGCGCGGTCGACCGCGTCGCCGAGCCACGGCAGCTCCGCCGCTCCCATGACCGCAGCCTCCCCGCCCGGGTCGCGGGCCGCGATCCGCTGGGCGAGCCGAAGATGGACGGTCGCCGGCGGAACGAGGCTGAGGGACTGCGCTTCGAGCATGGTGCACATGATCGGAGCTCCGGCGCTGCCGGCCAGCGGCCGGGTGGCAGGTATAGCGGTGCCCAACACCCGGAAGGGATCTACTCGACAGGGTAGGGAGGATGCACCGGGAACCGATCCGGTCAGGCCTGCAGCACGGACCGGAGCGCCGATACCACCACGGGAAGGGACGTGTCGGTCAGGCCGGCCACGTTGATCCGGCCGCGTCCCACCGCGTAGATCGCGAACTCGTCGCGCAGCCGGGCGACCTGCTCGCTCGCCAGCCCGAGCAGCGCGAACATGCCGCGCTGG
>JAJYHN010000104.1 GCA_021784765.1 Actinomycetes bacterium
CCGGACCAGCAGCCGGTGGTCCTCGATGAGCCCGAGCATCCCGACGACCGGCGTCGGCCAGATCCCCGAGCCGCCGGACTCGTTGTAGAAGCTGACGTTGCCGCCGGTCACCGGGGTGCCGAGCGCGCGGCAGGCCTCCCCCATGCCCCGGATCGCCTCCGCGAACTGCCACATGACCTCCGGCCGCTCGGGGCTGCCGAAGTTCAGGCAGTTCGTGATCGCGAGCGGGCGGGCGCCGAGCACGGCGACGTTGCGGGCCGACTCCGCCACCGCGTGCGCGGCGCCGAGGAACGGGTCGAGCTCGCCGTAGCGGCCGTTCCCGTCGGAGGAGAGCACCACGGCCTTCAGCGTCCCCTCGATCCGCAGCGCCGCCGCATCTGCGCCGGGCCCGAGCAGCGTCCGGCCCTGCACCAGCGAGTCGTACTGCTCGAACGCCCACCGCTTCGACGCGACGTTCGGCGAGCCGAGCACGGCGAGGAACGCCTCCTCGAGCGACGTCGGCGGCGGGGCGGCGGCCGGATCGTCGGCGAGGCGCGCGTCGAGGTCCGCCGGCCGGCGCGCCGGGCGCTCGTACACCGGAGCCTCGTCGGCCAGCGCCCGCGCCGGCACCTCGGCCACCACCGCGTCGCCCGAGCGGATCGTGAGCGTCGAGCCCTCGCGGAAGGTCGCGACCGGCGCGGCGGCGAGGCCCCACCTCGCGCACACCTCGCGGACCTCGGCCAGCCGCTCGGGCGCCACGATCGCGACCATGCGCTCCTGCGACTCGGAGGTCAGGATCTCGTAGGCCTCCATCGCCGCTTCCCGAAGCGGCACCGCGTCGAGGTCGACGTCGGCCCCGAGCCCGGCGGCCGAGGCCGCCTCGGACACCCCGCAGGTGAGCCCCGCGCCGCCGAGGTCCTTCAGCCCCTCCAGCAGCCCGCGATCCTTCAGCTCCAGGCACGCCTCGATCAGGAGCTTCTCGGTGAAGGGGTCCCCGATCTGCACGCTCGGCCGGGACGCGTGCGCGTCCTCCTCGAGCGTCCGCGAGGCCAGCACCGACACCCCGCCGATCCCGTCGCGCCCGGTCGCGGCGCCGATCAGCACCAGCACCGATCCCGGGCGGCCGGCGGCGGACGACAGCAGCCCCCCGGCCGGGACGAAGCCGACGCACATGACGTTCACCGTCGGGTTCGCCGAGTGGCACGGCGCGAACTTCACCTCGCCGCCGACCGTCGGCACGCCGATGCAGTTCCCGTAGCCCCCGATGCCGGCGACGACGCCCGAGAGCAGGTAGCGGTTGCGCGCATCCTCCAGCGGCCCGAACCGCAGCGGGTCGAGCAGCGCCGCCGGCCGCGCGCCCATCGACAGGATGTCGCGCACGATCCCGCCGACCCCGGTCGCCGCGCCCTGGTAGGGCTCGACCGCCGAGGGGTGCGAGTGGGACTCCATCTTGAACACGGCGGCGAGGCCGTCGCCAAGGTCCACCACGCCGGCGTCCTCCCCGGGCCCGACCAGGACCTGCGGCCCCTGCGTCGGGAGCGTCCGCAGGTGGACCTTGCTGGACTTGTACGAGCAGTGCTCGGACCACATCACCGAGAACATCGCGAGCTCGACCCGGTTCGGCTCGCGGCCGAGCAGCGAGCGCAGGAGGTCGTACTCCTCGTCGGTCATCGCGAGCTGGCGGTGCAGCGGCTCGGCACTCACCCGGCCACCCTCGCGCGCGCCCGCGCGGCGTCGAACAGCCACCGGAGGACGGCCTGGCCCCCGGTAGGCCCGAGGTCGGGGTCGACCGCGTGCTCGGGGTGCGGCATCAGGCCCAGCACGTTGCCCGCCTCGTTGAACAGGCCCGCGATGTTGTCCAGCGCGCCGTTCGGGTTGAACCGCTCGTCGACGACGCCGTCC
This sequence comes from Actinomycetes bacterium, assembly GCA_021784765.1. Classification (GTDB taxonomy): domain Bacteria; phylum Actinomycetota; class UBA4738; order UBA4738; family UBA4738; genus JAJYHN01. The sequence goes on from JAJYHN010000104.1 coordinate 1,882, forward strand.
GGCGAGCAGTAGCGCAGGGCGACCTGTCCGTTCGCCTCGATCGCGGCCAGGTCCTCGTCCGAGCAGACGAACTGTCCCTCTCCGTGCTTGATCGGGACCTGCAGGACCTCCCCCGGCGCGCCGATCGCGAGGTCGCCCGAGGGTTCGCCGTCCGTGGGGCCGCCCGAGGCCCGGCCGGCCCGGGGGCGCGGCTCCACCCGCAGGTGCACCCAGCGGCAGACGAACGCGAGCCCGCGGTTGCGGATGAGCGCGCCGGGCAGCAGCCCGGCCTCGCACAGGACCTGGAAGCCGTTGCAGATCCCGAGCACCGGGCCCCCGTCCCGCGCGAAGGCGGCGACGGCCTCCATGACCGGCGCGAACCGCGCGATCGCGCCGGCGCGCAGGTAGTCGCCGTAGGAGAAGCCCCCGGGCAGGATCACGGCGTCCGCTCCGCGCAGGTCCGGGTCGGCGTGCCAGACCGCCACCGGCTCGCCGCCCATCAGCGCCACGGCCCGCAGCGCGTCGCGGTCGTCGAGCGAGCCGGGGAACGTGACGACCCCGACGCGCGGCCCGCGTCCGCTCACGGCGACCCCGGCGCGCCAGCCACCTCGGCCGCGACCTCGACGATCCTCGCGTCCTCGATCACCGGGTTCGACAGGAACCGGTGCGCCATCTCCTCGACCTGCGCGCGGACGGCGGCCTCGTCCACGGCGTCGACCACCAGCTCGACGTCCTTGCCGACCCGCACGTGCGAGACGTTGGTCCATCCAAGCGACGGCAGTGCCCCCTCGACGGCCTTGCCCTGCGGGTCGAGCAGGCCCTCCTTCAGCCGGACCACGAGCACCACGCGGTACCTCATGCCACCCCCATTCGGGCCAGGTAGCCGGCGAAGGGCTCGCCGGTGATCCGTTCGTAGGCCTCGACGTAGCGCGCTCGCGTCCCCTCGACGACCTTGGCCGGAAGCTCGGGCGGCGGCGGCTCGTGGTCCCAGCCGCTCGCGTCCAGCCAGTCGCGCACGTACTGCTTGTCGAACGAGGGCTGCGGCCCGCCGGGACGGTACGCGTCGGCCGGCCAGAACCGCGAGGAGTCCGGCGTCAGCGCCTCGTCCACCAGCAGCAGCTCGCCCCCCGCGAACCCGAACTCGAACTTCGTGTCGGCGATGATGAGCCCTCGCTCGAGAGCCCGTGCGGCCGCGAACTCGTAGAGGGCGATCGTCAGCTCGCGGAGCCGCTCGACCAGGCCACGGCCGATCAGGCCGGCTGCCTCGTCCAGCGTGAGCGGAAGGTCGTGGCCCTCTGCGGCCTTCGTCGTCGGGGTGAAGATCGGCTTCGGGAGCCGGTCGGACTCGACCAGGCCCGGGGACAGCCGGATGCCGTTCACCTCCCCCGTCGCCCGGTAGTCTCGCCACCCCGAGCCGGCCAGGTAGCCCCGCGCCACGCACTCCACCGGGATCACCCGCGCCCGGCGGACCAGCATCGCGCGGCCGGCGAGCTCGGCCGCGCGCGAGGCGAACGGCTCCGGGAAGGCCCGGGCGTCGGCCGTCAGCACGTGGTTCGGCACGAGATGGCCGGTCGCCGCGAACCAGTGCAGGGACAGGCCGGTCAGCACCCGGCCCTTGTCGGGGATCGGCGTCGGCAGCACGACGTCGAACGCCGAGATGCGGTCGGTCGCGACGAGCAGCAGGCCGTCCGCGGTCTCGTAGACGTCGCGGACCTTTCCCCGCGCCACCGGCTCAGCGCTCGCCATCGCCGTCCCCGTGGCGTCCGGGGCCCACGCCGGCCGGGTCGCCCTCGACCGCGAGCTTCGCGAGCCGCGCGAACACCCCGTCGAGGTTCCGCACGAACGGAGCCGGGTCGAACCGCGCGTCGAACGCCTCCCGCGACAGCAGGGCGCGGCGCTCGACCTCGGCCCACAGCACCTCGCGGAACGAGCGCCCCTCGTCCCAGCCGGTCGCCGCCGCCGCCTGGACCAGGCGGTAGGCATCGTCGCGCGGCAGCCCCGCCTCGACCAGCGCCAGCAGGACCCCCTGCGAGAACACCAGCCCGCCCGTCGCGTCGAGGTTCGCCCGCATCCGCTCGGGGAACACCCGCATCCCCTCCACGACGCGCGCGGTGAGGTGGAGGAGGTAGTCGACGGCCGTGGTGGAGTCCGGCAGGATCACCCGCTCGACCGAGGAATGCGAGATGTCGCGCTCGTGCCAGAGCGCCACATCCTCGAGCGCCGCCTGCAGGTTCGCCCGGACGACGCGGGCCATGCCGCAGATGCGCTCGGACAGGATCGGGTTGCGCTTGTGCGGCATCGCCGAGGAGCCCTTCTGGCCGCGGCCGAAGGGCTCCTCGACCTCCCGGACCTCGGTGCGCGCCAGGTGGCGGACCTCCAGCGCGATCTTCTCCAGCGTGGCCGCCGTGACGGCGAGCGCCCAGACGAGCTCGGCGTGCCGGTCGCGGGAGATCACCTGGGTCGCCGCCTCGGCCGGCGCGAGGCCGAGACGCGCGCAGACGAGCTCCTCGACCCGCGGGTCCACCTGCGAGTAGGTGCCGACCGCGCCCGACAGCTTGCCCACCGAGATCGCCGTCCGGGCCCGGCGCAGGCGGTCGCGGTCGCGGTCGAGCTCGAACGCCCACAGCGCGAGCTTGTGACCGAAGCTCGTCGGCTCGGCGTGGACGCCGTGGGTCCGGCCGATGCAGATCGTGTCGCGGTGCTCGAGCGCGCGGCGGCGGACGGTCGCGAGCAGCCGTTCGAGCCGCCCGAGGATCAGGTCGACGGCGTCCCGCAGCGCCAGCGCCAGCGCCGTGTCGAGCACGTCGGACGAGGTGAGCCCGAAGTGCAGCCACCGGCGGGCCGCGTCTCCGGCGAGCTCCCCGGCGGCGTCGACGAACGCCGCGACGTCGTGGTGGGTGACGGCCTCGATCTCGGCCACCCGCTCGGGGGTCGGTGCGATCGCCCGCGCGCGGATCTCCTCGGCGTCGGCCCGCGGGATCCGGCCGACCGCGGCCCAGCCCTCGACGGCCAGAACCTCGATCTCGAGCCACCGCGCGAGCTTCGCCTCCTCGGACCAGACCGAGGCCATCTCGGGAAGCGTGTAGCGGGGAATCAGAGCCGCAACCCCTCGTCCAGCGAATCCTTGAACTCGTGCAGGC
>JAJYHN010000200.1 GCA_021784765.1 Actinomycetes bacterium
GGGACCGGTGCCTGGACCTGGTGCGCGGCCTGTCGATCGTGATGGTCGTGCTCGGCCACTGGCTGATCACGCATCTCGCGTGGAACGGGAGCGAGCTGGTGCTCAGGAGCTCGCTCGGAGAGGCGCCGGGTCTCTGGCCGATCACGTGGGTCTTCCAGGTGATCCCGCTGCTCTTCTTCGTGGGCGGCTTCTCGAACCGGCGGTCCTGGCGTCAGCGCGTGGGGTCGGGCGCGAGCCGCACGAGCATCTTGCCGAGGTTCTTCCCGGCGAAGAGCTTCAGGAGGGCCCCGGGCGCGGCCTCGATCCCCTCCGCGACGGTTTCCCGCCACCGCAGCTCGCCGCGGGCCACCAGGGGCGCCACCTCGGCCAGGAACTCTCCGCGGCGGCCCCAGTGGTCGGTGATGATGAAGCCCTGCAGCAGCAGGCGCCTGGTCACGACGAGAAAGAGGTTCGACGGCCCCGGCGCGGGCGCGGCGTCGTTGTAGCGCGAGATCATGCCGCAGGCGACGATGCGGCCGAAGTCCCGCAGGTGATGGAGGGCCGCCTCGAGGTGCTCCCCTCCGACGTTGTCGAAGTAGACGTCGATGCCGTCCGGCGCGAGGGCGGCGAGCGCCTCGCGCGGCGGCGTCGTGCGGTAGCAGAACGCGCCGTCGAAGCCGAGCTCGTCGCGGACGTGCGCGGCCTTGTCCTCGGTCCCTACGCTGCCGAGCACGCGCGCGCCCCACCGCGTCGCGAGCTGGCCCGCCAGCGAGCCGACCGCGCCGGAGGCGGCGGAGACGAACACGGTCTCGCCGGACCGGGGCCGTCCGATCTCCCTCATCCCGTACCACGCGGTGAAGCCGGGCATCCCGAGGATGCCGAGGTGGGCCGCGAGCGGCGCGGGACCCGGGTCGATCCTCTCCAGGGCCCGGGCGGGCGCGGCCGCGAACTCGCGCCAGCCGAGCTGGCTCAGCACGAGATCGCCCGGGGCGAGCTCCGGCGCCCGGGACTCCACGACCTGTCCGACCGCACCGCCCGACAGCGGCTCGCCGACCTCGAAGGGGGCGACGTACGAGCGGACTCCCGTCATGCGTCCCCGCATGTAGGGGTCCACCGACATGTAGATGGTGCGGACCAGGGCCTCGCCCTCGCGGGGCTCTGGCATCGGCGTCTCGGCGATCTCGAAGTCGTCGAGCGTCGGCAGCCCGCGGGGGCGCGCCCTCAACCGGACCTCCCGGCTCGTCGTCGCGCTCACGCGCGCCTGCCCTCGCCACGGCCCTCGCGACGCCTGCCCTCGCCACGGCCCCCGCGCGCCGTGCGGGACCGGAGCAGCGCCACGGCCGGTGAGCCGATCGCGGCGGCGGCGAGCCCGAGGACGAGGAGCGGCACCTCGTAGCGGCGGCAGAGGCAGACGGCGGCGAGGGGGACGTCCATCGCTCAGGCCGTGCGGTGGCGGTAGAAGTCGACCTCGAGCGGCGGCAGCGGCGTGTTCCCGAGGATCAGGTCCGCAGCCTTCTCGGCGACCATCATCACCGGCGCGTAGATGTTCGCGTTGGTGACGTAGGGGAACACCGAGGCGTCCACGACCCGCAGCCCCTCGAGGCCGTGCACCCTCATCGTCGCCGGGTCGACCACCGACCGCTCGTCGGTGCCCATCTTGCACGTGCACGAGGGGTGCAGGGCGGTCTCGCCGTCGCGGCCGACCCAGTCGAGGATCTGCTCGTCGGTCTCGACCTGTTGCCCGGGCGACGTCTCGCCGCCGTTGAACGGGTCGAACGCCGGCTGGTTCAGGATGCGGCGGGCGACGTGGATCGCCTCGACCCACTCGCGGCGGTCCTGGTCGGTCGAGAGGTAGTTGAAGCGCAGGGCAGGGTGCACCCGCGGGTCGGCGCTCTTGATCTTCACCGACCCTCGCGCGTCCGAGTACATCGGCCCGATGTGCACCTGGTAGCCGTGGTCCCCGGCCGGCGCCGAGCCGTCATAGCGGATCGCGATCGGTAGGAAGTGGAACATCAGGTTCGGGTAGGCCACGTCGTCGTTGCTGCGCACGAACCCGCCGGCCTCGAAGTGATTGGTCGCGCCGGGGCCCCGCTTGAGCAGCAACCACTCAAGGCCGACCCAGGGGCGGTTGCGCCATTGGAGGGCCGGGGCGACCGACACCGGCTGCGTGCACGCGTACTGGACGTAGACCTCCAGGTGGTCCTGGAGGTTCTCGCCGACCCCGGGCAGGTCGTGGACGACGTCGACGCCCGCGCCCCCAAGCTCGCCGGCGTTCCCGACGCCCGAGACCTGCAGCAGCTGCGGGGAGTTGATCGAGCCGCCCGAAAGGACGACGTCCCCCGCGTAGGCGCGCCGGGGCGCCCCCTTCCCCTGGACGTACTCGACGCCGACCGCGCGCGTGCCCTCGAACAGGATCCTGGTGACGAACGCGCGCGTCTCCACGGTCAGGTTCCGCCGGCCCATGACCGGGTGCAGGTAGGCGCGCGACGCCGACAGGCGCCGGCCCCGGTGCACGTTGCGGTCGAACGGCGCGAAGCCCTCCTGGCGGCGGCCGTTGACGTCGTCGGTGAGGGGGTAGCCGGCCTGCTGCACCGCCTCGAAGAATGCCCCGAACAGGGGGTTGGTGACCGGGCCGCGCTCCAGCACGAGCGGCCCGCTGTGTCCCCGGAACTGATCGTCGCGCGCGGCAGCGAGGCAGTTCTCCATCCGCTTGAAGTACGGGAGGCAGTGCGCGTAGTCCCACGCCTCCATGCCAGCGTCGGCCGCCCATCGCTGGTAGTCCATCGGGTTCCCGCGCTGGAAGATCATCCCGTTGATGCTGCTCGAGCCGCCGAGCACCTTCCCCCGCGCGTGGTAGATGCGCCGACCGTGCATGAAGGGCTCGGGCTCGGATTCGTACTTCCAGTCGTAGAAGCGGCTGCCGATCGGGAACGCCAGCGCCGCCGGCATGTGGATGAAGACGTCGAAGGGGTAGTCGGGCCGTCCGGCCTCGAGGACGAGGACTCGGTTCGATGGGTCGGCGCTCAGGCGGTTGGCGAGCGCGCTGCCGGCGGATCCGCCGCCGACGATCACGAAGTCGTACTGCGAGCGGGCCATGCGTTCCTCCCTGTGGGCGGGCACCCGGGATCGTGCCGCCGATGCTAGCGCACCACGGGCGGGGGACGCCGTCCGAGCCCTGACGCGCGGAAGGGGACCCCGGGGGGGTCCCCTTCACCGGCTGGCCGTCCGGCTCGCGCTATCCGCGGCTCGCGACGTCGTTGCCCGACCCGCCGCCACCCTGGTCCTGCGGCCCGCTGCCCTGGTCGCCGGAGCCGTCGCGGGACCGATCGCGCGCGCCGTCCCTGCCGGAGCGGTCGCGGGACCTGTCGGTGGAGGTCGTCTCGGCGTGGTCGCGGGAGTCCGTCGAGCGGACCGCCGCGTGGGTCACGGCGTGCGGGGCAGCGATCGCGGCGGCCCCGGCCGTGCCGAGCATCGTCGCGGCGGCGACTCCGATCACCGCCAGCTTGCGAAGTGCCTGCATGTCCTTCCTCCTTCGCCTCGCCCGCGCCCTTCGCGGATCGACAAGCCCACGGTAGGGCGGGGTGGTCCAGCAACGGCCCCGCTTCGAGTGCGGCGCCGGCAAGCCTTCGGTAAAGGGCCGATCGCGTTCGATCCCGTCGCGGCCGGGTAGGCTCCAGGGGTCTTCTTCCGGAGGTCGGAGCGTGCTCTCGCTGGATGGCGTCGGCAAGCGGTACGGCACGGTGACCGCGCTGGACGGCTGCAGCTTCGCCGCTGCGCCGGGGCGGCTGACGGGCTTCGTCGGCCCGAACGGCGCCGGCAAGACCACGGCCATGCGGGCCGTCCTCGGCCTGGTGGCGCCTGAGGAGGGCGTGATCCACTGGCGGGGCCGACCGATCACCGCGGCGGATCGCCAGCGGTTCGGGTACATGCCGGAGGAGCGGGGCCTGTACCCGCGCATGCGGGTGCGCGAGCAGCTCGCCTACCTCGGACGGCTGTCCGGCCTCGGGCCGGCCGAGGCCGGGAGGGCGGCCGACCGCTCCCTCGCCGCCCTCGGCCTCGCCGAGCGCGCGGGGGACCGGGTCGACGCCCTCTCGCACGGCAACCAGCAGCGCGTGCAGCTCGCTGCGGCGCTCGTTCACGAGCCGGAGCTGTTGCTGCTGGACGAACCGTTCTCGGGCCTCGACCCGATCGCGATGGACGCGATGGCGGACATCCTCGCCGGGTTCGCTGGCCGCGGGGCGACGGTGCTGTTCTCGAGCCACCAGCTGGACCTGGTCGAGCACCTCTGCGAGGACGTGGTCGTGATCGACCGTGGCCGGGTGATCCTCTCCGGCGAGCTGACAGAGCTCCGGGCCGGGGCCGCCCAGCGGTTCGTCGACGTCACCCTTCGTGGGGGCGAGCCGGGCTGGGCGGACGGAGAGCCCGGCGTGCGGGTGCTCGAGCGGTCGAACGGGAGGCTGCGGCTGGAGGTCGACCCGACCGTCGACCTCCCCCGTCTGGTCGCGCTCGCGAGCGCCGCCGGCGAGCTCGTCGAGCTCTCCTACCAGCCGCCGACGCTGTCGGAGCTGTTTCGCCGGACGGTCGGGTCGTGAGCCCCGCTCGCCAGATCCTGCTGGTCGCCGCCCGGGAGATGCGCGAGCGCGCCCGGAGCCGGGCCTTCCAGGTCTCGCTCGTGATCATGCTGCTGGTGGTGGTGGCCGTGATCGTGCTCCCCGCCGTGCTCGCCAAAGGGCAGCGGGCCCAACGCGTGGGGCTGGTGCAGCCGGCGCCCGCCGGGCTCGCGGCGGCCATCGCGAGCGGCGCCCGAGCCGCGGGGATCTCGGCCGAGGCGACGACGGTGCCGAGCCTGGCCGCGGGGGAACGGCGGCTGCGCGCCGGGTCGCTCGACGTCCTGGTGGTGGGCGCCCGGCGCCTGGAGTGGACGAGCCAGGCCGACCCGCAGTTGCGGGCGGTCCTCGTGGGTGCGATCCAGGCGGTCGCGGTCCG
>JAJYHN010000031.1 GCA_021784765.1 Actinomycetes bacterium
GACGCGGCGGCCCCGCGGACCTCGGTGTGGCGTGTGATCCCGGCCGCGCTCGCGGGCGCGGCCGTCAGGAACGCGGCCACGACGACGCTCGCGGACACCGCGGCGAGGATGCCGCGTCTACGCATGAGTCCCTCCTCCTTCACGTCCCGTTCCTCTCCCCTGCAACCACCACGCACCGGGCACACGAATGCCCGGACGCGCCTGCCAGAGTTCTTATACTGCCTCGTGGCCGTGTTGTCGAGTTGCGACGGCCGTCCAATGTGAGCCGGTCGTCCGGGCCGGACCCGCGCGCGCCGTCGGGGACCGGCTGGCTCAGCCGGTGCAGGCCTGCGTGGACACCGCCGCCGTCCGGCCGGCCGCGCGATGCAGGTCGTTCAGCGCCTCGACGGAGGTCAGGGCGTAGCCGACGTTCGGATCGGTGGTGGAGGCGGCGAACACCACGCCGATCACCTCGCCGGTGAGCGACACGAGCGGTCCTCCCGAGTTGCCGGGCCGCACCACGGCCTGCAGCTCGTAGACCGTCCGTGTGACGAGGGCGTTGCCGTAGATGTCTCGTCCGACGGCGTCCAGCTGACGCCGGACGGCCGCCGGCCCGAACGCCAGCGGCCCACCGCCCGGGTAGCCGAGGACGGCGCCCTTCTGGCCCCGCCTCACCCCCCCGGGGTCGAGGCGCAGCGCCGGCCCCGGGGTCACCGCCACCCTCAGCACGGCGAGGTCGATCCTCGGATCGAAGAGCACCACCGTGGCGTTCTCGGTGCCGTGGTCGGGCGAGGTCACCACGATGTCGTGGGCACCGGCCACGACGTGGGCGTTGGTGACGACGTAGTGTGGCGCGCCCACGAACCCGCTGCCCTCCAGCACCATGCCGCACGCGTCGCCCGTGATCCGGACCGTCGACGGGGCGATGCGGGCCGCGACCTCCGCGGCCTGGTGCCCGCTCGGCACGGGGACCGGCCCGGCAGGGGCCGGCGGCAGGTCGGCGAAGACCTCCGGGAACCCGAACCGGTTCAGCATCCGCCGAGCCTCGGACAGGACGTTCGGCGGTCGGGGGAGCGCGCCGTCGAGCCCCTGCACGATCGCCGAGGTGCGGATCTCGTTGCTGACGGTGGGGAACGGTCCGTTCGACAGGTTGTAGGCGACGAACCAGGTTGCGAGCAGCACCGCGACGACGCTCACCAGTGCGCCGGCGACCGAGTCGAGCGAGCCGAGGAAACTCACCCGGCGGGCCATCGACCACACCCGCCGGCCGACCGCCCAGCCGAGCGCCTGCCCGAGCGCGGCCCCGGCGATGAGGACCACGAGCGCGAGCAGCGACTGCGTCGCCGCCGAGGCGCCGAGCGGCACCACGTGCGGCGCCAGGATGGCACCGCCGACGAGCCCCCCGAGCAGCCCGACGTACTCGACCAGCTGCAGGGCCGCCCCGCGCCGGAACCCGGAGAAGGCGGCGACCCCCACCCACGCCAGGATGCCCAGATCCAGCAGGTTCACGCCCCCTATCGTGCCAGACCGGCGTGCGCGTGCGGCCCGCCCCGTCCGGGCAGGCGCGTGCGCGCCCCTGGACGCCCCCGTAGGCTTGCGGGTCATGGGGCGGCTCGAGGGCGCGCGGGCGCTCGTCACCGGCGGGACCACCGGGCTCGGCCTCGCGATCGCCGAGCGATTCCTGGCCGAGGGCGCCCGCGTGGCCGTCACGGGCCGTGACGAGGACCTCGGTCGCGCGGCCGAGGCGAGGCTCCGGGAGGCCGGGCCCGCGTGGTTCCTGCCGGCCGACGCCGCCGACCCCGCTGCGGTGGAGCGCTCGGTCGCCGGCGCGACCGTCCGCCTCGAGGGACTCGACGTGCTCGTCAACAACGCGGGGGTCGGCGTCGTTGCCGGCGTCCTCGGGACGCCGGTCGAGGACTTCGATCGCGTGATGGGCGTGAACGTCCGCGGGGCGTACCTCTACGCGCGAGCGGCGTTCCCGCACCTCGCGGCGAGCCGCGGCTGCATGATCCACATCGCCTCGGACGCCGGCGTGTGGGGCGAGTCCTCGATCGCCGTCTACTCGGTGTCGAAGGCGGCCGCGATCATGCTCGGCAAGATGCTCGCCGTCGAGGGTGGGCCGAGCGGGGTTCGCTCGAACGTGATCTGCCCCGGCGACATCTGGCCGGGGATGCGCCACATGGGCCCGCCGGGCCAGACCGATCGCGGCGAGCAGGACGAGGGGTGGCCGGTGCCGCCGATCGGCCGGATCGGCCGCGCCGAGGACGTGGCCGCCGCGGCGGTCTACTTCGCGAGCGCGGAGGCGGAGTTCGTCACCGGAGCCGTCCTGCTGGTCGACGGCGGGATGACCGCCGGCTACCTTCAGCGCGAGCAGGCCCCGCCTTATCCCCCAGCGCGCTGACGGCGGTCCTTCGCCGCATCCACCGGAGTCGCTGCGGCTGCGCGTAGACTCGGTGGCGTGCCGGGCAACGTCAGGATCGCGCACATCTCCGACTTCCACGTCGGGTCGCCCTTCTTCGTGCCCAACCTGATGAACCGCGTGATCGCCGAGCTGAACGAGCTCGAGCCCGAGTTGGTCGTGATCACCGGGGACGTCACCAACGAGGGCTACCGGCAGGAGTACAAGAACGTGGTCGCCTATCTCGACCGGCTGCGCTCGCCGGTCGCGGTCGTCCCCGGTAACCACGACGCGCGCAACGTCGGCTACGTGCACTTCGAGGAGCTGATCGGACCCCGGCACTGGTCCCGCGACGTCCGCGGGGTGCAGGTCGTCGGGGCCGACTCCAGCGAGCCGGACCTGGACGAGGGGCAGATCGGCCGCGAGCGCTACGAGTGGATCTGCGAGCAGTTCGCCGCGCCGGCCGACCTGAAGGTGTTCGCGCTGCACCACCACCTGCTGCCGGTCCCCGGCACCGGCCGGGAGCGGAGCACCGTGATGGATGCCGGCGACCTGCTCCAAGTCCTCCTCGAGTGCGGGGTGAACGTCGTGCTGGCCGGCCACAAGCACGTTCCCTGGGTGTGGCGGTTCGAGACCATGTACGTCGCGAACGCCGGCACCGCCTCGTCCCTGCGCCTCCGAGGGCACACGAAGCCCTGCTACAACGTGCTCGAGGTCGAGGACGACGAGGTGCGGATCTGGCGCACGTTCCCGTTCGGCGGCCGGACGATCATGGCGCGCTTCTCGGCCGCGACCGGCGCTCAGCTCGGCCGCAGCCCCGAGCCGGCGCGCGAGCACGCGGCCGGGCCGGCTCACGCGGAGCCCTCGTCCTGACCGACCGGCGCCGATGAGGGTCGTCGCGCTCGTCGACGGCGAGCACTACCCGGACGTCACCCGCTGGGCGCTGGCCGAGGCCGCCGCGGCGGGGTTCCGGGTCGAGGCCGCGCTGCTGATCGGCGGGGTCGAGAAGCTCCCGGCCGGCGGGAGGCTCGACGTCGGTGACGTGCCGGTGCGGCGCGCCGACGGCGACCCCATGGGCGCGCTGGCCGCCGCGCTGGACGAGGTCCGGCCGGAGGGCGTGCTCGACCTCTCCGACGCGCCGGTGCTCGCCTACGAGCGGCGGATGGAGGCGGCCGCCGTCGCCCTGGCCCGGGGAGTCCCCTACCTCGGCCCCGACTTCCGGTTCGACCCCCCGTGGACCGAGCCGGCCATCCCCCCGGCCACCGTGGGCGTGATCGGCACCGGCAAGCGGGTGGCGAAGACCGGCGTCTCGGGCCACCTCGCGCGCCTGGCCGCCGCCGAGGGGCTGGCGCCGGTCGTCGTCGCGATGGGCCGCGGCGGCCCGCCATCGCCGGTGGTCGCCGGCCCGGAGGACGTCACGGTCGATGCCCTGCTCGCACGCGCCGACCGAGGAGAGCACGCGGCGTCCGACTACCTGGAGGACGCGCTGACCGCGGGCGTGCCAACGGTGGGGGCCCGGCGCGCCGGCGGAGGGATGGGTGGCCGTCCCTTCGCCACCAACGTCGGCGAGGCCGCCCGTGTGGCGGCGCGCGGCGCCGGGCTCGTGATCCTGGAGGGGAGCGGGGCCTCGCTGCCGCCGGTCCCGTGGGACGCGGGGGTGCTCGTGGTTCCGTCGTCGGTGCCCCTCGCCCACGTGGCCGGCTACGGGGGGCCCCTGCGCGTATTGCTTTCCGACCTCGCGATCCTTATCATGTCTCCGGGCCCGCGTGCCGGGACCGAGAACCTCTCCGCCCTCGACTCCCACATTCGTCGTCTGCGTCCGGGCATCCGGATTGCGCACGCGGTGCTCGACCCGGTGCCGCTCGCAGACGTGAGGGACAAGGATGTGTTCGTTGCGACGACCGCAGCCGGCGTGTCGGATTGGCTCGTCGAGCGGCTCGAGCGAACGGCGGGGTGCCGCGTGGTAGGGATCTCCGCGCGCCTCGCCGATCGTGCGGGCCTCGAGGAGGACCTGGCATCGGCGCCGCGGTTCGACGTGCTGGCGACGGAGTTGAAGGCGGCCGCGGTCGACGTGGCGGCTCGCCGCGCGTTGGAGCGGGGGGCGGAGGTGGTGTTCCTCGACAACCGCCCGCGCGCGGTGGGGGGGGACGGCGAGGTCGACGACCTGCTGCGCGAGGTCGCCGGGCTCGCGCGCGAACGCGCCGCGGGGCGCCCCGAGCGTCCCGCGCGCTGAGCGGACGACGGGCCGGCTTTCGGGGCGCGCACGACGGCGGCCCGTGAGGACGGCCGAGGGGACAACCGAGGGATCGATGAAGCCGAGCAGGACCATCGTGGTCTCCGATCGTGAGCCGGGCCTGCCCTACTCCAAGGGGATGCGAGCCACCGACATCATGGTGAGTGGCCTGTCGCCCTTCCGCGCCTACCAGGTGGCCGAGGAGGTCGAGACCCGTTTGCTCGACGGGGGCGCCACACAGGTGACGGCGGGGGAGGTCGACGAGTTGACGGCGCAGGTGTTGCAGGACCTCGCGGGGGAGCGCTACGCGAAGAACTACCTG